>JAJZJU010000011.1 GCA_021809895.1 bacterium
ACCGCTTCCGCGGTGATTGCTCCAGAGGACTCCCCGGTGGTGGAGGCGGCCGCCGAGCCCGCCAAGGCCAAGCCCGCGGCGCGCAAGCGCGCGGTCGCGGTCAAGGAGACCCAGGTGGCGGGCGAGGAGCCGGCGGCCAAGCCCAAGCCGGCGCGCAAGCCGGCCGCCAAGAAGGAGGACAGCTGAGATGCTGATCCCGAGGCGCCCCGCGCACCGCAAGGTGCACCGCGGGCGCATGACAGGGGCGGCCCATCGGGGCTCGACTCTCGCCTTCGGCACCTTCGGCCTCCAGGCGCTCGAGCCCTGCTGGATGACCAACCGCCAGATCGAGGCGGCCAGGCGTGCCATGACGCGCCACGTCCGCCGTGGTGGCAAGATCTGGATCCGGGTCTTCCCCGACAAGCCGATCACCAAAAAGCCGGCCGAGACCAGGATGGGTTCCGGTAAGGGCAACCCCGAGGGCTGGGTGTCGGTCATCAAGCCGGGGCGGATTCTCTTCGAGATGGATGGCGTGGGCGAGGACACGGCCCGCGAGGCGATGCGCCTGGCCGCCCACAAGCTTCCGGTCAAGACCCGGTTCGTCGCCCTGGAGGAGACCGTCTCCGCCGCGGAGGCCGAGGCATGAGCAAGCATCGCGACGAGTTGCAGCTACTGCGCGACATGGACGACTACGGTCTGACCCAGACTCTGGCCGAGCGACGGCAGGAGCTGCTGCAGCTGCGGCTGCAGCGCGCCACCGGCCAGCTGGAGCAGCACCGCAGGATTAGGGAGGTGCGCCGGGGAATAGCCCGGGTGATCACCCTGCTTCGGGGTCGGCAGCTGGCGGACCTGATGGAGGAGGCCAAGTGAGCGAGACCCAAGAGCAGATCGCTCGGGCCCGGCGCAAGGTGCGGGTGGGTCTGGTGGTCAGCGACAAGATGGAGAAGACAGTGGTGGTGCAGGTGGAGGACCTTCGAGCCCACAACCTGTACCGCAAGGTGCTGCGCCGCAGCCGCCGCTTCCAGGCCCATGACGAGGTCAACGAGTGCCGCGTCGGGGACCGGGTTCGGATCATGGAGACCAGGCCGCTCAGCCGCACCAAGCGCTGGCGCGTGGTCGAGATCGTCGAGAGGGCGCGCTGAGCCATGATCCAGCAGGAAACAGTGCTCAAGGTGGCCGACAACAGCGGGGCGAGGGAGATCCTCTGCATCAGGGTGTTGGGCGGCTCATACCGCCGCTACGCCTCTTTGGGCGACATCATCGTGGCCGCGGTCAAGGTGGCCCAGCCCAACTCGGCGGTGAAGAAGGGAGACGTGGTCAAGGCGGTGGTGGTCAGGACCGCCAAGGAGTGCCGCCGCGTCGACGGCACCAGGATCCGCTTCGACGATAACGCCGCGGTCCTGATCAACCCCCAGAACAACCCGCGCGGCACCCGCATCTTCGGGCCGGTGGCGCGCGAGCTGCGGGAGCGCAACTTCATGAAGATCGTGTCACTAGCCCCGGAGGTGCTCTGAGAGTGCCCGTCCAGAAGCCCCAGCACCGTCCCCACGTGCGCAGCCTCGACATCCGCTCCGGCGACACCGTGGTTGTGATCTCCGGCAGCGAGCGGGGCCGCCGCGGAGTGGTCCAGCGCACCTTCTCGGCGGAGGGCCGGATCGTGGTCGCCGGGGTCAACATCCGCAAGCGCCACCAGCGGGCCGGCCAGCAGGCCGGAGGGACCACCGCCATGCAGGGTGGTATCGTTGACTTCCCCGCGCCGATGCACTACAGCAACGTGCAGTTGGTGTGCAATCGCTGCGATCAGCCGACCAGGCTGGGCCGCCGGTTGGAGGGGGAGCAATACGTGCCCTACTGCAAGCGCTGCGGTGAGGCCTACCTGAGAGGACCCCGCGCATGAGCCCGAACGCTGCCCCACCTCGGTTTGTGGAGACCTACAGAGAGACCGTGGTGCCGGCTCTGATCACCGAGTTCGGCTACCTCAACGTCATGCAGGTGCCCAAGCTGGAGAAGATCGTGGTCAACGTCGGGGTCGGCGAGGCCACCCAGAACGGCAAGGCACTGGACGCCGCTTCGACGGACCTGCGCATCATCACCGGCCAGCAGCCGACGGTGCGCAAGGCCAAGAAGTCGGTGGCCGCCTTCAAGCTGCGGGCGGGGATGCCGATCGGGGTCAAGGTGACCCTGCGGGGAGCTCGCATGATGGAGTTCCTGGATCGCCTGATCAGCGTGGCGCTGCCCAGGATCCGCGACTTTCGCGGGATCACGGCGCGCTTCGACGGTCACGGCAACATGACCCTGGGCCTGCACGAGCAGCTGGTGTTCCCGGAGATCGACTACGACAAGATCGACAAGCTGCGAGGGCTCGAGATCACGATTGTGACCACCGCCAAGACGGATGCCGAGGGGCGCAGCCTGCTGGCCGCCTTGGGCATGCCGTTCAGGCGCTAGGGAGGCTCGAGATGGCCAAGAAGTCGAAGATTATGGCCAGCCGGCGGGCTCCCCGGTTCCCCGTGCAGGCTCGCAGTCGCTGCAACCTGTGCGGCCGTCCCCGTGGCTACATGCGCAAGTTCGGCCTCTGCCGGATCTGCTTTAGAATTCACGCCTCCCAGGGACAGATCCCCGGGGTGCGGAAGTCGAGTTGGTAGGAAGCCGATGCTGAGTGATCCGATCGCCGACATGTTGACCCGCGTGCGCAACGCCAACCTGGCCGGGCACGAGCGGGTGGAGATGCCCGCCAGCAAGGTCAAGGTGGAGATTGCGCGCGTCCTCCAGGAGGAGGGTTACATCCGCAGCTTCGGGACCACTGAGGACGACGCCCACCGCCAGCTCTGGCTGGATCTGAAGCGTGCCACCAAGGAGGGCCGGGCGCTGACCGGGCTGAAGCGGGTGAGCCGCCCGGGACTCAGGGTGTATCGCGGCCGCCAGGAGATCCCCCGTGTCCTGGGGGGGCTGGGGACCGCCATCGTGTCCACTCCCAGGGGAATCATGTCCGGGCGCGAGGCGCGCCGGCTCGGCATTGGCGGCGAAGTCCTCGCCGAGATCTGGTAGGGGCTGAGATGTCACGCATCGGAAGATCGCCGATCCCGGTTCCCAGCGGGGTCACCGTGACCATCGAGGGCCAGAACGTCCGGGTCACCGGGCCGCTGGGTGAGATGGGCAGGGCGCTGCCCTATCCGATCAAGGCTCGCCAGGAGGGGTCCGAGATCCTTGTCGAGCGTCCCACCGACTCCTCGACCCATCGCTCTCTGCATGGGTTGAGCCGCACTCTGGTCGCCAACATGGTGACGGGTGTGACCACTGGCTTCCGGCGCGAGCTGGAGCTGCAGGGGGTGGGCTACCGGGCGGCGCTGCAGGGGACAGACCTGCAGCTGCAGCTGGGCTACTCGCATCCCATACGGATCACGCCGCTGCCCGGCCTGAAGGTGGAGGTCCCCGAGCCGACCAGGATCGCGGTCTCCGGAATGGACAAGGAGTCGGTGGGCCAGCTGGCCGCCAAGATCCGCTCCACCAGGCCCCCCGAGCCCTACAAGGGCAAGGGTGTCAGGTACCGGGGCGAGGTGGTCAGGCGCAAGGCCGGCAAGAGTGGCAAGGGGGCTAAGGCCTGATATGAGCATCACAGATAGAGACGGCGCGCGTCAGCACCGGCACCGGCGGGTGCGCCGGCGGGTGGCCGGCACCGCCGAGCGACCGCGTCTTTGTGTGTACCGCAGCCTGCGCCACGTATATGCCCAGGTGGTGGATGACAGCAGCGGCCGCACCCTGGTTGCCGCCAGCACCGCCGAGGGGCAGGTGTCGCCCAAGGGCTCGAACAAGGCCAGCGCGGCTGCCGTGGGAACCGCGGTCGCCGAGCGGGCGGTGGCGGCGGGGGTACGGCGGGTCGTCTTCGACCGGGGTGGATACCTGTACCATGGTCGAGTTCAAGCCCTAGCCGACGCGGCCCGAGCGGCCGGTCTGGAATTCTGAAGGCAGTTTCATGAGTATGAATATGGCGCGCTCTGACCGCGAGGCCAGGAGCGAGTTCTCCGAGCGGGTGGTGAGCCTCAACCGCGTGGCCAAGGTGGTCCAGGGCGGTCGCCGGTTCTCCTTCTCCGCCCTGGTGGTGGTCGGCGACGGCGCCGGCCGCGTGGGCGCCGGCCTGGGCAAGGCGGGCGAGGTCCCCGAGGCCATTCGCAAGGGTGTCGACGACGCCAAGAAGCACATGATCCAGGTTCCGATGGTGGGTCGCACCATCCCCCACGCGGTGCTGCGCAAGGAGGGGGCCGCCCGGGTCCTGCTGCGTCCGGCATCGCCGGGAACCGGGGTCATCTCCGGAGGCGCGATGCGCGCCGTTGTGGAGCTGGCCGGGATCAAGGACATCCTCACCAAGTCGCTGGGCAGCGACAACTCGATCAACACCGTGCGCGCCACCATCGAGGCCCTCAAGGAGCTCCGCACCGCGGAGACGGTGGCGCGGTTGCGCGGCAAGACGCTGGCCGAGCTCGGGGTCAGGCCATCTCAGGCAGCTGTCGCGGCTGCGGAGCCGGCCGGTGAGTGAGGACATGCTCCGGATCACCTGGACCAAGAGTGCCATCGGCTATGCCGAGAACCAGAAGCGCACCATCGCCGCTCTGGGGCTGCACCGCCTGCACCAGACGGTGGAGCACCAGGACAGCCCCTCCATCCGGGGGATGATCCTGACCGTGCCCCACTTGGTGAAGGTCGAGGGCGGGTCGAAAGCCGCCGCGGAGGACCCCCGGTGAGACTGGATCAGGTCCAGCCGGCCAAGGGCAGCCGGCGCCAGCGCAAGCGAGTCGGCCGGGGTATCTCGGCAGGCGGCGGAAAGACCGCCGGCAGGGGCCAGAAGGGGCAGGGGGCACGCAGCTCCTCGAGCGTTCCACGGGCCTTCGAGGGTGGGCAGATGCCGCTCAGCCAGAGGGTTCCCAAGCTGAGGGGCTTCTACAACCGTTTTCGGGTCGAATACCAGGTGGTCAACTGCGGCAAGCTCAAGCGCTTCGGGGAGGGAGCCACAGTGGACCTGGAGGCGCTCCGGCAGGCGGGCTTGGTGCGCCAGGCGGGGCTGCCGGTGAAGCTGCTGGCCGGTGGGGGCACCCCTCCCAAGCTCACCATCAGGGTCCACCGGGCCAGTGCGGCCGCCAGGGCGTCCATCGAGGGCGCCGGAGGATCAGTCGAGCTCCTGGAGGCTGAGCCGGCTGTGGCCGGGCCCGAGTCCTCCAACGGAGGACAGGTTAGCGAGCCATGAACCTGTTCGGTGCGCTCCGCGCCGCCATGCAGGTCCCCGAGCTTCGCCGTAAGCTCCTGATCACGATAGGGCTGGTCATAGCCTTTCGGATGCTGGCGACGATCACCATCCCCGGCGTCAATGCCCTGGCCCTCAAGCAGCTCTTCGCCAGCAACAGCATCCTGGGGCTGGTCAACCTCTTTTCCGGCAGCGGCTTCGGCACCGGTGGCAACGCCGGCATCTCGATCGTGGCCCTGGGGCTTAACCCCTACATCAACGCCACCATCATCATGCAGCTGATGACCGTGATCTCGACTCGGGTCAAGGAGATGTCCAAGGAGGGCGACCTGGGCCGGCGCCGGCTCACCCAGTACGCGCGCTACCTGACGGTCCTGCTGGCTCTGCTGCAGTCCTTCGGCTACACCCGCCTGTTCGAGACCTTCACCTTCCAGGGGCAGAACATCCTCTCCCCGACCACCTCCTTTCCGGCGACGGTCGGCATCATCCTGATCCTGACCGGGGGGACCGTGATCATGATGTGGTTCGGCGAGCTGATCACCGAGTACGGCCTCGGCAACGGGGTCTCGATCATCATCATGGTCGGGATCGTGGCCCAGATCCCCAACGGGTTGATCACCTTCACCAACGGCGGCCACAGCCAGACCTTCACCATCTTCATCTTCGCCGTGATCGGGATCCTGGTTGCGGCGGGGATCATCTTCGTGCAGCAGGCGACCCGCAAGATCCCCATCCAGTCCTCGCAGAGGGTGGTGGGCCGGCAGGTCTACCAGGGGCGCAGCAGCTTTCTGCCCCTGCGGGTCAACCAGGCCGGCGTGATCCCGATCATCTTCGCCATCTCCATCATGTTCTTTCCCACCTTGTTCGCCAATTTCTTCCTGCCCGCGGTGGGGCAGACCGGGGGAGTGGTGGGCCAGCTGGCGACCTGGTTCCACACCTACTGGAACCCCGTGGGCCCGAGCCTGGCCGTCGACATCGGATATGAGGTGATCTACTTCGCCCTCATCATGGGCTTCACCTTCTTCTACACCGCCGTAACCTTCGACCCCGAGGACGCCGCCGACAACCTCAAGAAGAGCGCCACCTACATCCCGGGGATCCGTCCCGGGGCGGCGACCGCCCAGTACCTGGCCCGGGTCATGAGCCGGATCACGCTGGCGGGCGCCATCTTCCTGGGCGTGGTCACGGTCGTGCTCCCTCTGCTGACGGCCTTCCTGACCGGCCAGCAGCCCAACACCGGCCTCTATCTGGGTGGCACTGCGGTCCTGATCGTGGTCGGCGTGTCACTCGACACCATGAAGCAGCTGGAGACCCAGCTCTTGATGCGCCAGTACCGAGGCTTCATCCGCTGAGGGAGGGACATGGAGAGACATGGAGGGGAAGGGACTGCGGCGCAATCTGATCCTGTTCGGCCCGCCCGGGTCGGGCAAGGGCACTCAGGCGGAGCTGCTTCGTGAGCAGCAGGGCCTCGACCACATCGCTCCCGGGGACATGCTCAGGGAGCATCGCGCCGCCGGCACCGAGTTGGGCCAGATGGCCTCTTCGTACATGGCGGCCGGCAAGCTGGTGCCTGACGAGGTCATTGTCAGGATGATCAGGCATCGCCTCGAGGACGGGTCCAGCCCGGAGGGGTTCGTGCTCGACGGCTTTCCCAGGACGGTCGCCCAGGCCCGTGAGCTCCAGCAGATGCTGGGCGAGATGGAGCGTCCGCTGGATCTGGTGGTGGTGCTGGATGTGCCCGAGGCAGACCTGGTGGCGCGGCTCAGCCGGCGGTCCGGCTTGGAGCACAGGGAGGACGATCGGCCGGAGGTGGTCACCCAGCGGTTGGCGGTGTACCGCGACCAGACCGAGCCGGTGCTGAAGTATCTGAGCGACCAGGTGCCGGTGGTGCGCCTGGACGGCACCACCTCGGTGGAGGAGGTCCATCGAAGCCTCATGCAGGTGCTCGTTTGATCACCCTGAAGCGCTCCGAGGAGGTCGCCCTGATGCGAGAGGCGGGGCATCTCCTGGCGGAGGTGCTGGAGGAGCTGGCGGCCATGGTCGCGCCCGGGGTCACCACCTCGGAGCTGGACCGGGCGGCCAACCGGGCGATCAGGCAGCGGGGGTGCTTCCCGGGCTTCTTGGGCTACGACGGATTTCCCAAGCACCTCTGCGTGTCGGTCAACGAGCAGGTGGTGCACGGGGTCCCTGGCGGTCTCAGGATCAGAGAGGGGGACCTGGTCAGCCTCGACTGTGGGCTCATCCACCAGGGCTGGTGGGCTGATGCCGGGCTCACCGTCGCTTGCGGCGAGGTGGACCCGGTCTCCCAGCGGCTCCTGGATGTGACCAGGGAAGCGCTGCGGCGGGGCATCAACGCAGCTCGGCCGGGCAACCGACTGGGCGACATCGGGCAGGCGGTCCAGGATCATGTGGAGGCCAACGGCTTCTCGGTGGTGCGCGGCTACACCGGCCACGGAATCGGTCGGGACATGCACGAGGAACCCGAGGTCCCCAACTACGGCAGGGCGGGCAGGGGCGTGGAGATTCGCCCCGGCCTCTGCATCGCCATCGAGCCGATTGTCAACCAGGGCTCGCCGGGAACCGTGGTGCAGCCGGACAGATGGACCGTGGTCACCGGAGACGGCCTGCGCTCCTGCTACTTCGAGCACACCCTGGCGATCTCCGAGTCCGGGCCCGAGGTGCTGACGACCACCGGGCCCCAGGAGGACTGGGTTGACTGAGGGGGAGCCCGCGATCAGCTATACTCTTGGCGGGCGAAGCCTGCTCTGGTTTTCGTGTGCCCTCTGACTTGTCTGACCCGGGGATGCTCCAGGGTCGCATCCTTGAACCCTTGCCGAACTCGCTCTTCCGGGTCGAGTTGGAAGGTGGAGACAAGCTGGTGGCTCACGCGGCCGGGAGGGCGCGCTTGGCGAGTGTCCGGCTCCTTCCCGGGGATAGGGTCTTGGTCGAGAGGTCGGCCACCGATCCGGGGCGAGGCCGGATATTGACCAGGTTGGTATGACAAAGCAGCAGTCCGCTAGGAGTACGAGATGAAGGTCCGGGCCTCGGTGAAGAGGATCTGCGACAAGTGCAAGGTTATCCGGCGCTCCGGGACCGTGCGGGTCATCTGCGAGAACCCCAAGCACAAGCAGCGCCAGGGATAGGAGAACAATGGCTCGCATTGCCGGCGTAGACCTCCCGCGGGACAAGCGGATCGAGATCGGCCTCACCTACATCTTCGGCATCGGCCCGACCACCAGTCAGAAGCTGCTGCGGTCGGCCCAGATCGACCCCGGGATCAAGGTCAACGACCTGAGCGAGGCTCAGGTGAGCCGCCTGCGGGACGTGATCGCCAAGGAGATGCCGGGCCGGGTCGAGGGCGACCTCCGCCGTCAGGTGGCCCTCAACATCAAGCGGCTGATGGAGATCGGCACCTACCGGGGCCTGCGCCACCGGCGCGGCCTGCCGGTGCGGGGACAGCGCACCAGGACCAACGCCCGGTCGCGCCGCGGCCCGCGCAAGACGGTCGGCGTGCGGCGGAAGAAGGGCAAGTAACCCACCGGCCTGCGTCAGCGGGCCGGACTAGAGCGAGGAGACGGTTTGGCGAAGAAGAAGAAGGTGGTCCGGACCCGGCGCCGCGAGCGCAAGAACATCGCGGTCGGCCAGGCGCACGTGCTCAGCACCTTCAACAACACGATCGTGACCCTAACCGACCCCCAGGGCAACACCATCGCCTCGGGCAGTGCCGGCTCGTCGGGCTTCAAGGGCTCACGCAAGAGCACGCCCTATGCGGCCCAGACCACCGCCGAGAACGCCGCCAAGCGCGCCATGGAGCATGGCCTCAAGAGCATCGAGGTCCTGGTCAAGGGCCCAGGCTCGGGAAGGGAGGCTGCCATTCGCCAGTTGCAGGCGGCCGGCTTGGAGATCACCGCCATCATCGACGTCACGCCGGTGCCGCACAACGGGTGCAGGCCGCCCAAGCGTCGGCGGGTCTGAGGGGTACTGGGATGGCCAATCCGCACGCTCCTGTCTGTCGCCTCTGCCGTCGCGAGGGGGTCAAGCTGTTCCTCAAGGGTGAGAAGTGCGTGGGCGACCGCTGCACCTTCACCAAGCGCAACGCCACCCCGCCCGGGCAGCACGGGATGGCACGCCGCCGCCGCATCAGTGAGTACGGGATCCAGTTGCGCGCCAAGCAGCGCGGGCGCCGGGTCTACGGGGTTCTAGAGGCGCAATTCCAGAACTACTTCCACGCCGCCTCGGCGCGCAAGGGGGTCACCGGCACCGAGTTGCTGCAGATGCTGGAGCAGCGTCTGGACAACGTCGTCTACCGCGCCGGGTTCGCCTCCTCGCGCAAGGAGGCCCGGCAGCTTGTCTCTCACCGCCACTTCCAGGTCGACGGCAAGATGGTGAACATCCCCTCCTACCAGCTGCGCACCGGCCAGATCGTGCAGGTGCGCGAGCGGAGCCGGGAGATCGAGCCCATCCGCCGCTCCGTGGACTTTCGCGGGGGGCAGGCCGTGCCGAGCTGGCTGACCCTTTATCCGCAGGAGCTCCGGGTCGACGTCACTCGCCAGCCCGAGCGGGGCGAGATGGAGACCAGCATCGACGAGCAGTTGATCGTCGAGTACTACTCCCGCTAGCCACCACCGGGGCGCCCCCGCCCCAAAGTCACGAGGAAATTGCTTCAGATGCCAGAGACCGCAGTTCAGCCGACAGTCCGTGAAGTTGCCAACGAGGCCAACTACGGGCGTTTCGAGATCGAGCCGCTGGAGACCGGATACGGGACCACCTTGGGGAACTCCCTGCGGCGGGTGCTGCTGTCTTCCCTGACCGGGGCCGCCGTGACCGCGGTCTCCATCGACGGCGTGGCCCACGAGTTTTCCAGCATCAAGCACGTCAAGGAGGACGTGGGCGAGATTCTTCTCAACCTCAAGCAGATGAGCCTCACCTGCCACAACCCCGACGGCGCCCACCTCATCCTGGAGGTGCATGGGGGCAAGCGCGTGACCGCGGGCGACATCGTTCCCAACTCGGATGTGGAGATCGCCAACCCTGACCTCTACATCTGCACTCTGGACGGTCCCCAGGCCCGCCTGCGCATGGACCTGACCGTGGAGCGTGGGCGCGGCTACACCCCTGCGGAGCGGAACAAGAAAGAGGGGCAGCCCATCGGAGTCATCCCGGTGGATTCGATCTTCACCCCCGTCGTCAAGGCCAACTTCGTGGTTGAGAAGACCCGGGTTGGTCAGGACACCGACTGGGAGAAGCTGGGGCTTGAGGTCTGGACCAATGGCACCATCACGCCGGTGGAGGCGGTGAGCCGGGCGGCCCAGTACTACACCCACCACCTGGACCTGTTCTCCAGCTTTGGCGAGAGCCTCACAGCCACGGCGGAGGCGGCGGCGGTGGGCACCGATCTGCACAGCCGCCTGAGCACGGTCCCGGTGGAGGAGTTGGAGCTCAGCGTGAGGGCGCTCAACTGTCTCAAGGCCAATGACATCAGCAAGGTGGGGGATCTGCTGGCGATGCGGCTCGACGAGCTGCTGGCGCTGCGGAACTTCGGCCAGAAGTCGCTTGACGAGATCAAGCAGAAGCTGGTGGACAAGGGGTTCGTGCCCGCCGACGAGATCGATACCGTCTTCCAGGCGGCGGAGCGCTAGGTCGGATGCGACACCTCAAAGCGGGTAGGAAGCTGGGGCGGACATCCGCCCACCGCATCGCCCTCACCAAGAATCTGGCCACCGCCCTGGTCGAGCACGGGCGCATCGAGACCACCGAGGCCAAGGCCAAGGAGCTGAGGCGATGGGTCGAGAAGCTGGTCACCACCGCCAAGAGCGATGACCTGCATGCGCGCCGCCAGGTGGCGCGGGTGGTGACTCGCCCGGACGTGGCGGCGCGCCTCTTCGGTGAATACGCGGACCGCTTTCGGGACCGGCCCGGGGGCTACACCAGGATCATCAACAAGGGCCCCCGCCAGGGAGATGGCGCCGAGGTTGTGATCATGGAGTTCGTCGATTGATCGATTCCGCAGCGATGAGCACCTATCGCATGGTGCTCGCCTATGACGGCACCGACTACCACGGCTGGCAGCCCCAGCCCGGCGTGGCCACGGTGTCGGGGCGCTTCTCGGACGCGCTCGAGGCCGCCTGCGGGGTACGCCCACGGGTCAGTGCCGCGGGCCGCACCGATGCCGGAGTCCACGCTCACGGACAGGTGGTGGCGTTCCAGCTGGCGCAGGCTTGGGATCCCGAGCGGTTGCTGCGGGCCTGCAATCAGCACCTTCCGGCCGACATCGCGGTGCTGCGGGCAGATTTCGCCCAGGAGGGTTTCGATCCCCGCCGGGATGCCTGGCGGCGCACCTATCGCTATCTGCTCAGCCCCAGCTCGACCATGAGTCCCACCCTGGCTCGCTACGCCTGGAGGGTGAGCCCTCGTCTTGAGCTGGCGCCCATGCGCGAGGCGGCCGGTGCCTTCCTTGGCACCCATGACTTCTCAGAGCTCGGACAGAGCTCCTGGCCGGGGGGGCCGACCACCCGCACAGTGGACATGATTGAAGTCCAGCAGGCCGATGGTCTGGTGCGGGTCGACGTCAGGGGTGACGCGTTCCTGCGGGGGATGCTGCGCAACCTGGTGGGGGCACTGGTGAGCTTCGGGGTCCGGCGGCTGGGCCGCGCCGATCTGCACGAGATTCTGGAACGGGGCTCCAGTCGGAGCTGGCTGAAGGCGCCGGCCCGGGGGCTGCATCAATGGCGGGTGGAGTACCATCGGCCGGCAATGGTGGGAGTTGTACTGTGAGCACCCAAACGATCCAGCGGAGTTTCGTCGCCACCGGCGAGCAGACCTCGGAGCAGTGGTGGCTGGTGGATGCCCGCGGTCAGACCCTGGGGCGGTTGGCGGTCAACATCGCCAGGGTTCTGCGGGGCAAGCATCTTCCGACCTACACCCCCCACGCCCTGATGGGCGACCACGTGGTCGTGATCAACGCCTTGGACCTGGTGGTGACCGGCAGCAAGCGCACCACCAAGATCTACGATCACTACACGGGATATCCCGGGGGGCGCCGGGAGCGCACCTACGACGAGGTGGTGAAGCGCGACCCCACCACCCCGCTGCGAGAGGCGGTGAAGGGGATGTTGCAGCACAACACCCTGGGCGGTCGGCAGTTGAAGATGCTGAAGATCTACGCCGGCTCGGATCACCCGCACACGGCCCAGAAGCCGCGGGCGATCACCTTCGGCGATTGCGGTGAGGTGGTGCAGTTGTGAGCGACGAGGAGCAGCTTCGGTACGCGTACGGGACCGGTCGGCGCAAGACCGCGGTGGCCAGGGTCAGGATCTATCCCGGCCAGGGCACCGCGTTGATCAACGACCGCGAGCCGCTGCGTCACTTCGGCCGGCGCGAGCTGGAGGAGGCGGCGATGCGACCGCTGCAGCTGACCGGCCTGCGTGACCGCTGCCACGTCACCGTCAAGGTCGAGGGTGGAGGTGTGGCCGGACAGGCGGGGGCCGTGGCGCATGGCCTGGCCAGGGCCCTGTGTGTGATGGATGCCGCCCTGCGCCCGCAGCTGAAGGCGGCCGGGTTGATGACTCGCGATCCGCGCATGAAGGAACGCAAGAAGCCCGGCCTGAAGCGCGCTCGCAAGGCTCCTCAGTACACCAAGCGCTGATTCTGCCGCCCGGGCCGCCCCCTATACTTGCTCCAGAGCTGACACGTCCGGTCATGGGTGGAGGCACTTGGTAGGCGCACTGCGGGGACGGGACTTCCTGGCGGTGGCTGACCTCACGGGGGCCGATCTCGATGCCCTCCTGGACCTGGCCGCCGACCTCAAGCGGGGCCGGGATCCCGGGTTGCCGCTGGCGAGGCGGTCGGTGGCGATGGTCTTCCTGCGACCCAGCAACCGCACCAGGGTCTCCTTCGAGGCTGCCATCCACCGCCTCGGCGGCCATCCGATTGCGCTCTTCGACCGTGAGATCGAGCTCGGGCGCCGGGAGTCGGTGAGCGACGTGGGCCGGATCCTGGACCGCTATGCCGACGGGCTGGTGGCCCGCATCCCCTCAGCGCGCGACCTTGTCGGCCTGGCCGCGAGCATGGAGCATCCGGTCATCAACGCCATGACCGACTCCGGCCATCCCTGCCAGATCCTCGCCGACTGTCTGACCGTGCGCGAGGTGCGCGGGGACCTGGCCGGGGCCCGAGTCACCTTCGTCGGCGACGGCAACAACGTGTGCAACTCCTGGATCGAGGCTGCTGCGGTGGCTGGGATCGAGCTGAGGGTGGTCACCCCCGCAGGCTATGAGCCGAGTGAGCGCGAGTTGAGCAGGATGGAGGAGCTCTCGCCCGGAAGCAGGCGGCGGGTTTTGGTAACCAATGATCTCGACCTGGGCTTGGCGGATACGGAGGTGATCTACACTGACGTCTGGACCAGCATGGGTCAGGAAGACCAGCACGAAGACCGCCGGCAGGACTTTGGCCCCTACCAGATCAACGAGGGCGTCCTCGGCAGGGCCCCCAGCGGGGTCAGGGTGATGCACTGCCTGCCCGCTCACCGCGGCGAGGAGATAACCGACGCGGTGATCGACGGTCCCCAGTCGGTGGTGTTCGACCAAGCCGAGAACCGCTACTGGGTGCAGCTGGCCCTGCTGGCCGCGATCTTCTCGCCGGACCAGACGTGACGTCTGGCGCAGGCGCGGGCCCCTGATGCTGGTCCTGGGCGGCCTGAACCTCGGGGAGGCCTTCAGGGTCCTGTTCCAGACAGTCAGCTGGCGCGACTTTCTGGACGTCGCGATCATCACCTTCCTGGTGTACCGGCTGCTGCTGCTGGTGCGGGGCACTCAGGCGGTCCAGATCCTGGTGGGGCTGCTCCTGATCGGCGCTTTGGGGGCGGTCGCCTTCATCCTCGACCTGCCGGTTTTGAAGTTCATCTACACCAACGGCGGCCAGGTGATCCTGATCGCGGTCATCATCCTGTTCCAGCCCGAGCTGCGCCGGGCGCTGGACCAGATGGGAAGGCTGAGCACACTGAGGCGGGGCCTGCTGGGGCCCGAGACCGCCCAGCTGCGACGCACCGTGGACGAGGTGACCAGGGCTGCCATGCGCCTCAGCGAGTCAGCCACAGGGGCTCTGATCGTGATCCAGGGAGATGTGGGCCTTGAGGAGATCGCCGCCACCGGGGTCAGGCTGGACGCCCTGGTCTCCGCCGAGGTGCTGGGGACCATCTTCACCTACAAGTCGCCGCTACATGATGGGGCGGCGCTGGTGCATGGGGGGCGGGTGGTGGCCGCCGGGTGCGTCCTGCCCCTGGCCGAGCGCAGTGATCGCAACCAGCGCAGCGGCACCCGGCACCTGGCCGCGGTGGGGCTCACCCAGGCGACGGATGCCGGGGTGGTGGTGGTCTCCGAGGAGACCGGGAGGATCAGCTGGGCCCTGGGCGGGGAGCTGGAGGGAGAGCTCGACTCTGATCAGCTGACAGCTCGCCTGGGCAGCTTCTTGAGGCTGCCGCTCTACGAGAGCCACCGGCGCAGCCTGCGCTTTCGGGCTCGGAGCAGTCCCAGCGGTGAGCCCACCACCGCGGGGAGGAGCTGATGAACTTCGCGTTTCTGGTGCGGAACTGGCGGATCAAGGTGCTGGCGCTGCTGGTCGCCTGTGGGATGTGGGTGGGAGTCGTATACGCCAGCAACCCGCCCGCGATAGCGACCTACTACGTGACCCCGCAGGTGAGCGGGCTCAGCTCCAACCTGCTGCTGCTCTACCCGGTCAAGAGCGTGGCGATCAAGGTGGGGGGGGTGTACTCCAACGTGCACAGCCAGCTGGTTCGAGAACACCTGGCCACCTCCATCAACCTTGTCCACATCAAAGCCCCAGGGGTCTACCAGGTCCGTCTTGTCACCACGCTGCAGGATCCCAATGCCTTCCTGTGGTCTTCTCCGGCGACGGTGGCGGTGACGGTGGACCGTTGGCAGACGGCTCAGCTGCCGGTGAGGGTGGTGGTTCCCCCTAAGGAGCTGCCCCAGGCGGGCTACAAGTTCAACCCATTAGCCACCACCGTCAGCCCGGCCGACGTGACGGTGAAGGCGCCATCCAGCATCATCGCCAGCCTGCAGCCCCAGGCCACGGTCGACCTCTCCACCTGGAAGGCCGCCGTCGACCTGCCCACCTTGGTGCAGATCCCGCTGCCCAAGGGAGTGTCCAAGAGCGAGGTCAGCTTCAACCCCCAGCAGGTGACGGTACACGCCGCGATCAGCTCGGTGACCAACCAGCTGAACCTCCCGGTTGACTACATCCTGAGCGGGCAGGTGGCTGCGGGGTACGAGCTCACCGCCGCCCAGGTGACCCCTCAGACGGTGAGCGTCACCGGTCCTCCCAACATCGTGGACGGCCTGGCAGCGGTGGACACTCAACCGATCGACGTCTCCGGGATCAAAAACGACACCACGTATCAGGTGCGCCTCAACCTGCCCGGCGGGGTTTCCAGCTCGGTGGCCTCGGTGACGGTGGTGGTGACCGTCGCCCAGCTGCCCACGGCAACCGCCACTCCCAGCCCCAGCCCCACGCCAAGCCCCACCCCCTGACCGGCAGTTCCAACTCCCCGGGTCGGGCGCCGGCCGGTGATCTGTAACCTGGGAGCTGGTCCTGACGTTTGTCTTGGCGTAGGTGGCCCAAGAGGGGAGGTACGAGCAAGTTCATGTGTGGGATCATCGGCTACTTGGGTGAGCGCGCAGCCGCCCCCGTCCTCTTGGACAGCCTGCAGCGCCTGGAATATCGCGGATACGACTCGGCCGGGGTCGTGGTGCTGGGAGCTGACGGGTTGGCCACCAGCATCAAGTCAGCGGGCAAGGTGGAGGCACTTCTGGCCCGGATCGGCGGTGATGAGATCCCAGGCAGGGTTGGCATGGGCCACACCAGGTGGGCGACCCATGGGCGTCCAAGTCATGACAATGCCCATCCCCACTGCGACTGCAGCGGACGCTTCTATGTGATCCACAACGGAATCATCGAGAACTTCGCCGAGCTGCGCCAGGAGTTGGAGGGGTCGGGCCACCACTTCGCCTCTGAGACCGACACCGAGGTGCTCCCTCATCTGATCGAGGAGTACTACAAGGGCGACCTGGTGGTGGCGACCCGGCAGGCGCTGGCGCGCCTCAACGGAGCCTACGCGGTGGTGGTGCTGAGCTCCACCGACCCGGACACCTTGATCGGCGCCCGCCTCAACGCCCCCTTGGTCATAGGGGTCGGGGCGGACGAGTGGTTTTTGAGCTCCGATGTCACCGCCATCATCCCCTACACCCGCCAGGCGATCGTGCTGGGCGAGGGCCAGATGGCGGTGCTCAGCCCGGTGGGTCCGGTGGTGACCTCCATCGTTGACGGGTCCGAGATCGCGCCCAGTGTCATCCGGGTGGAATGGGACGTCATCCAGGCCGAGCGGGGCGGCTACCCCAACTTCATGTCCAAGGAGATCCACGAGCAGCCTGCCGCCCTCGAGAACGCCTTGCGCGGAAGGCTACTGTCCGACGGCCGGGTGGAGTTCCCCGACTTGGGGATCGACCAAGAGCAGCTGCGCTCGGTCCAGCGGATCCAGATCGTGGCCGCGGGCAGCGCCTACTACGCGGGCATGATCGCCAAGTACGCGCTCGAGGACCTGGCCCAGATACCGACCACCGTGGAGGTCGCCTCAGAGTGGCGTTACCGGCCCCAGCCTCTGGACCACAGCACCCTGACGGTCGCGATCTCCCAGTCCGGCGAGACCGCCGACACCCTGGCCGCCGCCCGCCTGGCCAAACACCGGGACAGCTTCGTGCTGGCGCTCACCAACGTGGTGGGGAGCACCCTGGCGATGGAGGCGGACGGAGTGATCAATCTCCACGCGGGGCCGGAGATCTGCGTGGTGGCGACCAAGACCTTCACCAATCAGGTGGCGTGCTCTTTGCTGCTGGCGCTGCGGCTGGCTCAGGTGCGCCAGACCAGGAGTGAAGGAGACCTTCGGGAGCTGGCCTCCGCGCTGCGCTCGGTGGCGGCGGTGCAGCGACAGCTGCTGGCTAGGGACCAGGAGTTTCAGCCCCTGGGAGCCTGGCTGGCCGAGCACCAGAGCGCCCTCTACATGGGCCGCGGCTACAACTACCCTGCCGCGGTGGAGGCCGCCCTCAAGTTGAAGGAGGTCGCCTACGTTCATGCCGAGGGTTATCCGGCCGGGGAGTTGAAGCACGGCCCCATCGCCCTGCTGGACGAGAGCATGCCCCTGATCGCATTTGCCACCGAGGCCCCGACCAGGGACAAGGTGAGGAGCAACATCCAGGAGGCCCATGCGCGCCAGAGCCCGGTGCTGGCGGTGGTGAGTGAGGGCGACCACTCACTGGACGACCAGGTTCGGTTCAAGGTCGAGGTCCCCAGGGTGCCTGAGGTGGTGTCACCGCTCGTCACCGCCCTGGTGGGACAGCTGCTGGCGTACCATGCCGCCATGGCTCGCGGCTTCGATGTCGACCGCCCCCGCAACCTCGCCAAGTCAGTCACGGTGGAGTGAGGCCCGAACGCGGAGTCGTCCCTCGCGGCAGATGAGGCCGGTCACGACCGGGGTGGATGTCACCTCGGTGCCGCGAATCGCGGCCCTGATGCAGCGGCGCCCATCGTTTGCGACCAAGCTGTTCAGCCCCGAGGAGGTCGCCTACTGCGAGGGACGCCCTGAACGCCTGGCGGCTCGGTGGGCTGCCAAGGAGGCTGTGCGCAAGGTCTACGGCAGCAGTGGGATGGCGCTTCCAACCTACCCCAGCATCTCGGTCAGACATCGGCCCGGAGGAGCGCCTGAGGCGTTGGTGGGGGGAACGGTGGTTGCCGGTCTGGAGCTCAGCCTCAGCCACGATGCCGAACTGGCGGTGGCGGTGGCGGTGCTGACCGAGGGGTCAGCACCTCGCTTTGAGGTGCCGGCCGAGGTGGTGCTGCCGGATCGGCCGGATTCCGGCCACAAGGGAACCTTCGGTACCGTCCTGGTGCTTGCGGGCAGCTCCGCGTTCCCCGGGGCGGCCGCCCTGGCCACCCTGGGCGCTCTGCGGGGAGGTGCTGGCAGGGTCAGGGCAGCGGTTCCCCAGGGCCAGGGCGGTGAAGGGTTTCCCGCCGAGGTGATCCGGGTGCCGCTGCCGGTCCAGGATGGTGGATTCGGCGCCGAAGCGGCAGCGTTGGTGTCGGGTCAGGCAGGGAGCGCCGAGGCGGTGGTCTGCGGGCCCGGGCTCGGCGCCGGAAGGTCAGCCCAGGAGTTTCTGGCTGGAGTGCTGCGGGCGCTGGTGGGCAGGGGCCGGCACCTGGTGCTGGACGCCGACGGGCTGAATGCCCTTGCCGCCTCCGCCGAGATGCAGGGTCTGCTGCCGTCAGGGTGCGTTCTCACCCCCCATCCGCTGGAAGCGGCCAGGTTGGTGGGCTGCGGGGTCGGGGACATTGAGAGGGACCGGGAGGCGGCCGCTCAGAAGCTCTCGCTCCGGTTCGAGGCGACCGTCGTGCTCAAGGGAGCTGGAACCGTGGTCGCAGGCCCGGATGGGGCCATCTGGGTGGACCCGCACCGGACGGCCGTCCTGGCGGCCGGCGGCACCGGAGATGTCCTGGCCGGGCTGGTGGGCGCCCTCCTAGCCCAGGGGCTTGAGCCCGCCCAGGCGGCGCGATCCGGGGTTTTCCTGCACGGTCAGGCTGGAGTGCACCTTGAGGAGACCAGGGGCCGCGCCGGGATCCTCGCCAGTGAGGTGGCCGATGCCCTGGTGGAGGTTCAGGAGGCGGTGCGCCGCCGGCTCGGGTCCCGCCCCGGCTGATGCTCCGCCTGCGCGATCTGCTCACGGCCGCGGCGGAGCAGGGCCCCGTGGTGGTGAGCTCCGGGCCCGAGGTTTTCAGCGCGATCGCCCACGACTCCCGCAACGTGGAGGCTGGCGAGCTGTTCGTGGCGATTCGCACCGCCAATGGCGATGGACACAGCCACGTCCGGGAGGCTCTTTCGCGTGGTGCCTCGGGGCTCCTGCTGGAACGCCTTCCAGAGGGCCTCGAGGAGGAGTGGTCGTCGCCGCCGGCCCTGACCATCGTGGTGGTGCGCGACACCGAGGCCGCCCTGCGGGCCTGGGCCGGGTGGAGGCTCCGTGGCACCACCACCGTGGCGGTCACCGGCAGCCTTGGGAAGAGCACCGCCCAGGAGGCGCTGAGGCGCGCCTGGGCGGCCGCCGCTGAGGCGCTGGTGTTTGGAGTGGGAGACCGCAACGATCCTCTGGGAATCCCGGTTGCTCTGGGGGGATTGCCTCCCACAGCGGCTGACATCATCCTCGAGGTGGTGGCCGGCTCCAGCTCCGAGCGGAGCCGGCTGCGGCAGATGGTGCAGCCGGCCGTGGTGTGCCTCACCACCACCAGGGACGCTGAGCAGCTGTACTGGGGGTCGCCATTGGACATGGTCGACAGCGCGGCTGCCTTGATGGGTCCGGACTCGGTCGCGGTCCTGCCCGTGGCCGAGTCCCGGAAGCTTGACAGCTTGCCGTGCCGCTCTCGGATCACCTTCGGAGCCCTTGCTTCAGGGGCCGATCTGGAGCTTGGCCCGGAGCCTGCTGCCGCCCCGCCCCGTTGGCCTGCGCCGTGGGCATGCCTGGTCCGCAGCGGCGGGCAGAGCTGGCGGGTGCAGTGCCACATCCACCCGACTGTGGCGTTGGGGTCCTGGGGTGCCGCCCTCGGTTGCGTGCTGGCACTGGGGCTGGACCCGGCCCGGGCGGTCGCCTCCCTGGCTGGATGCGGGCCGCTGCCTGGCCGGCTTCGGATATGGCCGGGAATGGAAGGCGGCAGGGTCGTGGACGACACCTTCGATGCGACCACGTCCTCGACCGAGCTGGCGATCTCCGCACTGGCTGAGATGCCTGGCCCGCGCTTGGCCTGCCTGGGGCCGGGAACCAGGCAGTTGCTGGGGCCAGCCGCAGTCAGAGCAGCCTCCCTGGCCGGTGTGGAGGTCGTTATCCCGGAGGAAACGGAGGTGACGGGCGCCTCGCTCGAGTCGGCTGGCCCGGCCACCAGGGCGTCGCTGCCGGATGCGGTAGCCATGGCGCGGGTCGCGCTGAGATCCGGCGGCACGGTGCTGGTCAAGGGTGTGGCCCAGCAGAGGATGGAGCGCGTGACCGCGGCCCTGGTGGTCGCCGAGTCAGAGCTGGTGCGCCAGGACCGAGGGCGACGGCTGATGGCCTTCCGGTCACCTCGCCGTCCCACCTGGGTCGAGGTGGACCTCGAGGCGCTGGCAGCAAATGTGGCTGAGGTGGCCGATGAGCTGGGGTCGACCCGGCTGATGGCGGTGGTCAAGGCGGATGCCTATGGGCATGGCGCCCTCCAGGTGGCCCGTGCCGCGCTCTCGAGCGGCGCGAGCTGGGTGGCGACGGCAACCCTGGCCGAGGCGGCGGAGCTGAGACGGCGCGGGATCGACGCCCCCCTGCTGGTCCTGGGATACACCCCCCCGGACCTGGTGGAGCAGGCACATCGCCTGGGGCTGGTGCTGACGGTCTTCGACGAGGAGGTGCTGGAGGCCCTGGACCGATCTGGCGAGCGGCTGGGGACGAGGGCCAGGGCGCATCTCAAGGTCGACACGGGGATGTCTCGACTCGGGGTGGCGCCCGAGAGGGTAGGTGCCTTTGTGGCTGCGGCCAGGGGGCGCGAGCACGTGGAGCTGGAGGGGATATACACCCACTTTCGCAAGGGCCAGGACGAGCGTGCGGTGGCCGAGCAGATGGCGCGCTTCGAGATCGCCCTGGGGCTGGCCGACCGCCTGGGGCACCGTTTCGCTCTTCGCCACGCTGCCAACAGTGCCGCCTGGAAGCACGCGGTGACGGCCCGCCTGGACATGGTCCGGCTGGGTGGTGAGCTGCTCGGGTTGGAGACCGCGGACGGGCGCCGACGACGGCCTGTCCTCAGCTTCAAGACCACCGTCGCCCAGTTACGCCGGATCTCCAAGGGTACCCATGTGGGATATGGCGACGCCTTCGAGGCACCCTCCGACATGACGGTGGCGACGCTCCCCGTCGGCTACGGGGACGGGTTCCGGCGCGGACCCAACAACTTCGGGACGGTGCTCATCCGCGGCCGTCGCCACCCGCTGGTGGGTGATGTCAGCATGGACCTGTGCATGGTGGACGTCTCGTCGGATACCGCCATCAGTCGCGGCGATCCGGCAGTTATCATCGGGCGCCAGGGCACTGAGGTGATCACCGCCGAGGATGTGGCCCGGAGGTTGGGCACCATCAACTACGAGGTGGTCACCCAGATCCTGCCTCGGGTCCCCCGGGAAGCGATCGGAGGGACGGCCGCTACTGTCTGAATACAATTGGAGCATGTCCCAGCCGCCCGCCGGGTCCAGTGGGTCGGCCACGGGCCCCAGCCTGAGAGAGCGCCTCCTGGCGGCGCGCCTGTACCTGGTTTCCGACGATGCCACCCCGGCCGCGGAACTGCCCTCGGTCCTGGAAGCTGCGATCGCGGGCGGGGTGGACATATTTCAACTGCGGCGCAAGGGAGTCGAGCCCGGGGATCTGCTGGAGCTGGCGGGCCGGTGCGGCCAGGTCTGTCGCCAGCGGGGGATCCTCTTCATAGTCGACGACTGGGTGGAGCTGGCCAGGGAGTGCGGAGCCGACGGCGTCCATCTCGGTCAGTCGGACATGCCGATTGCTGACGCCCGCGGGCTGCTCGGAGAGGGTGCTCTCATCGGCCGGTCGACCCACAACAGAGGCCATGTGGACGAGGCGATGTCACAGCGCGCCGACTACATCTCAGCGGGCCCGGTCCATGAGACCCCCACCAAGCCGGGTCGCCCCGCCGTCGGGTTCGAGCATGTGGCGGTCGCCGCCCGCCGAACCCATGTGCCGGTCGTCGCCATCGGTGGCCTGGGTCCCCACGAGGCCAGGCTGGCTCTGGAGAGCGGGGCCGACATGGTGGCGGTGGTGCGGGCGATCTGCTCCGCCCCTGATCCCGGGGCGGCGGCGGCCCGGTTCCGCCAGTCAATGCTCGAGGCGGTCAGCTGGCCCTGGATCTTCGTCAACGGGGTTCCCCGGAAGTGCCGCCCGGGGGAGCACCTCGGAGAGCTCGCGGCCGCGCTCGAGCTGGCTGAGGTGGGAGTGGTGGTCGAGGTCAACGGTTCGATCCTCGCTCGGGAAAGCTGGGATCTGGTCGATCTCCACGCCGGCGACCGGCTTGAGGTGGTGCACTTTGTGGGAGGTGGTTGCGGTGGCTGAAGACGACGCCTTGAAGCTGGGCGGGGTGAGACTTGGGTCCAGGCTGATCCACGGGACGGGCAAGTTCCCGTCGGCGGACGTCCTGGGCCGGGCGATCTCCGCCTCGGGGGCCCAGATGATCACCCTGGCGGTGCGGCGCCTGCACCTCGACGGCGACCGGCGCTCGGAGCTCGAGGGCATAGACCTGACCAGCTACACCTTGCTCCCCAACACCGCCGGCGCCACCAGCGCGGAGGAGGCGGTGCGGCTGGCCCGGCTCGCCAGGGCGGCCAAGCTCTCCGACTTCATAAAAGTGGAGGTCGTGGGGGAGCAGGAGACCCTGCTGCCCGACCCGATCGAGACTCTGGAGGCGACCGTGCGCCTGGTGGCCGAGGGATTCACGGTCCTGCCGTACGCCAGCGATGACGTGTCATTGGCCCTGCGTCTGGCGGCGGCCGGCGCCGCCGCGGTGATGCCCGGGGCGGCCCCGATCGGCTCCACCATGGGAGTGCTGAACCCTCACAACCTGCGGCTCATCATCGCCAAGTGTCCGGTCCCGGTGATCGTGGATGCGGGGCTGGCCGTGCCATCGGATGCGGCCCGGGTGATGGAGTGGGGTGCGGCCGGGGTGTTGGTCAACACCGGGATCGCCAGAGCCGGGGATCCGGTCGCCATGGCGCGGGCCTTCTCGGCCGCTGTCGCGGCCGGCCGGTCGGCCCACCTGGCCGGTCTGGCCCACGTGGAGGGTGCGGCCCCGAGCTCCCCGACCGAGGGAATGCCATCGGCTCTGGTCCGACTCTGACGCGATCGGCCCCGGGCCTGCGCGCTCTGGGCTGGGAGGTGCCCGGCGGTCCCGCTCTGGACGCGTTGGGAGAGGAGGCCGTCCTGGCTCGGCTCGTGGCGATGGCGGGCCAGGATGGTGAGCTGCCTGCGGGCGACGACGCCGCCGGCTGGCGGCAGGAGGCCGGGACCGCGCTCATCTCCACCGACAGCATGGTCGAGGGGGTCCACTTCCGCAGGGAGTTCCAGAGCCCTTATCAGCTCGGCCGCAAGGCCTGGGCCCAGGCAGCATCCGACATGGCGGCCATGGGAGCATGGCCAGTGCTGGGAGTGGTCGCCGGGGTGTTCCCAGGCTCCACGCCGGCCGAGGTTGTGGAGGCGGTGCAGCTGGGGCTGGTCGAGTCGGCGGAGTCCGCCGGCGCCAGGTTGGCGGGTGGCGACCTGAGCTCTGGGCCCGTCATCTCGCTCAGCGTCACGGTGGTCGGAAGAACCCGCGATGGTAATCCCGTTCTGCTGGCGGGAGCCCGGCCGGGGGACCGGCTCCTGGTCACCGGGAGTTTAGGGTGCGCCGCCGCGGCCCTGGCCGCACTGGAGTCCGGGAGCCCGCAGGCCGATGTGCCCCCAGCCTGGCTGGCGCGTCTCCTGACTCCCACGGCCAGGCTGCGGGAAGGGGAGCGCCTGCGCAGGCTGGGCTGCTCTGCTCTCACGGATCTGAGCGACGGACTGCTTCTGGACTCCGCCAGGATGGCCCGGGCGAGTGGGGTCGCGATCGAGCTCTGGGCAGATCGGTTGCAGGGTGTGGGGCGCGGGCCGGATCTCCATCTTGTCATGACGGGCGGGGAGGACTACGAGCTGCTTGCCGCAGTCCCGCGCGGTGGCCCGGCACCGCCGCTGGCCGGGTGGGGGCCCGAGCTGGCTCCGCTCACTGAAGTGGGGGCAATCAGGACTGGCGAGGGGGTGGTGGTGCTGGACCGCCAGGGAGGGGCACCCGTTGCCCTGGGAGTCGAGGTTGGATACCAGCACTTCAGAAATGGCTGACGGGCCGGTGCAGAGGGTCGTCAGCCACAGTCCGGATGAGACGATGGCACTGGGCCGTCGCCTGGGGGAGCTGCTGAGACCGGGCGATTGCCTGGGTCTGACCGGCGACCTGGGGTCCGGCAAGACCACCCTCACCAAGGGGCTGGTGGCGGGTGCCGGCGGTGACGACGACGTGCGCAGCCCGACCTTTCTGCTGCATCAGGTCCACTCGGGAAAGGTCACCCTGCATCACCTGGACCTCTACCGACTGCCCTCGGGCACCGACCTTGCCAGCCTGGGGCTGGACGAGTTCCTGACGGAGGGAGCGGCGGTGGTGGAGTGGTGCGAGCGTGCTGAGCCTGTCTGGTTCAACGGCACAATCGAGTTGGCGGTCGAGGGGGAGTCGTCTCGGGAACTGAGGCTGGTGCTGCCCCCCCACCTGCGCGAGGCGTTGGATGGCTGACGCCGCGCCCATCCAGTTGGGCCTAGATCTTTCCCTTCGGGGCGAGGGCGTCGCGGTCCTGGCCTCGTCCGGCGCTGTGCTGGAGCTGCGCTCAGGGCTGTACGGGGTGGCGTCGGTCGCCGCCGCCGTGGGCGACCTGGTGGAGGTCGCCGGTACCAGGTTGACCGGGGTGGTGGCTGCCAGAGGGCCCGGCTCGTACATCGGGGTGCGCTCGGCCCTTTCAGCAGCCATCGGGCTGGCCCAGGCGCGGCGGCTGCCTCTGGGGTTGGTGGGGAGCCTGGAGGTGGTGGCGCACCGCGTCGATCCCTTCGCCGGCCAGCTGCTGGTGGCGGTGGGCGCCGGTCGCGGCGGCCTTTACCTGCAGCTGTTCCGTGCTACGGAGTCGGGGGAGGGGCCCTGCTGGCAGGAGGCAGGCCAGGCGACCGCCTTGCGGACCGACCTTCCCCTGGTTCTGCCTGAGAACTGCGACGGGCTGCTTGATCTCGGCTCCGTCCTTGGCGAGACCGGCATCCGCAAAGTGGATCCGGTCAGGTCCGGGTCGGAGGCGCTCGCCCTGGTGATTGACCGCGGTGCTTACACCGCGAGCAGCTACGATCTGGTCAGCGCGGACTACGGCGCCAAACATGGAGGCGTCCCTTGATCCTGATCGGACAACGATTGGCCATCAAGCCGATGGAGATGGCTGACATTCCGGCGGTGCGGTCGATCGAGCTTGCCGTCTTTCCGACCCCATGGCCCAGCAATGCCTACCAGCGTGAGCTCAGCGGCAACCGCTCAGCCCATTACTCGTGCCTTTGGAAGGATTCCGAGATAGTTGGCTACAGCGGGCTCTGGAGTGTGGGGGAGGAGGCGCATGTGACCACCATCGGGGTGCGTAGCAGCGAGCAGGGGCAGGGCCTGGGCAAGGTCATGTTCGCGCACCTGGTGAACCTCGCCTACGAGCTTCAGGCCAACTTCATCAGCCTTGAGGTGCGCCCCACCAACGAGACCGCCATCCACCTCTACGAGAGCTTTGGATTCAAGGTGCTGGGCCGGCGCCGGGGCTACTACACCGACAACGGCGAGGACGCCATGGTGATGTGGTCTGACCTCATCCATGCCCCTCGCTTCAAGGCGCGTTTCCTGCAGATTGTCAAGGACATGGAGGTGGAGGGCCTGGGCGAGCCGCCCGACCCACGGTGGCCCCGATCTTGAGGCTTCTCGCGATCGAGACCTCCTGCGACGAGACCGCAGCCGCCTTGGTGACTGACTCGTTCCTTGTCGAGAGCTCGGTGGTGGCGTCGCAGGCAGCTGCCCATGCCGCCTACGGAGGTGTCGTTCCGGAACTGGCTGCGCGCATGCATCTGGAGCGGATCGCGGGGGTCGTGAAGGCGGCCATGGCGTCCCTTGGCGAGGACTATTCACGGCTGGACGGGGTGGCCGTCACCAGGGGGCCCGGGCTCGTCGGGTGCCTGGCGGTCGGGGCGAGCTACGCCCAGGCGCTGGCCGCGGGCGCCGGGCTGCCCGTGGTCGGGGTCAACCACATGACCGGTCACGTGCTGGCGGCGGAGCTCGAGGATCCTCAGCTCGAGCCCCCCTTCGTGGGCCTGGTGGTGAGCGGCGGCCACACCGACCTGATTCACTACCGCTCCCATCAGGACGTGGAGCTGCTCGGTGCCACCAGAGACGATGCCGTGGGGGAGGCGTTCGACAAGGTGGCCAGGATGCTGGGCCTGCCCTATCCCGGAGGGCCGGAGATTGACCGTGTCGCGCAGGCGGGCGACCCCACCCGATTTCGCCTGCCCAGGCCGGTGCTTCCCAACTTCGGCTTCTCCTTCAGCGGCCTCAAGACCGCAGTCCTCTACTTGCTTCGTGACCTGGGCGAGCTGGACGACCAGACCAGGGCGGACGTGGCGGCGGCATTCCGGCTGGCGGCGGTGGAGACCCTGTGTCTGCAGTTGGAGGCGGCCGTGGAGCAGACGGGCTGCCACCGGGCGGTGCTGGCGGGAGGGGTGGCGAGCAACCGACTGCTGCGGGAGATGGCGCGGTCCCGGCTCGAGGGGCTGGCCGAGCTCACCATCCCGGCCCCGGCGCTGTGCACCGACAACGCCGCCATGATCGGGGCGGCGGGCATAGTTCGCCAGCGGACCCATGGATTCGACCTGCACCCGTTTGAAATAGACCCGGGGCTGCGCGCCTACGCCTGAGGTCGGCTGCAACCGAGACGGTTGACCAGTTCCTCCATCGGTCATAAGCTCACCCCAACCGGGCTGACCGGCCCGGGCTGGGTCAGGAGGTGGGGTGGATGACTGAGGTACCGACCAGGACGAGCGTCCCCAACATGGTGGACTACGCTGCTGAGCGCGCCGCCTTCAGGATTGCGATCCCGCCAGTGTTCAACTATGTGCAGGACGTGCTGGAACCTCTGGCCCAGTCCAGAGGTGGGGAGCTCGGGTTGCTCTCCTTGGGACCCAGCGGTGAGGTCGTGGGTGAGCACACCTTCGCCGAGCTGGCTCAGGCCAGCCGCCGGGTGGCCAACCTGCTGACCGGGTTGGGGGTCGAGAAGGGTGATCGCATCTTCGTGATGCTGCCACGGATCCCGGAGTGGTACTTCGTGGTCCTGGGCGCAATCCGGATCGGGGCGGTGCCGATGCCGGCCACCTCCCAGCTCACCCCTCGGGACATCGCCTATCGGATCTCCCGGGCGCAGGCGAAGGTGGCGGTGACCGACACCGCCGGGGCGGCCAAGCTGGACCAGGTCAGGGGGGAGCTCCCCTCCCTGGGGGAGGCCATCGTGGTGGGGGAACAGCCCAGCGCCGGATGGCGGCCGTTGGACAGGCTGATGGAGCAGGCCTCCAGCTCACCCGGCAGCAGCCGGGAGACGGCGGCGGACGATCCCATGTTGATCTACTTCACCAGTGGCACCGTGGCCCACCCAAAGATGGTGCTGCACACTCAGGCGAGCTACGGGATAGGGCACAGGATCACAGCGCGTTACTGGCACGATCTGCGCCCTGGCGACCTCCACTGGACCGTCTCCGACACCGGCTGGGCCAAGGCGGCGTGGGGCAAGCTGTTCGGCCAGTGGGCCGAGGGAGCAGCGGTGGTGCAGATGAACATGGGCAAGCCCGATCCGGACCTCATCCTGGACGTCATCGCCCGCCACGGGGTCACCACCTTCTGCGCTCCCCCCACGCTCTATCGATCGCTGGTGTTGACCGACCTGCGCCGGCCCGACCTCTCCGGGCTCAGGCACTGCACCGCGGCCGGAGAGCCGTTGAATCCGGAGGTCATCCGGGTCTGGCAGGAGGCGGTCGGGCTCCCTGTGTACGACGGCTATGGCCAGACCGAGACGATCAATGTGGTCGCGAACTATCGCTGCCTGCCGGTGCGGCCGGGCTCCATGGGAAAGCCCGTCCCCGGCTTCGAGGTCGACATCGTGGACGACCAGGGCAACCCGGTCGCTGACGAGGTCGAGGGCAACATCGGGGTGAGGGCCCATCCGGAGCGGCCCTGCGGTCTCTTCGCGGGTTACTACCGCGACGAGGAGGCGACCCGGGCCGCCTTCCGCGGCGACTTCTACCTCACCGGAGACCGAGGCAGGCGGGACCAGGACGGGTACCTCTGGTTTTCGAGCCGGTCGGACGACGTGATCACCTCCTCGGCCTATCGGATCGGGCCGTTCGAGGTGGAGAGCGCCCTGGTCGAGCACCGGGCGGTGGCGGAGGCGGCTGTGGTCGGCAAGCCCGATCCCCTGCGCACCCAGCTGGTGACCGCCTTCGTGATCCTGGCTCCGGGCTACGAGGGGAGCGAGCAGCTCGCGCGTGAGCTGCAGGACCACGTGAAGCGAGTGACGGCCCCCTACAAATACCCCAGGGAGATCCACTTCGTGACCGAGCTTCCCAAGACGGTCAGCGGCAAGATCCGCCGATCGGAACTGCGAGAGACGCTGCAGGGCGGCTCTGAGAGCTGACATGGGCGGGCCGGCGGGATCCTGGCCGGAGCCCACCCGCCTGGGGAGCCATCTTCACGACCCGAGCCATCCCTTGCGCCCAATGCGCCCAAGTTCGCGCCGCCCGTCTTGGGCCAGCCGCTTAACACCGGCTTAACCCCGGCCTGGCAACAATCGAGTCAGCCCTCCTTCAAGGGCAGCAGCGACAGGGAGGATCGGATTCCAGATGTCAAGGGACACGCTCAGTAGAGGTGTGGTCGACGCTCTCAACGAGGCGCCAATCGGACGCTTCCACATGCGGGTGCTGTTCACCGCCGGGATGGGTTTTTTCACCGACGCCTACGACCTGTTCATCATCGGGGTTGCCTTGGCGCTGATCAAGGTGGAGTACCACCCCTCTCCCTTCGTGATCGGGCTGGTGGGTAGTACCGCTCTGATCGCGGCCCTGATCGGGGCCACCGTGTTCGGGCGGATCGCTGACGTTTTCGGCCGCAAGGCGGTCTACGGCCTGGAGGCGGCCCTGATGGCGGTGGCCGCCGTGGGCAGCGCGCTCTCGCCCAACCTGGTCTGGCTGATCGCATGGCGGTTTGTCCTCGGCATCGGCATCGGCGGCGACTACCCGGTCAGTGCGGTGATCATGAGCGAGTACTCCAACCGCAAGAACCGCGGCCGCCTGGTGAGCATGGTCTTCTCGATGCAGGCGCTGGGCCTGATCATGGGTCCGGTCGTGGCCCTGGTGATCCTGGCTCTGGGCGTCAACCATGACATCGCTTGGCGGCTGATGCTGGGCCTGGGGGCCATCCCTGCCCTGGGCGTGATCTATCTGCGCCGCAAGATGCCGGAGTCGCCTCGCTTCATGGCCAGGGTGCAGGGTCGTGATGAGGCCGCGGCGGCCGCTCTCAGCTCCTACACCCGTGATCAGCTGCGAGCGGATGTGGATGTGACCGAGCCGCGGGTGAAGCTCTCCTTCCGGCAGTTTGTTTCCAACCCCCGCTACCTGCTGCTGCTGGTGGGTACGGCGGGCAGCTGGTTCATGCTCGACTACACCTTTTACGGCAACAGCATCTCCTCGCCGCTGATCCTGAAGGCGCTGGCACCGCACGCCACCCTCATCCAGGACACCGCGATGACGCTGCTGGTCTTCTGCGTCTTCGCCCTGCCCGGCTATATCTTCGCCTTCCTGGCGATAGACCGAGTCGGACACCGACGGCTCCAGTTCATGGGATTCGCCGGGATGGCGGTCGCCTTCCTCCTCATCGCGCTGGTGCCGGGGATCGTCAAGGAGGTGGCCCCCTTTGTGGTGCTGTACGGGATCAGCTACTTCTTCACCGAGTTCGGCCCCAACACCACCACCTTCGTGCTGCCGTCCGAGCTGTACCCGGTGTCCGCGCGCACCACAGGACATGGCATCTCCGCCGGGACCGGAAAGGTGGGTGCCTTCATCGGCACATTCACCTTCCCGGTGGTGCTGAGCACCCTGGGCCTGTCCGGGGTGATGTTGATCGCCACCTCCACCGCGGTGATGGGGATCCTGGTCACCTTCCTGCTCCCCGAGCCCAGTGGCAAGACCCTTGAGGACGCCAGCAACGAGGACTCGGTCGCGGTGAGCCCTCCCCTGCAGGCGGTCAACGCCTGAGCCTCAGTCGACTCCTGGTGCAGCCGGCCGGCCCCCCGGCCTTGACGTGGGGCCGGCTCGCTGCCCGGGCTGCCGTTGGCAGTTGCCACCCCACTCCCTGGAGGTGCTAAACTCTTAGCACTCGGTACGGTTGAGTGCTAATCAGAGGAGGAGGTCGCAATGAGCCTCAAGCTACGTCCGCTGGCAGATCGCGTCGTCGTCAAGCCCCTGGAGCGTGAGGAGACCACCAAGAGTGGGATCGTGCTCCCCGACACGGCCAAGGAGAAGCCCCAGGAGGGTCTCATCGAGGCGGTCGGGAATGGGAAGTACAACGAGCAGACCGGGCAGCGCGTGGAACTCGACGTCAAGGTGGGGGATCGGGTGATCTACGCCAAGTACGCCGGCTCGGAGATCAAGATCGAAGAGCAGGACTACCTGATCCTCTCGGAGCGGGACATCCTGGCGGTCGTCAACCCCAACGGCAAGGCCTGAGATTCTGAGCGGCGCGCTCGCGGCGGCCAGAGGGGCCGGCCGCGAGCCGCCAGCCCTCGGCTCGATGGAGGATTCGCAAAAACATGTCAGCCAAGCAGCTCAAGTTCGATGACCAGGCGCGCGACGCCTTGCTCCGCGGCACCGCCCAGGTGGCGGCGGCGGTGCGCCCCACCCTCGGCCCCCGGGGCCGCTCGGTGGTCATAGATCGCAAATATGGCAGCCCTCAGATCTCCACGGATGGGGCGACCATCGTGCGCGACATCGAGCTGCCAGATCACTTCGAGAACATGGGCGCGCAGCTGCTGGCGGAGGCGTCCCGACGGGCCAACGACCGCGCCGGTGACGGCACCACCACTGCCGCGCTCTTGGCTGAGGCCCTGGTCGAGGAGGGGGTGCGCAACATGGCGGGCGGCACCTCTGCGATGGGGCTCAAGCGCGGCATCGACCTGGCGACGGCCAGGGTCCTGAAGGAGCTTGACAAGCAGAGCCGGCCAGTGAATGGTCGCTCCGACATCGCCCACGTGGCATCTGTGTCGAGTGGCAGCCAGGAGATCGGCGAGATGATCGCCACCGCCATGGACAAGGTGACCGCCGACGGGGTCATCACCGTGGAGGAGTCCTCGGGGATCGAGACCGAGGTCAAGGTGGTGGAGGGCATGCAGTTCGACCGGGGCTTCGTCTCCCCATATCTGGTCACTGACCAGCATGCGATGGAGGCGATTTTGGAGGATCCCTTGATCCTCATCACCCCCCGGAAGATCTCCGCCGTCAAGGATGTGGTGCCGGTGCTGGAACTGGCGCTGAAGGCGAGCCGTCCGCTCCTGCTGGTGGCCGAGGACATCGACGGCGAGGCGCTGGCCACCTTGGTTGTGAATCGCCTGCGCGGCACCCTGACCTGCTCGGCGGTGAAGGCGCCTGGCTTTGGCGACCGCCGCACCGCCATGCTCCAGGACCTGGCCATCCTGACCGGTGCAGAGGTCATCTCCGAGGAGCTGGGGCTGACCCTGGAGGCGGTGCAGGAGCGTCAGCTGGGCTCGGCCCGGAGGGTCCTGGTCACCAAGGATGACACCACCGTGGTGGAGGGTCGGGGGACTCACGCCGCGATCCAGGAGCGGGTCAAGGAGATCCAGCGACAGATCGATGAGACTGACTCCGACTGGGACCGTGAGAAGCTGCAGGAGCGCAAGGCCCGTCTGGTTGGTGGGGTAGCCGTGATCAAGGTCGGGGCTCCCACCGAAACGGCTCTCAAGGAGCGCAAGGAGCGGGTGGAGGACGCCCTGGAGGCGACCAAGGCAGCTGTGGAGCAGGGGATCCTTCCTGGAGGGGGCAGAAGCCTGCTGCTGGCCGCGACCGCGTTGGAGGGACTGGGCTCTGACGAAGATGAGCGCACCGGGGTGGCTATCGTGCGGCGGGCGCTCGAGATCCCGACCCGCCAGCTGGCTGCCAATGCTGGAGTGGAGGGCTCGGTCGTCTGCCACAGGGTTGGCCAGATGGGTGAGCACGAGGGCTTCGACGTTGAGACGTTGGAGTACTGCGACCTGCTCAAGGCCGGGATCGTCGACCCCACCAAGGTGGTGAAGGCCAGCCTGGAGAGCGCGGCGTCGGTGGCAGGGATGTTGCTCACCACCCAGGCGGCTGTGGCGGACATTCCCGAGCCGGAGCCCGCTGGGATGCCCGGCGGCGGCGGTGATCCCATGGGCGGCATGGGCGGCATGGGTGGAATGGACGGCATGGACGACATGGACTTCTGACCGTCCCGAGGACGGACAATGGGTCGATGCGCCAGTCATCCACGGTTTGCTTAGCCCTCTGCCAGTACGCTCCCCAGGTCGGTGATCCAGAAGGCAACCGTCGCCGGGGGTCATCGTGGATAAATCGAGCTGCCGACGCCGGCGCTGACCTGGTGGTTCTGCCCGAGCTCGCCTCCTCCGGCTACACCTTTGAGAGCGAGGAGGAGGCCCTGCTCTGCGCAGACGACACCGGTGGATCGACGATCTCCGAGTGGGCCAGGCTGTGCCGGGAACGTTCGCTCCATGTGGTGTGCGGGTTCTCGGAGCGAGCCGGTGGGATTCGCTACAACGCCGCTGCGCTACTTGGTCCGCAGGGGGTCCTGGGGGTGTACCGCAAGGCCCACCTCTTCAACGACGAGAAGAGCTACTTCGCTCCCGGTGACACCGGTTTTCCGGTCTTCAGCCTGCCGTTTGGGAAAGTGGGCATCCTCATCTGCTACGACATCTGGTTTCCGGAGGCCGCCAGGGTTCTGGCCGTCAGGGGTGCGGAACTCCTGTGTGTGCCGACCAACTGGGTGGCCAACTTCCGCAAGCAGGCCGCCGACGATCGGGGCTGGACCATGGGGGACTACGCCTGCGTGGGCCTGGCAACCCAGAACCAGCTCTTCGTGGCGGCGGCCGACCGGATCGGAGAGGAGCGCGGCGTGCAGTTCGTCGGCTGCAGCTGCCTGGTCGGCCCTGACGGCAGCATGCTGGAGGGACCAGCTCCGGTTGCGGAGGAGGCCCTGCTGGTCAGCACGATTGACCTGGAGTGGGCCCGACGGGCCAGGCGGAGGACGCCGCGCAACGACACCCTGGGGGATCGGCGCCCTGACCTTTACGGGGAGCTCACATCCGCTGAAGGCGCCGGCCGCTCGTGAGCGGGGCGCCTGTCGCAGCGGAGACTGTGGAGTCGGAGCGGTTGCTGCTGGGGCTGAACCCGGCCCAGGTGGAGGCGGTGACGGCGCCGGACCAGCCCGTGCTGGTGCTGGCGGGAGCGGGGTCGGGGAAGACCAGGGTGCTGACGCACCGCATCGCCTACCTGATCGCCACCGAGCGCGCGCGGGAGGACTCGGTGCTGGCGGTCACCTTCACCAACAAGGCGGCGCGGGAGATGCGCTCCCGGCTGGCGGCCCTGCTCGGTGGCGAGCCGAGGGGGATGTGGCTGGGTACGTTTCATGCCTGCTCCGCCCGCATGCTGCGGCTGCGCGGAGAGCTGGGGGGCGTGCCGCGCGACTTCGTCATCTACGACGAGGCCGATCGCGTGTCGGTGATCAAGGAGGCGATGCGACGCGGTGGGGTTGAGGAGAAGCGCACCAGCGCGGCCACGGTCGCCGCTGAGATCTCCCGGGCCAAGAACGACCTCCAGGACGCCCTCCTGTACGGGGCGCGGGCGCAGGGCTACGTGGAGGTTCAGGTCGCCCGGGTCTTTCCCCACTACCAGCTCATCCTGGAGGAGAACCGAGCTCTGGACTTCGACGACCTCCTGCTCCGGGCGGTGCAGCTCCTGGAGAATTCCGAGGAGGCGCGCCAGGGCTTCAGGCGCCGGTTCGGGCACGTCCTGGTCGATGAGTACCAGGACACCAACCGTGCCCAGTACATGCTGCTGCGGCTGCTGGTGGAGGAGCACCACCGGGTGACCGTGGTGGGCGACCCCGACCAGTCGGTCTACAGCTGGCGTGGCGCGGACATCCGCAACATCCTGGAGTTCCAGCGCGACTACCCCGACGCCCTGGTGATCCCGCTGGAACAGAACTACCGGAGCACGGCCGCCATCCTGAGGGCGGCTGGGGCGGTAATCCAGGAGAACTCGCTGCGCGTCGAGAAGAGCCTTTGGACAGACGGCCCCGAGGGAAGCCCGGTCACCGTCGCTCAGTTCTACGACGAGCGCGAGGAGGCGACCGCGGTTGCGCGGGAGATCATGGCCCTGGTGGAGCGTGGCGAGGCGGAGCTGGGAGAGGTCGCAGTCCTCTACCGCACCAATGCCCAGTCGAGATCCTTTGAGGAGGTGCTGCTGCGCGCCGGCATCCCATATCGCCTCGTGGGCGGGGTTCGTTTCTACCAGCGCAAGGAGGTCAAGGACGTGCTTGCCTACCTTCGCCTCCTGGTCTACCACCAGGACCGCGTTGCCTTCGAGAGGGTGGTGAACGTGCCCCGTCGCGGGGTGGGCGCTCAGTCCCTGCAGCAACTGGTGGCGGCATCGCAGGAGCTCCGCGTGCCCTTCTGGGAGCTTCTGTCCGACCCCGCCAGCGCGGGTGTGAGGGGTCAGGCTGCCGCGGGCATGGCTCGTTTCGCCAGCACCCTTGAGGAGGTCTACGAATGGGGCCTCTCCTGGCCGCTGGTGCAGGTGTTCGACCGCCTGGTGGAGGCGACCGGCTACCGCGGCTTCACCCGAGACGGCAGCCCTGAGGGGGAGGAGCGATGGGCCAACGTCATGGAGCTGAGGGGGCTGGCGGCGGAGCAGGGAGACCTGCCCATGGCGGAGGCGTTGCCGGCATTTCTGGAGCAGGTGGCACTGGCCGGAGATGGCGACCAGATGGAGGACGGCGCCCGTGCCGTGACCCTGATCACCCTGCACCAGGTCAAGGGCTTGGAGTTTCCGGTGGTGTTCGTCTCAGGGGTGGAGGAGGGTCTGCTGCCTCACAGTCGTTCTCTGGACACCGTGGCCGAGATGGAGGAGGAGCGCCGCCTGCTCTATGTGGGAATGACCAGGGCGAAGCGCCTTCTCTACCTCAGCCACTGCTTCCAACGCCATCTTTACGGGAGTCCCAAGGTGGCGGTGCCGTCGCGGTTCTTGGCGGCCCTGGGCTCCGGTGGAGCGGTGGCCCGGTGGGGCACGGCGCCAGACCGGGGCGGGGCCCGCCCGTACGTGGCGCCAGTCGCCAGCCACGGGCAGCCGGCCCCGCTCATGCGTGCCCGCCAGTTCATCGATGAGAGGGCTGCCGCTCCCGGAAGGTCGGTGCCGACTGAGGCCAGGTTCCGGGCCGGGGACAGGGTGGAGCACGCCCGCTTCGGCAAGGGCTCAATCGCGCTGAGCGAGATGACCTCAGGTGGCGAGGAGGTCGTGATCGACTTCGACACCTCAGGGCGGCGGCGGTTCGCGGTGACCGACGCCGTGCTCCGCAAGCTGGGCTGACAGCCATGCCGGGCGAGGCGGTGCCGAGAGAGTCCAGGGCCCGTGCGGCCAGGCTGCGGCAGGAGCTGAACCACCACAACTACCTCTACTACGTGCTCGACGCCCCCGAGGTCACCGACGTCGACTACGACCAGCTCATGCGCGAGCTGCAGGAGCTGGAGGCGCGCCATCCCGGGCTCAGGACCAAGGACTCACCCACCCAGAGGGTGGGTGGCGGCCTGTCCACTCCCTTTCGCAAGGTCAGGCACCTGGCTCCCATGCGGTCGCTCGCCAATGCCATCTCGGAGCGGGAGGTGGAGCAGTTTCGGGAGCGGCTGCGCAAAGCGCTCGGGTCGGACCCCGCGCTGGTGGCGGAGCTGAAGATGGACGGCCTGGCGGTGAGCCTCACCTATCTGGATGGGGAGCTGCGCCAGGGGGCTACCAGAGGTGACGGCGACACCGGCGAGGAGATAACGGCCAACATCAGGGCGGTCGGAGCCATCCCTGCCCTGCTCGAACACGCCGCCGGCACGGGGGTCTTGGAGATCCGGGGTGAGGTCTACATGCTCAAGCAGGTGCTGGGCGAGCTCAACCGCGAGCGCTCCGAGAAGGGCCTGGAGCTCTACGCAAACTGCCGCAACGCCGCCGCCGGGAGTCTCAGGCAGCTGGACCCGGAGATCACCAGGAGCAGGCGCCTCAGCGCCTTCTTCTATGCCTGCGATCCCGCGCCTGCCGGCGTCACCACCCAGTTCGAGCTGCTGGCTTGGTTGGAGAGGGTGGGGTTGCCAGTGAATGAGGAGCGCCGGCTGCTTCCCGGCGGAGAGGGGGTCTCCGAACTGCTGGCGGACTGGCAGTTGCGCCGACACCTGCTGCCCTATGAGATCGACGGCGTGGTTCTCAAGGTGGACCGCCTGCTCTGGCAGGAGGAGCTCGGCGCAGACAGCCGCGCTCCCCGGTGGGCCATCGCCTACAAGTTCCCCCCTGAAGAGCGGGAGACCACCGTCAAGGAGATCCAGGTCAGCGTCGGCCGCACCGGGGCGGTCACACCCCTGGCGGTTCTGGAGCCGGTATTGGTGGCGGGCTCGGTGGTGAGCCACGTCACCCTCCACAACGAGGATCAGGTGAGGGCAAAGGACGTCCGGGTCGGAGACCGCGTCGTGATTCGCAAGGCCGGCGACGTCATCCCCGAGCTGGTGCGGGTCGTGGTCGAGAACCGTGGCCTCGAGTCTGAGCCCTTCCAGATGCCCCAGGCCTGCCCATCGTGCGGTGCTGAACTGGTCCGTGAGCCCGGGGCGGCGGTCACCCGCTGCGTCAACCCCCTCTGCCCGGCACAGGTGCAGAGAGGGCTCGAGCACATGGTCAGCCGCGGGGCCCTCGACATCGACAGATTGGGGCCGGTGGTGCTCGCCGAGCTCATCCGCCGGGGGAGGCTGAGCAGCCCCGCCGACCTCTTCCGTATCTCCGAGGCTGACCTGCTGGAGATCCCCGGCCAGGGTGAGCGCTCCTCCCGGCAGCTGGTGGCAGCCATCCAGGCGAGGCGACGCCCGAGTCTGGCCCGGTTCCT
>JAJZJU010000110.1 GCA_021809895.1 bacterium
CGAGATCCCGCTGCTGGCGGGCGAAGGGCATCCCGAACTGGCGCGGCGGGCGGTGCGCCCGCATAAGCTGGCGGAGGTACGCCTTAGCCGCCTCGCCGCCCTGCCAGGGCAGATCCTCCTCCGGCATGAACCGGGTTCGCTCGCCTTGCATCGGTACGGCCACCCGGCCGCCGACGGCCAGCTCAGGGAAGGCCGGGGCATCATTCAGGAGCCAGCCCGCGAAGTCCGGCAGCGGGGTGCGCGGCGCGTCCCAGACCTCTTGCAGAGCCAGATCCCAGGGGGTCACTTCCTGCCCTTCCTCTTCCGCTGGGCCAGGCTCCGATGGGGCACCCCCGGCTTGCTGTGCGGCACCCCCGGCTTGCTGTGGGGCCGACCTGGGCGCGAGTGTGGGTGCGCCGACCGCTGGACGTACAGGGCGGCGGCGGCGCTCGGGGTCCGACCACGCAGCCGCATCCAGTCGCGCCGCTGGATCTGCCCCGCGTTCAGCAGGGCATCGGTGTATTCCTCCCCGAACTGGCGCGAGAGCCTGGTCCGGTTGCGGTTCAGGTAGGGCAGCCAGGCGGCGGGCTCATGCTCCAGGGCGGAGCGGGTCGGGGTCAGCACCCCGGCCACCGGCCGGCCACTCTCGTAGTACGCCCGTACCTCCTCGCGGGTCCAGCCCCGGTCCGCACCGTTGCGCCAGAAGGTCCGCTTACGCTCCAGCGATAGGCCCGACCACTTGCGGCGGCGGATGCGCCCCGCCTGCTGGCCGACGTTCAGGGTGACCGCCTTGCGGTGCCGCCTGGGCTGCTGCTGCTTGCTCAGGCCCTCCACCAGGGCCACCGACCAATACGCGGGGGGTATGCCCGCCTCCACTGTGTACTCGACGCACCCATCCACGTCCTGCTCTGTGTGGTGGAAGTTGGAAGGCACGACCGGGCACATCTCGCCCTGGATCACGATGGACAGGACGCGGCCAGGCGAAGGCATAGCCTATTGCAACATTGCTGCGACTCTATGCTAGAATCGCATTGGCTTGGACATAAGCCACAGGCTACGCCCGCTAGCCCATGAAATGCAAGCCGCCCGGCTCTGGGAGACTGAGGCAGCGGCGGGCCCCTCTCCCCCAATCTCCCCCGAGGGAGAGGCGCGGCCCATCGCGGTTGACGGAGCGACGCCCGTGCTCTACACTGGCGGGCGATGCCGAGCAAGAGCTACCAGCCCCGTAGGGAACCCGCCTGGGCAGATTTCCTGGCAGAGGTGGAGGCCGGGGTCATCCGGATCACCGAGCAACAGCGCAAGTACCTGGATGGCAGGCTGTCGGGGCTCTCTCATCAGGACGTGGTGGCGGGGCTCGGGCTCAAGACCTTCCCCGGATTCAGGCTGCGCGGTCGCCTGATCGACGGATGGGAGCGGCTGCTGGAGATCCGGAACGAACAGCGCAAGCAGGCCGCCTCGTGAGTTCCGCGAGCTTCAAGGCGCTGGCCCGCAAAGTGGAGGTCGAGTACCGCGCCAAGGGATACTCGCTGAAGCGGGCCCGTGAGATCGGAGCGGCGACAGCGGGCAAGGTGGCGAACGAGAAGCATGGTAAAGGGTAAGATCATCCGGCCCAAGTTCCGACTAAGTTGGGAGGATGCTGTCGGATACATGCTCCTGGGGGCCGAGATCGGCTTCCTGATCGGCAAGTGGCTGGACGCGAGAGAGTTGGTCAAGAGCAAGAATCGAGAGGTGGCCTGAGATGGCGGTCGAGATCCACGTCGCCGACGACGAGCCCCAGGGCGAGCCCGAAGAGGAGCGCCACGAGGTCGCGGACCTGGTCCACGACGAGCACCGGGCGGTTCATGATGAGCACAGCGCCCGCCATGACGATCACGCCCGCGAGCACGAGCAGGAGCGTCTCGCCCACGAGGCCCGACACGCCGAGCTGGAGGGCAAGTTAGGGGCCATCGAGGGGGCTCTGGCTGCCGTCGCCGAGGAAGCCGATGAGGCTCAGGAGCAGGCCGAGGACGCTGAGCAAGCGGCCGAAGAGGCGGAGCAAGCGGCCGAAGAGGTCACCGAGGAAGATCCCGCCGAGCCGGTTGGGGAAGCGGTTGAGGCCGTGGTGCCCGAGGAGCCGGAGCCGCCGCCAGCCGAGCGCCGGAATTGGCTGAGGAGTCTCTGGTAGCCCGTGGCTGAGCCCCTGATCGACCTCACCGAGCCCCCGGCCCCGAAGCCTCGACGCCAGACCGCACCCCGACCGTCCACGGCGAGGGCCAAGGTCGCCCGCGCCCGCACCGGGGTGGCCAAGCAACAGGCCACCAAAGAGGAGCGGGCGGAGAAGTACCAAAAGTGGATAGAGGAAAACTGGGAGGGCTATCACCTCCGGGGTGCGGCCTTCGTGCTGGGGGCCGACCCCAGGGCCGTCCAGCTGCCCCAGCCCGACGGCACCGTGAAGAGCGTGGCCGAGGTTATCCAATGGACGGGTACGCCCAAGCCATTCATGGCGGCGCAGGCCATCGCTGGACTGGAGGAATTGCCGCAGGTGCAGACGGTGATTCGCTGGTTCGGGCCCATCGCTCCCTGGCTGATGCTCGGCGGCGTCGGGGTGGCCACCGGGATCGAGGTGGTGACCCTCTGGCGCATACGCCAGGCGCTCCGGGTCGCTCAAGCCACTCCGATCGAGGAGGCGGCCGGTCGGCCTGAGGCTCAAGCAGAGGCAGCCGCCGCGGCCTAGACTCTGAGCATGGCTCAGAAGATCGAACTGTCGCCCTGGGACCGCTACGCGATCCTGGGCAAGTCGGGCACCGGCAAGACCTCCTTCGCAACCGTGCTGGCGGCCGTGCTCTCGACTGGGTTCAACGAGCGTCAGCGGGTCATGTGGGTTCAGACCAAAGACGACCCCAAGGATCTGGCTCGACTGCGCGCCTGGGGGTATCGCAGGATCGAGCTGCGCCAGGTGGGGTCGAAGTCGGACCCCAAGCAATTCCTTTTCCTGAAGGACGTTCCGGGTGAGATGGCCGTCAGCGAGAAGATCCAGCGAGTCTGCCGCTGGGCCTTGCGGCGGAAGCACGTGGTCCTGGTGCTCGACGAGTACGCGCACGCGATCATGAGTTCGGTGAATGCTGGGTTCGATCTCCGCAACCTCCATAAGACCGGCCGGGGCGCCTTCGCCGGCCTGGTGGGGCTGACCCAGGAGCCGGCCTACATCCCCCGGCAGCTCTTCTCGCAGTCCTGCCACCTGTTCATCTTTAGACTGACGCACATCCCGGACATAAAGACGGCCCGGACCATGCTGCCCGAGTACGACCCCGACCAGATGGGCCGGTTCGGATTCTGGTATCGCTGGATCGATGGGCCGCCGGGGCCGGCCTCCAGGTGGAGGTACTACCGGGACACCCAGGACTGGCTCGATCAGCTCGGCCTCGCGCGCCTGCTGGAGCCCGGGCCCGAGAGTGCGGTTGACACAGCGGCGGCCGCCCGCTAGGATTCCGCTCAGACAAAGGCTGGAGGCGCCTCCCAACCAGCGGAACTCCAAGTTCCCCGCCGCTGGCAAGGTAGAGGTGACCTGCGTGGATCGACACATCCAGCTAAACATCGGCAACGTCGTGCTGATCACCCTGATCGCCGCAGGCGGCGTCCTGGTGGTGGTCATGGCGGCGAGGGCGCTCGGCAAGACCACGATCCCGGTCGCCAACAAGGTCGGCCAGGGGTACACGGCCGCTCTCGGCGTGGCTGCCTGACATGTCGGCAGCAGCGGCGAACACCGGCAACTCGGCGGCGGCGGCCCAGGCGGCGAACCTTGCGGGCTGGCTGGCCCACGCGGAGACCAACCCCTGGACCCAACTGGCGACCCTGGCCTCGGGCTCGGCGGGCGGGGCCTCGGCCGGGCTCTTCACATTGAACCCCTCCGACATCCCGGTCTCGCCCACCTGGTGCAAGGCGATCAAGTACCTGGTCACCCTGAACCTGGCGGTGACCCTCCCAGCCGGCGGCTCGGTGACTGTCTCCCCGTTCTTCCCGTTCAGTTCGCTCATCCAGGCGCTGACCCTCGCGGGCGCCCCGCCGTGGAACCAGCTCGAGATGACGGCCTGGTATCTGGACGCGGTGTCGAGGGCTCAGGACTATGACCCCAGTTTCGCCGGTCTTGGCGAGTACAGCCCAGTCTCAGCCAGCGCCTCGCCCTACCAGGACGACGGCGGCAACTGGGATCTCGGCGGACTGGTGCCGGGATCGACGCTGACCAACAGCGGTACGGCCCCGGTGACCACCGACTACACGGTGAAGTTCACCGTGCGCCAGCAGTTGCAGCGCCGCCGCCACCTCGGCTTCGGCTTGTTGCCGTTCGGCGACAACGAGAACCGGCCCCAGAACAAGCTCATCCTGGCTCCGACCACCGGAAGCAACCCGGAGCAGGTGCCCTTCATCAACGCCTCCGCGGGGGTCACGGTGCAGACCACGGCTGGCAGTCAGGCGTCCATCGTCTACGAGCTGATGGGGCTCGACGGCGCATCGCTGCCGCCCGGCACCAAGGGCACCCCGACTCCCACTGCGAGCTTCGGGCTCCAGGTTGACGCCGCGTCTCCCTCGATCCAGAACGCGGGGGCGATCCAATACTTCGCCCACAAGACCGCGATGCTGTACGAGGCGATCCACCACATCCTGGTGAACGACAACCTCCCGATCCGGGCGGACTATTTCGCCCTCTGGCTGACCAACGTGCAGCAGAACTCCAGGTGGGAGTTCGACGCCTCGACCAACACCTTCCAGGACTACTACGAGATGGTGCACGAGCGCTATCAGAGGTACTTTCCGAAGGGCCACTTCCTGGCCGACCTGGCGGGCGGCGAGATCCCACAGTTCCCCAACGCGACTCCGCTGGCCGCCCAGATGACTCCCGACGTGGCACTGGCCGCAACCCTCGGGATCTCCCCGACTCCTGCCATGTCCACCGCCCTTCGGGTGCCCGCGGGCACCACGATGACGGGGGCTTACGCCAGGGTCTACAGCTTCGGTCTCGTCCCGGTGCCCTACTGATGGGCTCGATCTCTGGCGACTTCATCAAGGGCGCGGCCATCGGGGCCGGGGTGATCGTGGGCCTGCTGATCATCGGCGCGATCATCGGCGTGGTCCGAACCACGGTCGGGTGAGGCAACCGCCATGTGGGACGGACCACAGACGGTGAACTGGCAGCAGGCGGGAGTCTCCGGGGCGCCGGGGACTCCCGCTTCCCCGACCGGCTCGGCGATGGGCGATGTGATCCTGGTGCTCGGAGTCATCGGCGCGCTCGCTGTCTGCGTGCTGCTCGTGCATGCCATGAATCGGGCGCTCGACTGATGCACATCAAGCCGGCGTTCGTGGCGGGTGGCCTCATGTGCGTGGCCGGGGCCTTCGTGGTCTTCGGCGCGGTGACGGGCAACCTGGCCGCGATGCTGGCCGCCATCTTCGACCCCGGCGTGCTGAAGCCGACGACGGGCGGTCAGCAGAACCTCAACAACTTCGGGCCCCGGCCGAAGGGCGCGGCCTCGGCGGTTCAGCCCGGCACGGGCTTCAAGGCTCCGCCGGGACTGGCCCCGCAGCTAGGAGGCCACTCGTGAGCCCGACCGACATCGTTGTCGTGCTCTCAGCGATCCTGCTCGCGGTGCTGGGATGGACCTCGGGGACGTGGCAGCGCGAACTCAAGGCCATCTCGGGCCAGCTCACGGTGTACAAATGAACGGCTCGTCCCCAGTCAAGCCCCTCTACCTGGCAATTGGGCTGGGGGCTGCGATAGTGCTGGCGGGAACTCCGCTGTTCCCAGCGGTGGTGGCACTGCTGCTGGCGGCCATCGTCTACGATCTGGTGGCCGGAACCCCAGACAAGAGCGCAATAGGATAAGGAGTAGAGCATGGGTGGCAACGGCGGAGTCATCGCGGCGGGAGTCGCCATCTTCACCCTGATCGCGGTGGTAGCCATCGTGTACCAGGTCTCGACCAAGCCGAACGCGCCTGGAGAGATCAGGAGCATCACGGGCGCCGGAACCACCGTCGTGCAGACGCTGTTCAAGTAGGGAATCGGATCATGCCAACCGCCGAGGGGCTGGCCCTCAACTGGCGTCAGCCGAGGACCAACCCTGGCTACGTGGTCGGGGTGCCGTCTAACTACGGCACCGATGGACGCATCAGCTTCTGGCACTGGGTCAGGGCCGCGCTCATTCCGCAGGTGCCCAACCCGCGCAGCGCGATGTACAACTCGCTCGCCCCGGTGAACTACCACCTCGGGGTGACTGTGGTGCCGGTGCGCCTGCTGATGCCGGTGCAGACGACCCCGCAGCTCGCCTTCACTCCGGCGGGGACAGCATCGGCCAGTCCTGGCGCGGGCGCGGCGTTCAAGGACAGCCAGGTCTGGACGGGAGCTGTCTGATATGGCCGACAACCCGGTTGATTGGATCAAGGCTCACCCCAAGGCGGCGGCTGCCGTGGTCGGTGTGGCGGGGCTCGGAGCCTTCGGGTACTGGCTGCTGACCCGCAACCAGTCCAGTTCAGCCACTTCTGGGCTCACCCCGCAGCAGTACGTGCTCTCGCCGACAACCTCGACCGGGGCCAGCCTGGTGACCGGCGGAGCCGGGGGGACCTCCAGCATCGGCTCGACTAATCCGCTTGCGGGCACTTATCCGGGCGCCCCTTTTCAGCCATCGCCATCGCTTGCACCCACGCAGTCGCCTGCGACAACCTCGATCAGCGGAGCGCAGTTGATCGCCGCCCAACAGGCGGTGCTCAGCACAGGGACCAAGATCAGCACGTTCCCCTCTGGCGGTAGCGGCACCAGCCCGGTCACCGAGTACAGCTACAGCGGCACGACGCCCAGCCTCCAGGCGCAGAACTCGGTCAACAACCTGGAGTACCTGCAGGCTGCGGCGTCTGGGTTCGGTACCCAGGCCGGCTCTCCGGCCCTGGGTACTTACGAGAACGGCCCGGGGTCTGCCATCTGGTCCCCTGCGGGCTGGCTCTTCCCAAGCAATCCAAACTACCAGTCAGTGGTCAACGAGTACGCATGAGCGTCAACAACCCGTCCACCGAGCTGCAGCTGCTCGACCAGTTGGCGTCGCAGGGCAAGCTGAGCGGGGTCAACCCGCAGTACCTGGCGATCATCGCCCAGGAGGAGTCCGGCTACGAGCAGGCCGGGGCCGGGGTCAATCCCCAGGGCTACGGCGGATACTTCGGCCTCTCGACCCAGACCGCGCCCACCTCTGTGTTGTACTCGCAATCTCAGCAGTCCTTCATCACCCAGGCCGAGGACGCCGCCGCCATCTTCGCCTCGGGGCTTAAGGCCTCGGGTGGCAATGTGTATGGAGCGGAGAACTACTACCAGACCGGATCCACCCTGGGTGATGCGATCAAGCCGAACTCCGGGGCCTCGCTCTTCGAGCAGTACCTCACGGGCGGCGCCAAGCTCGGCGGAGCCGGAGTGCGCCCAATCTCGCAGCAGAGTTCCGCTTCAGCCACCGCGCCCGCCGCGAGCACGGGCGGCAAGAGCTGGGCACTCCAGCTCCAGAACGTGCTGCAGGGGCCGCAGGGCATCACCGCGGCGCTGAACGTGCCGGGGGCCATCGCCACGTGGGCGGCGCGCCTGGGCCTGGTCGCGGTCGGCCTGATACTCTTCCTGGGC
>JAJZJU010000012.1 GCA_021809895.1 bacterium
GCCAGGCCTGCCCGCGCGAACCCTACCCCTCTACGGGTACACGGCGGCTGCCGACCTCGATGGCCAGGTGGTGGTGGCGGCGAGCCGCAGCGACGACTTCGCCCCCTGGATGGGCCCCCGGCCGACGCGTTCTCGTTTGGAGCAGGAGGTGGACCGCCTGCAGCGGGAGCAGCCCCGCAGCCGGGTGGTGGCGCAGCTGAGCGTGTGCGCCCTGGAGCACAACTGCCTGACCGCGCAGAACACCTTCTTCGGCCGTGGTGAGGGCGCCTTGCCGACCTCGGCGGCCTGTAACGCCGACTGCCTGGGGTGCATATCCCTGCAGACCGACTCGGGAACCCCAGCCTCCCAGCCACGAATGGGCCGGGCCCCCAGCGCCGCCGACCTGATCGCGGTCGCGAGCCAGCATCTCAACCGGGCCCAGGCTGCGGGCGAGCCGGGAATGGTGAGCTTCGGGCAGGGATGCGAGGGGGAGCCGCTGCTGCGTGAGCGCGAGCTCTTGGAGGTGGCGACCGAGCTGCGCCGGCAGTTCGGCTCAGCCACCATTCACATCAACACCAACGGCAGCCGCCCCCAGGCTCTGCGCAGGCTGTTCGAGGCCGGGGTGAACAGCTGCCGGATCAGCGTCTTCAGCTTCCAGCAGGAACTCTTCGCCGCCTATTACCGGCCCCGCGGGTATTCCATCGAGGACGTGATGGCCTCATGCCGGACAGCTGTCGCCAGCCATGCCCAGTTGACGATCAACCTGCTCACCTTCCCAGGGGTGACCGATGCCCCAGATCAAGTGGACCTCACGGTGTCCTGCCTGCGCGAGTTGCAGGTGCGCCAGCTGCAGTGGCGGAGCCTCAACGTGGATCCGCTCTGGCTGCTCGAGCGCTTGCCCCACCTGGAGAAGGGGGTGGGGCTGGAGCGGCTGATGGAGAAGGTGAGGGTGTCTCTACCTGGCCTTGCGATGGGCAATTTCACCCGACCGCTGGCCGGTTCGGCGCTCCCGTGATCCCATCTCTGCGGTGGCTCGGCCCGAGCCCTGTTTCGGGGTCTGGTAAACTGAGATCAGGCCATGAAAGCTTCCATACACCCCGAGTACTTCCACGACGCCGTGGTGACCTGCTCCTGCGGCAACACGTTCACAACCGGTTCGACCCAGCCGACCCTCCGCACCGAGGTGTGCAGCGTCTGCCACCCCTTCTTCACTGGCCAGCAGCGGATAGTGGATACCGGTGGCCAGGTGGAGCGCTTCCGTCGGCGTGCGCAGAAGGCCCAGCAGTAGCGGCTGAGCGCCACCTGGGACCGGTCCTCGGCCCCAGCTCTCCTCCTTGATCCCCTCAGCTCTGCAAGCGCGCCTTCAGCAGGTGCAGGAGCGCTTTCAGACGATCTCGGCGCAGATGGAGGATCCCCAGCTGGCCTTCGACCCACAGCGTCTGGAGGCGTTGAGTCGGGAGCAGGCCCAGCTGCGGCCGGTGGTTGAGCTGCTCAGCCAGGCTGAGCGCGCCGACCGGGCCTCCACCGAGGCGGCCAATTTGGCGATCGCCGAGAGCGACCAGGAGATGCGCTCATATTTGGAGGCAGAGGCTCGTCGTGAGCAGGACCGCCAGGCCGTGATTCTGAGCGAGCTCCAGATGCTACTTTTGCCGCGCGACCCGGACGAGGACCGTGATGCCGTAGTCGAGATCCGGGCCGGGACGGGAGGGGAGGAGGCGGGCCTCTTTGCGGCCGACCTGATGCGGATGTATCTCCACTTCGCAGAGCGGCAGCACTGGCACGTGGAGCTGCTGGACGGGTCCGCAAGCGCTTCGGGGGGGTTCAAGGAGGTGGTGCTCGAGGTTCACGGAAGAGGTGCCTACGGCCAGCTCAAGTTCGAGTCGGGTGTGCACCGGGTGCAGCGGGTGCCGCGCACCGAGTCGCAGGGCCGCATTCACACGTCCGCCGCCAGTGTGGTGGTACTTCCCGAGGTGGAGGACGTGGAGGTGGAGATCCAGGATGAGGACGTGAAGATCGACGTCTACCGATCCACCGGGCCCGGAGGTCAGAGCGTCAACACCACCGACTCGGCGGTGCGCATAACCCATCTTCCCACCGGACTCGTCGTGACCTGTCAGGACGAGAAGTCGCAACACAAGAATCGGGCCAAGGCGATGCGGGTGCTGCGCTCGCGCCTCTATGACCGGATGCGCGCCGAGCGCGACCAGGCTCTGCAGGAGACCCGCCGGTCAATGGTGGGGCGGGGGGACCGTAGCGAGAAGATTCGGACCTACAATTACCCAGAGAACCGCGTCACCGACCATCGGATCGACATCAAGGTGTACCAGCTCCAGCGTGTCATGGACGGGGAGTTGGAGTTGCTGGTAGACCCACTCCGACAGGAGGACCAGGCCAGACGGCTAGCCGGGGAGGAGTCCTGACCAACAAGTACCGTCGGACCGGCTGGCGCGCCTCAGTTCGAGGCGCCGTCCCCCGCTGACGGTGGGACGGCCGCGGTCTGAGAGTGGTGCCGGCGTCCCGCCCGATGCCGGCGTCGGCGCCCGTTGCCAGTACTGGCGCCGGCACCGGCCACCCCGTCCTTGTGCCCTGGGCTGACCTGCGCTCGGGGGCTCGGGGGCATTCCCACCGCCACCAGGTCGCCCAGGGTCCTCCACCCGAACTGCTCCCGTCCCAGCTCCACCAGGCGGCAGAAGCAGTCGGCGGTAGCCTCGGCGTCGGCCAGGGCGAAGTGCGGCTGCCGATGGGTGACCTCCAGCCGCTCGCAGAGTCGCTCCAACCCGATCGTGTCACGAAGCTGGAAGAGGAACCCAGCGATTCTGGAGGTATCCAGGTGGTAGTGGGGGAGCGGCCTGTCCATCGCCTTGGAGACCAGCCGCGTGTCGAAGCTGTCAGCGCTGTGCTCGACCAGGATCGTGCCCTTGGAGAAGTCCCGAAATGTCATGGCGACCCGGCGCTGCGACGGAGCCCCCGTCAGCATCGAGCGGGTTATGCCATGAACCCGCCTGGCGTAGGGGTTGATGTGATCGGTGGTGTGGACCAGGGTCTCGAGGAGGAGCCTTGGTGCAGACCCCTGGTCTGGGCGGGGGAGCTGATACCTAACGGCGCCGAGCTCGACCATGCGGTCGGGAAAGTGGCCGGTGGTCTCGCAGTCGAGGGCGACGAAGGTGATGCCCTCGAGCTCTGTGTCGAGCGGAAGGCGGGGAGGGTGGAAGTCGTCCGCCAGCCCGTCGTGTCCGTCCACCAGGGAGACCGCGTTGTGGTACCCCGCCAGCTCCTCAGAAGCGGGCCCAAGCCGTGCCAGGAACCCGTCCCCGGGCGCTCCCGGGCCGCGCTCCCGCCCCCAGCGCACCTTTCCCCCGTGCTCCGGCCGGACCTGGGGGGAGCCGGGCTCGGGATCCTCAAGGTGGGCGCGCTCTTGGCTGGGGGACTGCACGAGCTCCAATCCTAACCTGTGGGCCGGACCTCGCGGGGCGGGATCACAGTCCAGGGCAGATATACTCAAAGTCAGATTGCCATTCCTCGTCACCGGTATCAGCCATCACCTGGCCCCGTTACCGGTCCGAGAGCAGCTTCACCTGGACGAGCGTCAGGTGGTGGACGCGCTCCGGGCCATCGTCGCGCATGCGGGGCTGAGCGGTGCCGCATGCCTTAGCACCTGCAACCGCACGGAGTTCTATCTCTCCGTCGCCGATGATCGCAGCTCGCGTCTGGCCACCTCCCGGTTCTTCCACTATCTGGCTCGGGGCCCGGAGTTCGCCGACCTCGTCTTCAGTCACTCCGGCGAGGACGGGCTCCGCCATCTCTTCCAGGTGGCCAGCGGCCTGGACAGCATGATCCTGGGGGAGGCCCAGGTGCTGGCCCAGTTCAAACGGGCTCATCGCATCGCCCAGGATGCTGGAACCCTCGACGGTGAGCTGGACCTCATAATGCGTCGGGCGGTGGAGACCGCCAAGTTGGTACGCAGCACCACCGGGATATCCCGCCAGGCGGTGGGATTCGGGCAGGTGGCAGTCCGACTGGCCGAGGACAGGCTCGGGTCGCTGCAGGGGGTCGGAGTGGCCCTTGTGGGGGGAGGCAGCGTCGGCGGCGCGGCGGCGCGGCTGCTGGCTCGTCGTGGCGCGGCTCCGCTTCTGGTGGTCCGGCGCGGCCCGAGGGCTGCCGCGCTGGCGGTCTCCGTTGGAGGCGAGCTTGTCGAGAAGGACCAGCTGGGATCGATGGCGCAGCGATTTCAGCTCATCGTCTGCAGCACCACCAGCGAGGATCGGGTCCTGTTCCGATCCGAGGTGGCGGCGATCAGAGAGAGGCAGAAGCACGGTTCCAAGCTGCTCATTCTGGATCTGGCGGTGCCGCGCGACGTTGAGCCGGAGGCGGGATCCCTGCCCGGAGTGGAGCTCTTGGACATCGACCATCTTGGTGAGGTCGTGAGCCAGAACCTGGGGATCCGTGAGGTGCACCGTCCCAGGGCCGAACAGCTGGTGGAGGAGGCGGTCATCAATCTCGTCGACGAGCTCAGAGGGCGAGGCGCCGGTCCGGTCATCGCCGCCCTGGTGGATCGCGCCGAAGAGGTGCGCCGGGGCGAACTCAGGCGGGCGATCTCCAGGATGCGCACCCTGGACGAGACCGAAAGGGCCCAGCTGGAGCATCTCACGCAGTCGATAGCGGCCAAGTTGATGCACCAACCGATCAGCTTCCTGCGCCAGCACGGGGACGATCAGGACAGCCGGCGGGTCTTGAAGGAAGTCTTCGGGCTGCATCTGGACGCGGCCCCGGAGGACGTTTGAGGCTCATCGCGACAAGGGGTAGTGCCCTCGCTCTGGCGCAGGCGACGTTTGCGCTTCAGCGGTTTCGGGCACTGGATCCGGAATTGGACCTCGACCTGTGCGTCATCGACTCAGACGGGGACCTCAACCCCGACCAGGCGGTTCCGGAACTCCCTGGCCAGGGTTGGTTCTCCTCGCGCCTGGAGCGGGCGCTGCTCGATGGTCGCGCGGATGCGGCCGTCCACAGCGCCAAGGATCTGCCCACCACGACGTCGCCTGGGCTTACGGTGGGTGCCTACCTGGCCAGGGAGGATCCCCGCGACTGCGTGGTGACCCGGTCCGGATGCCCCTGGGCCGAGCTGCCCAGCGGCGCCAGGGTCGGCACCTCCTCCCCCCGGCGTGTCGCTCAGCTCCGGGCTCTGCGGCCCGACCTGGTCGCGACCCCTGTCCGGGGCAACGTCGACACCAGGATCCGTCGCATGGGTGATCTGGGCCTGGAGGCTATCGTGATCGCTCAGGCCGGTCTTTTGAGACTGGGTCGAGGGCAGGAGGGACAGCCCCTGGATCCTCACCACCAATGCACCCCCGCGCCGGCCCAGGGGGCCATCGCTGTCCAGATCACACCAGACAGCGCTCTGGCTGATCTGGTGGCGGCGGTCGATGACCGCCCGACTCGCCTCTGTGCGGAAGCGGAGCGGGAAGTGCTGTTGGGCCTCGGAGGTGGCTGTCGGCTGCCCCTTGGGGTGCTGGCTGAGCCCTCGGGCGTCGGCCGGTTTCGCATCACGGTGGCGTGGTCGGCGGATGGGACCGGTCGCGACCTCCTGCGCCGTTCCCAGGTGGTGGCCGCGGAGGACCTTGTCGGGACAGCTCGAGGGATAGCCCGAGAGCTGGCGCCTCTGGCTTGACCTGGCCCCTGCGAGGGCGCCGGGTGATGGTGACACGGACCTCGTCCCAGGCCCAAGACCTTTGCGATCTGCTCGAACGCGAGCTGGCGGTGCCGGTGGTGGTCCCGGTCATGCGATTGCAGGCGCTTGTCGACGCCGGAGCCATCGGGGCCCTGCGGCAGCGGATCAGTGCCGGCGACTTTGATGATCTGGTCTTCACCAGCGCCAACTCGGTGGGTCAGCTGCTCGGAGATGGCCGGCTGTCCCAGGCGGGGTCGCGTGCGTACGCCATCGGTCCGGGCACCGCGGCCGCGCTCCGTAAGCTGGGATGGCAGGCGGAGCCACTGCCGCAGGGGTACATCGCGGAGTCCCTGGCTGAGCGAATCGCGGTAAGAGGTGCCTCCGCCAGGCGCATCCTCCTACCCCGAGCCCGCGGTGCCCGGGACGTGCTGCCACGCCGGTTGGAGGAGATGGGGGCTCAAGTCGAGGTGGTGGAGCTCTACGAGATGGTCCCGAATTGGGAGGTGCAGTCTTCCCTGTGCGATCAGCTGCAGTCTCAGGAGCTGGACTGCATCACCTTCACCAGCGGCAGCACGGCGCGGTGCTTCGCGGAGCTGGCTGGGCCGGTGCGCCCCCCCGACCGCTGCGTCCTGGCGTGCATAGGGCCCATCACCGCCGAGGAGATGCGCCGACAGGGGATGGTGCCTCAGGTGGTGGCCGGAACTCACAGCATTCCCGGTCTGGTCCAAGCCCTGCGCTCGTGGTTTGCCCGATTGCCCGAGAATGGGGGCTGCACATGAGCTTTCCTGAAGACCGGCCTCGGCGCCTCCGGCGCACCCCTCAGCTGCGCAGGCTGGTTCGGGAGTCCCGTCTTTGCCCCGAGGATCTGATCCTGCCCTGCTTCGTCGCCGAGGGCCTCTCAGAGCCGGCACCGATCAGCACCATGCCAGGTGTGGCTCAGGAGACCCTGGACACCCTGGCGGCAAGGGCTGAGCAGGCGGCGGAACAAGGCCTCGGCGGGTTGATCCTGTTCGGCGTCCCCGCGCACAAGGACGCTCGCGGAAGCTCCGCGTGGGACGAGCACGGGATCGTCCAGCAGGCGCTCCGCCGGCTGCGCAGCCAGGTGGGTGACAGGCTGCTCCTGCTGGCTGACGACTGTCTGGATGAGTACACCGATCATGGGCACTGTGGTCTCTTGAACGAGCGAGGCGAGGTGGACAACGATGCCACCATCGAGCTGTATGGCAGGATCGCCGTGAGCCAGGCTGAGGCCGGGGCCGATGTGATCGCTCCCTCAGGGATGATGGACGGGCAGGTGGCCGCGATCCGGGCCGCCTTGGATGAGGCGGGAAAGACCGACGCCGCCATCCTCGCCTACTCGGCAAAGTTCGCATCATGCTTCTACGGGCCATTCCGTGAGGCGGCCGACTGCGCCCCGCAGTTCGGTGATCGCCGGGGCTACCAGATGGACCCACCCAATCGCCGGGAGGCGATGCGCGAGCTCGAGCTCGACCTGCTCGAGGGGGCGGACATGCTGATGGTCAAGCCGGCCCTCTCCTATCTGGACATAGTGCGGGAGGCTCGGGACAGGTTCGAGCTTCCCATCGGCTGCTACAGCGTCAGTGGCGAGTACGCGATGATGATGGCGGCGGCAAGGGCGCAGGCCTTCGACCTGCGCTCCGCGGTAATGGAGTCGCATCTATCCATGCGCCGCGCCGGCGCCGACTTCATACTGACCTACTTCGCACTTGACATCTGTCGCTGGCTGGGAGAGGAGATCGGATGAACACAACACTCACCCGGTGGGGTGGGATCGTGGTGGCAGTGGCCGCCGTGGCGGTGGTTGGAGTCGCCGCCTTCTTCGTCAATGTCGGCGCTCAAAGGGAGGTTCCTGCAGTGTCCAAGGCCGGGTGTGAGAACGCCACTTTCGGAGCCCCCCTGGGGCCCCTTGCCGAGCCCAGCAACGTGCACCACTACGATCGGTTGCCGCCGATGACGATCAACCAGCATCTCCTCTATGAGGCCACCATCACAGTGCCGCAGGGCAAGATCGTGGTCTGCCTCGTGCCGGGCTGGGCCCCGACCACGGTCAATACCTTCGTAACTCTGGCCCGGAACCACTTCTTCGACGGCCTGCGCTGGGCCAGGGATCCATCCACGTCCCCCGGAGGGCCCGTGATCCAGGGCGGCAGCCCCACCAACAACCTCAGCGGCGGACCGGGGTTCCAGTTCAAGAGCGAAAAGGTGGTCAGCCCCCTGTACGCGAAGGGGGCGTACGAGCCTGGGGCGGTGGCGATGGCCAACGCCGGCCCCAACACCAACGGCAGCCAGTTCTTCATCACCCTCTCCACGTTCACCCTGCCTCCCGACTACAACCTATTCGGCGAGGTCATATCCGGGCTGAACGTCGCTCAGAAGGTGAAGAAGGGGGATCCGATGGAGATCGTGGTCAGGGAGCAGCTCCCCTGACCGAATCCGGCTCCCGCCCTGGGCTGCGGGCTGCTTCCGCCGCCGCCATGGTACGGGCCGAGGCGGTGCTTCCCGGTGGGGTCAACAGCCCGGTCCGTTCCTTTCGATCGGTGGGAGGACACCCCCCCTTCTTCACTCGCGCCGAGGGAGCCTACCTTTATGACTTGGACGGCAATCGCTACCTGGACATGGTGCTCGCCTATGGGCCCTTGATCCTGGGGCACCTGCACCCCTCGGTGGTGGGCGCGATCACCAACCAGCTCGGCCGCGGTGAGGCGATGGGCGGCCCCACCTTGCTGGAGGTCGAGCTGGCGGAGAGAATTCGCGAGTACATGCCCTCGGTGGAGATGCTGCGGCTGGTCAACAGTGGGACCGAGGCCACCATGAGCGCGATCCGGCTGGCCCGCGCCGCCACCGGCAGGGACCGTGTCGTCAAATTCGCCGGATGCTACCACGGGCACAGCGATGCGCTTCTGGCGGAGGCGGGTTCAGGCGTGGCTACCCTCGCCATCCCTGGTTCCCCTGGAGTTCCCGACGGGACCGTGGCTGACACTCTGGTCTTGCCATACAACGACATGGTGGCTCTGGAGAATGCCTTTGCCCGGGATGGCGAGAAGATCGCCGCGGCGATTGTGGAGCCGGTGGCCGGGAACATGGGGGTCGTCCCTCCCAGACCGCCGTTCCTTAGGCGCCTCCGCGATCTCACAGAGCAACACGGGACGATCCTGATCATCGATGAGGTCATGACCGGCTTCCGGCTGGCCCGGGGTGGGGCTCAATCGATCTACCAGGTGACCCCCGACCTCACGTGCCTCGGAAAGGTGATCGGCGGCGGCCTTCCCGTCGGCGCCTTCGGGGGCCGGGCGGACCTCATGCGGCAGCTGGCTCCGGTGGGGCCGGTGTACCAGGCGGGGACCCTGAGTGGCAGCCCCCTGGCGGTGGCGGCTGGGCTGGCCACCCTAGATCAGCTGGTAGACGACAAGCCCTACCTGCGGCTGGAGGAGTTGGGAGCACGCCTGGAGCATGGGCTCCGGCAGGCTGGCGCCGGACAAGGGGTGCCCCTGCAGATCAACCGGGTGGGGTCCATGCTGACCTTCTTCTTCAACGAGGATGCGGTGGTGGACTACGGCAGTGCCGCTGGCTCCGATCTGGCGATGTTCTCCCGGGTGCACCGCGGGCTCCTGGACCGCGGTGTCTTCTGGCCGCCCTCGCAGTTCGAGTCGAGCTTCCTGTCCTTGGCCCATGACGAGGCTGGCATCGACTTTGTGGTGGATGCCTTCGCGCAGGCGCTGGATGGCGCGGTTGACCCAAGCCTGGTTTGAGCGGTCATCGCCGCCCCACTGATCAGACCACCGGCCCCTCCTTGCGCCGGTGCTATACTCCGGCCGGCTTCGCAAATTCCCAAGAGGCAGGTGCCATGTTCAGTGACCACTGGCTGTATCTCATCATCCTGCTCATGATCGCCTTGGTGGTGTTCGGCCCCAAGCGGCTTCCGGAGCTTGGTCAGTCGCTGGGCAAGGCCATCAACGAGTTCAGATCTGCCACCCAGTCCGTGACGCACGGAGCGGGGTCCGCCACCACCCTGAGTCAGACCCCCGCTCAGCCGTCCGCGCCCATCGCTTCGAACCAGGCTCCCACACCCTCCGCGGAAGTAGCGGTCGAGCCCGGTACGTCCGAGCCGGTGGGCTGAGCCTCCACCCTCCGGTCACCTCATGGCCGCCCGGCGCATAGGCTGGTCGGCCGCCCACAGGCCGGGAAGCGAGGCACCTCCCCCCGTGGAGGACCGTGAGCTCACCCTGGTCGAGCATCTCGAAGAGCTCCGCCGGGCGATCATCGTCTGCCTGATCGCCTGGGCAGCCACCACCATCGTGGCGTTCATCTTCAACCAGCGCCTGATCTCGATTCTGGAGCGCCCGCTGCACCTGGCCCTGGAGCACACCCACTCCCCGTTTGGTCAGAAGGTGGTGGTGACCAGTCCCATTCAGGGGTTGGCCATCCCATTCGAGGTGGCGGCGGTTGCGGGGGCGATTCTGGCACTGCCGATCGTGGTCTGGCAGATCTGGCGTTTCATCGCTCCCGGGCTGCGCGCCAAGGAGAGGCAGCTGGCCTTTCCATTCGTGTTCGGAACCCTGTTCTTCTTTGCCATGGGGGGCCTGTTCGCCTATTTTGTGATCCCCATCGGACTCGCATTCCTGGCGACTTTCTTAGGCGGCAACGCGGTGTACCTGCCCGACCTCGGGGCCTACCTCTCGTTCCTGGCCCTGGTGGTCCTGGTCTTCGGGGTCACCTTCGAGATGCCGGTGGTGCTCTGCCTGCTGGGAGCGGTCGGGATAGTGAGCAGCCAGCAGCTGCGGCGCTGGCGGAAGGCGGCGGTCTTCGTGATAGTCTTCGTTGCCTTGATCGTCACCCCGGGCGCCGACCCATTCACCCCCACCTTCTTGTCCGCCGCCCTGATCGTCCTCTACGAGGGCAGCATCCTGTTCATCCGCCACGTGCTCCACCGCTGATGGCACGCTCCGACGGACGTGAGCCATCTGACATCCGGCCTCTGGCGATCACGCCGGAGGCGGACAGCTGGGCTGAGGGGGCGGTCACCATCACCATGGGCGGGACCCGGGTCCTATGCACCGCCACAATTGAGGAGCGGGTCCCCGCCCATCGCAGAGGGACTCGCACGGGGTGGGTGACCGCGGAATATGGGATGCTGCCCAGATCGACCCAGGAGCGCAGCCCCAGGGAGCGAGGGGGCCGCGTCGATGGACGGTCTCAGGAGATCCAGCGTCTGGTCGCTCGCAGCCTCCGGGCGGCGGTCGACATGCGGCTTCTGGGAGAGCGCACCGTGATCGTCGACTGCGACGTCATCCGCGCCGACGGGGGTACCCGCACCGCCTCCATCTCCGGCGGGTTCGTCGCCCTCGCCCTGGCGTGTCACCGGCTGCTGGAGGCGGGAATGGTCAGATCTGACCCGCTGCGCCGGCAGGTGGCCGCGGTCAGCGCCGGCCTGGTTGACGGAGTCCCTATGGTGGACCTGGACTATGGCGAGGACAGCCGGGCTTCCACCGACCTGAACCTCGTGATGACAGGGCAGCTCGAGATAGTCGAGGTTCAAGGGACCGCCGAGGGCACGGCCCTGCCCCGAGAGCAGCTCGAACCCATCCTCAACCTGGCGGAGGGCGGCATCCGGAATATCCTTGAGGCCCAACGGATGGCTCTGGGAGCCCCCTCCTGAGCACTGGGAGCCAGTCGGCCGGATCCCCCGCAACTCTGCTGGTAGCACTCGCAAGTCGCAACCAGGGCAAGGTGGCCGAGCTGGGGAGGCTGCTGGCGCTGCTGCCATGGAAGCTGGTCAGCGTCGACGCCTGCCCTCATGGCACCGCGGTCACCTGGGATGAGAACGGTGCGAACTACTTCGAAAATGCTGCCATCAAGGCGAGCGCGGTACACGCCGCCACAGGGCTCCCGGCGCTGGCCGACGACAGCGGGCTCGAGCTCGACGCCTTCGGTGGCTGGCCCGGCCTCCACACGGCCCGGTGGCTGGGGGACGGTTTCAGCTCGGACGAGCTGCTGCTGGCCATGGCCGAGAGGGTGGCCTCCCTGCCGGTCGCCGACCGGGGAGCCACCTTCCGCTGCGTGCTGGCATACGTTGGCCCGGGCCAGAGCGCCCGACAGGAGCCCACCTTCGTGGAGGGGACGGTGCGGGGTACCCTGCTTGCGTTTCCACGGGGGTACTCGGGCTTTGGCTACGATCCCATCTTCGTCCCAGACGGCCATACGAAGACCATGGCCGAGCTGGCCGAGGAGGAGAAGGACAGAATCAGCCACCGCGGCCGGGCCGCTCAGGCTCTGGTGCGCTCCCTCATGATGCAGCGGGGCTGAGCGCCGGTCCCATTCCTCCCGGTCGGATGGTCGGCGAGCTCAATATGATGGTGCGGCTGGCGGCGCCAGGAACGGCCTGACGGGGCGTGGTGCAGGGGTAGCACGCCACTTTTGGGAAGTGGAGGTCGCAGGTTCGAATCCTGCCGCCCCGACGGCCGCGCCCTCCGGGTCGTGGCGGCCTTGGTCCCACCCGCCGTCCTCACGGCTGTCGAGCGGTCAGGACAGTCGCGCCGTCAGCTCCTTGGCCAGAGCCCCGATGAAATCCTCGGTCGAGAGCCAGGGTACCTCCGGGCCCGCGAGCAGTGCCAGGTCCTTGGTCATCCTTCCCGATTCCACAGTGGCCACGCACACCTCCTCCAGAGTCTCTGCGAAGCTCACCACCTCCGGGGTTCCGTCGAGATCCCCACGATGGGCCAGAGCCCTGGTCCAGGCGAATATCGAAGCGATTGGGTTGGTGGATGTAGGCAGCCCGTTTTGGTGCATTCGATAGTGGCGGGTCACCGTGCCGTGGGCGGCCTCGGCCTCCATGGTGCGGCCGTCCGGGGTCAGCAGGACGCTCGTCATTAGGCCCAGGGACCCGAAGCCCTGGGCGACCGTGTCGGACTGCACATCTCCGTCGTAGTTCTTGCAGGCCCAGACGTAGCCACCCTCCCACTTGATGGCAGCGGCCACCATGTCATCGATGAGGCGGTGCTCGTAGGTGAGTCCGGCGGCGTCGAACTTGGCCTTGAACTCACCTTCAAAGACCTCCTCGAAGATGTCTTTGAAGCGACCGTCGTAGACCTTGAGGATGGTGTTCTTGGTGGAGAGGTACACGGGTAGCCCGCGCTTGAGTCCGTAGCTCAACGAGGCTCTGGCGAAGTCGCGAATCGAGTCGTCGTAGTTGTACATCGCCAGCGCCACCCCTGCGCCCTGGAAGTCGGCGACCTGGAACTCCATCGGCTCCCCGCCGTCCGAGGGGGTGTAGGTGATGGTGACCCGACCGGGTCCGGGCACGATGAAGTCGGTAGCCCGGTACTGGTCGCCGTGCGCGTGGCGACCGATCACGATCGGCTTGGTCCAGCTGGGCACCAGCCGCGGGATGTTGCGCATCACGATCGGCTCGCGAAAGATCACCCCCCCCAGGATGTTGCGGATGGTCCCGTTCGGCGATCGCCACATCCGCTTCAAGGAGAACTCCTTCACCCTGCCCTCATCGGGGGTGATGGTGGCGCACTTGACGCCCACTCCGTGCCGCTTGATGGCCTCGGCGGCGTCGATGGTCACCTGGTCGTCGGTCTCGTCCCTGTGCTCGATGCCAAGGTCGTAGTAGTCGAGGTCCACGTCGAGGTGGGGAAGGATCAGCTGGTCCTTGATCAGCTGCCAGATGATTCGGGTCATCTCATCTCCGTCCAGCTCGACCACCGGGTTTGCGACTTTGATCTTGGACATACTCACCTCAAATGCGACGGAGGGCGCGCAGAGCGGCCCGCGGCAAACCACTGACAGGCGGAGATGAGCGGGGCCCGAGGGCGGTCGCCCGAGGGGCGACCGGGCGCCGCTGGTCCCGGCTTTGAGACCGTCCGACCCTTCCCCGCAGATCTACCAGGGCTAGCGTAGCGCAGCGAGGGCCGGGCCCGTCGAGCGCCCCGGATGTGATTCCATGGTGCTTTCTGCCCTGGGAGGTCTCATGGATCCTGCCGCCACCGCCGAGGCACTTGGCCTCATTGGCTTCATCAACTCCTCGCCCTCTCCGTACCATGCCTGCTCGGCCGCCTCCTCGATGCTGGAGCAGGCTGGATTCAGCCGGGTGGCGGAGGCCGACCACTGGCCCGCTGGAGGCAATCACCTGATCGTCCGCGGCGGCACACTCCTGGCTTGGTCGGTGCCCGACCAGATCGCGGCTGGAGCCGGAATGCGGATCGTCGGCGCTCACACTGACAGCCCGAACCTGAGGATCCGGCCGCAGCCGGAGCGGGACCGGTCGGGATATCGGCAACTCTCAGTCGATGTGTATGGGGGAGCCCTGGTCAATTCGTGGCTTGACCGCGACCTGGGCATATCGGGCCGGGTGGCAGTGCGAAGCAGCTTTGGCCCTGTGACACGGCTCCTGAGAATCGACCGCCCCCTCCTGCGCCTGGCCCAGCTCGCGCCCCATCTGGACGGCAAACTCAAAAGCGACGGCCTGCGCCTCAATCCACAGACCCAGTTGATCCCCATCCTGGGGCTCGTGGCCGATGATGGTCCCCACTTTCGCGACCTGTTAGCTGCTGAGCTCGAAGTCGAGCTGGACTCGATCCAAAGTTGGGATCTGATGACGCATGACCTGGCTCCCGGCCGGCTGGCGGGGCAGAGCGACGAGTTTTTGAGCTCTCCCCGGCTGGACAACCTTGGCAGCAGCTACTGCGCCACCCGCGCCCTGTGTGAGTTCGTGCAATCGGCGGCCCAGCATGAGGACACCGCCGTCATCTGCCTTTTCGACCACGAGGAGGTGGGCAGCACCAGCTCCACCGGTGCTGCGGGTGGAATGCTGCCTGCGACTCTGGAGAGGATTTGCCTCTGCCTTGGGTGGACCAGGGAGGACTTCCTTAGAAGCATGTCGCAGACCACCCTGGTCTCAGCTGATATGGCTCATGCTGTCAACCCAAATTACCTGGAGCACTACGAGCCTGGCCATCTCTTGCACCTGAATCAGGGGCCAGCGATCAAGGTGAACGTGAATCAGCGCTATGCCACGGACGCCATTGGGTCCGCAATCTTCGCCAACTGCTGTGAGGCAGCCGAGGTGCCGGTGCAGCACTTCATCGGTCGCGGTGACGCTCCCTGCGGGAGCACCATCGGGCCCATGCTGTCAGCTAGGTTGGGGGTCACGACAGTGGACGTGGGCTTCCCCCAGCTGGCCATGCACTCGGCCCGAGAACTCTGCGGGGCGGTGGATGTGTGCTTGATGACGCGGGCTCTGACGGCGTTCTTGGGCGCCCAGCGCTAGGCAATTGGGCCCGAGCCTTCCGCTGTGGGCCAGAGCTCCCGCACGGAGCTATCGAGAGCTGTCGCTGTCAACCGCGCCTGAGGGGGCTGCGCCTGGGAATCCATCCGGCATCCCGACCCACCGCTGGATCGCGGGGACTGCCTCCTGCAGGGACGCGAACACCCGGTGGGCAGCGCCGACCCTGTCCGCCGGCTCGGTGGAGGAGATGCCGAAGACGGTCATCCCGGCGGCAAGAGCGGCCATGACTCCTGCCGGAGCATCCTCGACCACCAGGCAGTTGGATGGCGTCATCCGGAGGCTAGAGGCAGCCTTTAAGAATCCCTCGGGGTGAGGCTTGCCCAACTCGACCGCGTCACCATCGACCACCAGGTATGGAGTCGGTAACCGCAGCCGGCGAAAGCACGCGCGCACGACCCCCTCGGTGTTGGACGTGACCAGGGCCCAGGTGTGGGGCGGGATTGAGGCCAGCAGTTCTGCCGCCCCCGGCATCGCCGGCAGGCCTTCCAGCTGGGAGTCGAGCAGGATGGTGAGCCTGCGGATCTCGTCGCTCAGATCCAGATGGGGCGCCACCGCCCTGATGGTGTCCGTTGGCCTCCGCCCGGGAGTGAGCGCCCACACCTCATCGGGATCCAGCCCGCAGACGACAGACCAGCTCTTCCACACCTGTCGGTACACGGCCATGGAGTCAAGCAGAACGCCGTCCACGTCGAAGAGGACCGCTCTACCGCCGAGAGAGTTGTCCGGGGCATCTCCTTCTGCTGGCGCGCCCCTGTTGGCCTTCGAGATCAAATGGCGGCCAGCCCCCAGCTCGCCGAGTAGCTTGCGCCCGGCTCCAGGATGACCAGGTCGCGCCCGGAGCGAAACGCGTTGGGAGGGCAGCTCATCGGCTCCACGGCCAGGCTGCGCCGGCGAACTGTGGGATCTGCGAGCGTGTCTCCGGTGAAAACCTGCAGGTATGGGAGGCTCTGATCGCACCACAGCCGCACACCACGCTGCGAGGTCCGATCTGTAAGGCGCACCTCGGCCATCCCGGCCTCGGACCGGACGAGGCCGGTGAAGGTGGTGTCGAGTTGAACCCTGCCGATGCGGCGCCGAGCTGTGAAGTCGAATTCCGAGCCAGCCACCACCACCGGGTCTCCCAAAGGAATCCCGCGCGCATCAGCCTGGAAGCGCAGGGTGGCCGGAACCAGCAGGTCCAGCCCATCGACCGGGGAGCCGGGAATTAGCAGGTAGGGATGGAAGCCGACCCCGAAGGGAATCTCCTCTTGGCCACGGTTGGTGGCCTGGACCTTAGCCGTGAGGCCAAGGTCGCTAAGTCGATACTCCACCTTGCTGACCAGGATGTGGTCGTAGCCGGGCTGGGGGGCTATCACCAGAGACAGAGTCACCGAGCTGTCGCTCACCTCCTGGAGAGTCCAGGGCACCCACCGGGCCAGCCCGTGGATGGCGTTGCCGTGCTCGACCTCGTTCAGAGGCAACTGCTGGTCCGCGCCCGCGAACCTGTATTTGCCCCCATCGATACGGTTGGGCCACGGCAGGAGAACCTGACCGCGGCCGTCCCGACTGCGTTCTGTCGCCAGAAATCCGTCGATGAGTGGCCGTCCGGCAGCACGATACTCGCGCAGGGTGGCTCCAACCTCGGTTATCACCGCAGCCTGATCTTGAAAGCGCAGAGTGAACTGCCTTCCACTACGCGACACCGGTTACTCCCAACAGAACCTGCCTGCCTCCATTCTCTCCCCGGGGGAGCGAGAGCTGCGCCCAGCCCAGTGGTCGAGTGAGAGGCCGCAGCCTCGACTCTGGCGTTGGCCCGGTCTCAGCGCAGGCCGGCGAAGAGGTCCGACTCCGGGAGGGGCGCACCTGTCTTATCCACCGCGCGGATGAAGTGCTCTTGCCCCATGAAGGTTGCCACCACCGCTTCCGGCATGTCGAGCAGGAATCCGTTGTCAGCCTGGCTGGCATGCGCCCTCAGGGCGGCCAGCTTGGCCGCCAGGTCGGCCTTGACGTCGACCGTGGTCGTGATCACGTCGTCCTCCACCCCAAACGGTGGGTCCTCGGGGTCGAAGTCGATGGCCGGCAGTCTGTCCAGGGGCACGCCGGCGTCCTTGGCGACTTGGAACGCGCGCCGGAATGACGACTTCGCAAAAGCGGTGTAGTAGAGCTTCATCGGGATGCCTGACCGCAGAGCGGCCTCACGGGTCAACTCATGGGCGCGGATGTGGTCGGGGTGGCCGTAGCCACCCTGCTCGTCGTAACTGACCAGGACCTGGGGGCGGTAGCGCTCCAGAAGCGGCACCAGTCGTGCCAGCCCGTCCTCGAGTGGGACCCCCGACAGGGAACCCGGACGGTGGTTCTGGGCCCATCCCGCCATGCCCGAATCCAGGTAGCCCAACATCTCCAGATGCCCGACTTTGAGCTCACCACAAGCCCGGTCCAGCTCGGCTCGTCGGGTGGCGCGCACCTGGGCCTCATCGTGGCCCGGCTGATCTGGCTTGATTCCTCCCGGCCCGTCGCCGAGCTCTCCGCCGGTGCAGGTGACAAGCACGGTCCGGACTCCCTCCTGGGAGTAGCGGTGGAGGATGCCGCCGGTGGAGGGAGCTTCGTCGTCCGGATGGGCGTGGACCACCATCAATGTGAGTTCGCTGTCTGTCATAGACCTCAGTTTCCCGCCTTCGAAGGTTCGGCCGCCGGGACGAACTCCGAGCTCCACCCCCTGGAGGCCGGATCATGCCTCCTGATGACGCAGGCGTCCGGCCGCGACGGAGCTGATCAGCGCACTCCGCAGCCGCTCTCCCCAGGGTCCATTCCCCTGGGCCACTACTCCAGTCAACAGCAGTAGCAAACCCACGCCGGCCAGTGCTCCGAAGCGTTGCTCCCCGACCAACACGCCCGCCACCAGGGCGAATCCGGGCTCGGTGGCCATGATCACAGCGGCAGTCCCGTTGGAGATGTGCTTCTGGGCAGCCGCCTGCATCGCGAACCCAAATGCCGAAGCACCCAGAGCCGAGAAGACCACCGCTGCGACTACGCCCGCGCTGGGCATGGGGAGCCCACCCGCGAAGGGCAGCGCTGGCAACAGCAGGACGCCTACCAGCAAGAGCTGGGCGCCGCCGAGAGCGGTCGCGGAGAGTGACTCTCCCAAGCGTCCGACCAGTACCACCTGGAGGGCGAAGGCCGCGGCTGAGACCACCTCGAGCAGAACTCCCAGGGTGGGCATGCCGTGGGTGGTAGCAGCCGCCGGAGCCGCGGTGGCGCAGATGATCACGGTGCCCGCGACCGCCAGGAGCGAGCTGACCGCCACCCGGCGGTCGGGAGTGCGGCCGAGCACCAACCACTCCCAAGCTGGAGTCAGCACCACAACCAGGCTGGTGAGCGTTGCCGCGACACCGGGCGACGCCCCCAGGTAGAGACCCACGGTCTGGGTGGTGTAGCCCAGGGTGAGGGCTACTCCTACCCCCAGCAAGCTCAGCCGAGGTACCCGCCGCCACTGGGGGCGCGAAGGACGGTGCAGGTAGGCCAGCATCATCAGGGCTCCGCCGCCGATCAGGAAGCGCAGCACCAAGAACCCCACCACCGGGTAGGAGGCGATGGCCGCCCGCACCACCACGAAGCTCACCCCCCACACCCCAACCGCCACGAGCAGGCCCAGGACAGCCGCGTGGACCACTTGGACGCGCCGAGCGGCTATTCTTCGGAAATTGGTGGTTGTCAGCCAAAGGTCATGCTGTTGCATGCCATAGATCGTGACAAGAGGTGAGTGATGGCGCAAGCAGACCGAATTAAATTCGATGGTCGTATGGACGAGGGGGTTCTGGACGAATCGGATTCGAGGATCCTCCGCTGCCTGCAGGCCAATGCACGTACGACCCTGGCCGAGGTGGGGCGGGAGGTGGGGCTGGCCGCCTCCTCAGTGCACGAGCGGCTCCGGCGCCTGCAGCGCGATGGCGTGATCCGCGGATGGACGCTGGCCCTAGACGCCAGGGCGGTCGGACGGCCCGTCACCGCCTTCGTGGGAGTGGAGGCTGACGTCACGGGCGGCAGTCTGGCCGGGAGGCTGCGGCAGCGGCCCGAGATCGACGAGTGCCACGACATCGCCGGAGACCTCTCATTCTTCCTGAAGGTGAGGGCCCGCGACACCGAGGCGCTGCTGGAGCTGGTGGACTGGATAAGGGAGCTACCGGGGGTCAGGCAGACTCGCACCACGGTGGTGCTGAAGACGGAGTTCGAGCGTCAGGTCTGGCTGGGGCAGGGGAATTCCGCCGCACCGTTGAAGCAGCAGCTGTGAGTTCAGTTGCCTGTGAAGTGGGGCGGACGCTTCTCCCGGAACGCCGCCAGGCCCTCGTGGAAGTCCTTGGTCTCCGAGGCTGCCTGCTGGAACTTGGCCTCTAGCGCAAGTTGGTCCTCCAGCCCGGCTGAGGCTCCTGAGTAGAGAGCGAGCTTAGTCATACCCAAGGCCGTCGTCGCACCGCGTGCCAGGTCGTGCGCAAACTCGTCAATTCCCAAATGGAAATCCTCAGGGGCAAGGGTCTTTGTCACCAGGCCCAGCTCCAGAGCGCGCTCGGCGGTGATGCGCTCTCCGGTAAGAGCGTAGTGGAGGGCTGGACCCATGCCCAGGTAGCGGGACAGGAAGTAGGTTGCCCCGGAGTCGGGAACCAGGCCTATCTGCGCGAAGGCGCAGCTGAACCAGGCGCTGGTGGCGGCGATCCTGATGTCTGCAGCCAGAGCTAGCGAGAGTCCGGCACCTGCGGCCAGGCCGTTTACGCCAGCCACCACAGGGATAGGTAGGCTCTGTAGGCCAAGCACCAATGGCGTGTACCGCTCGTGGATGAAGCCCTCAATGTCACTGGGCAGGGGATCATCAACCGACCCCAGCGCCTGACCGGAGCAGAAAGCCCTCCCCGCTCCGGTCAAGACCAAGCAGCGGCAGCCGTCGTCTCCGGCAACTTTCCGGACCGCTTCGATGAGGGCCAGGGACAGCTCGCGGTCGATGGCATTGAGCTGTGCGGGGCGGTTGAGGACCAGGGTGGTGACGGACCCACTCCTCTCAATCAAAAGAGGCTGCGCGGAGGTGTCGCCGACAGCTCCACCGTGCGCCCCGGGCTCGTGTCCAGCCACTCCACTATTGTGAAGCAACTCCGATCCGGGATTGGGGGAGGGAGGTCGGGAGCATTAGAATGCCGCAGGGGGCAGGGCGACTTAGCCAAGTGGTAAGGCAGCGGTCTGCAAAACCGCGATCCCGGGTTCGATTCCCGGAGTCGCCTCCAGCAGATCGAGATCGAAATGGCCCCCAGAGTTCGACTTTTGGGGACGTTCGTCTCCGCTTGACGGCATCATTGACGGCAACGGGATCCAGGCGCGTGCAGAGCCGCCAACACCCAACTTGAGCAGCTGGTTGCTCGGTGTGGTTCAGGTCATCTACGATCCGCTATACTCTCCTGCCATGGGTACTGCGGCCGAGCTGTTGCGGGAGGCGCGCCGCCGAGCCGGACTGTCCCAAGTAGAGCTGGGTCGCCGGTCTGGGGTGGCCCAGAGTGTGGTGAGCGCCTATGAGTCCGGTGCCCGCCAGCCGTCAGTTCCGATGCTGGTTCGCTTGGTAAACGCCACCGGATCTGAGCTGGACATTCGGCTCGCTGGGACGTCCGGGCCCGAAACAAAGAGCGGCTTTCTCGGTCAGCGAATCCGCCGTCATCGTGGCGAGATGCAGAAAGTGTTGGCCCGCTACGGGCTGGGCAACGCCCGGGTGTTCGGCAGCGTCGCTCGGGGCGAGGAGGGATCTGAGAGTGATGTGGACCTACTCGTAGACGTACCTGCGGGAGTGGGCCTGCTGACTCTGGGGCGCTGCCAGGCGGAACTTGAGCGCCTGCTCGGGGCACGTGTGGATTTGGTGCCCGCCGGCGACCTCAAGGCGCAGGTGGCTTTCGAGGTACTGGCTGAGTCGGTGGCGATCTGAGCCGCCGGGAACGTCAGCGTCTGGAGGACGTTATTGCCGCCATCGATGCCATTCGGGCTCACCTTGAATCCGGCGATCTCCATGACGGGGTCGTCTTCGACGCTGTGCGGGTTCGTCTGATCGAAATCGGTGAGGCGGTCAAGGCCCTCCCCGGGCGGCTGCTAGCCACGGAGCTGACCCTGCCGTGGGCGCAGATCGCCGGCATGCGGGACCACCTCGCCCACCGCTACTTCGACACCTCTCATGCCGTGCTCGCCGCCACCGTCAGCGACGACTTACCCGAACTCGAGGCTGCCGTTAGGCGCCTACTTCAGATGGTTGACGACGACAACTGAGCAGCCCCGCCCCGGTGGGTCACGTACGGGTCACGACACCGCTGCGACTCGGACTGCCGTTCGAAACGGGTGCGGCTCTTGTGAAGGGGCATCGGCGGTGGTGCAATCGAGTTCTGGAGGGCATCTGCCGGGTGGCGAGGGGGCAGCGAGGGCGGCAGATGGAACCCCAATACGCCTCGGAGCGAGCCGTTCGTCGACCGATGCGGAGTGACGGTCTACTCCGGCAGGTTCCGAGTGCCAGCCCTCGGGCCCTACACGTTCGGAGTTGGTGCCGCGAAGGCCCAAAGGACCCGTCACTCCAGAAGAGCCGCACCCAAACAGTTTCACCGTTGGGGCGGTCCGGGTGGGGGGGCCGTTGAGGCTGGACCCAGTAGCGCAGGCCCCCATGCCGTGGCGCCACCTGGGTGATGGCCGGGCCTGCGGACTGACCAGTCCCAGGTAGCTCTACCCCGTTCAGGTCAGGGTGCATCTCCCTCATCGCAGGTGGCTGAGGCGGCTGCGAGGGATGGACTGGCCGAGCTCCATGGTGGTGAGGACGTGTTATTGGGGCGGTTGCTCGAGGTACACGAGGCGGTCCTCGAGGTGCTCGGTGGCCAAGGCGAGGATCGCGGCGGCGATCGCATTGATCCCGCTGGGACGGCGTGAGAACCGGGATGACAGAGCGATCAGCACCCCCGGATGGTGTCGGCCGGTGGTCAGATGCTCGGCAGCTAGGCGAGCGAAGTCAGCGACATTCTCGGTGAGCAGTACGTAGCCGTCTGCTTCCGCCGCAGCCAGGACGTCAGGGTCCGACCGTCCGCCGAGTCCCACTTCGCCAACAGTGGACACATCAATACCGCTACCGCGCAACGCCTCGGCGAGGGCCGACGGGTACATCTCGTCGAGCAGCAGCTTCAAGATTGCGATGCGGCGGCTGTTTCCTGGCGGTGCAGCTCGACACGGGTGGCGATCTCGTCTGGATAGGCGGCTCGGTACCGCAGCGCCGCATCGATCTGTGGCCGAGTCAGCACCAAGTCCTTGACGAGCGCGGCTACCGGATCGGGCTCTGCCGACAGGTCCTCGAGCCACATCGCGACCTCCCACACGTCGGGGCCGCCGACCAGTCCGGCGCGCCGACCGGTGGGGCCGTCCCGGAAGGTGATCAGGGGATGCTCATCGCGCCGAACGCCCTCATCGGCATACCGGCGCAGGCGATCGGACATGGTCTCGCCCGCAGCTCGCGCCCGCAGACGAAGCCGCTCAGACAGACTTTTCTCGAGGCGGACCGACACGTTCTCAGATATGCATGCAGTGTAGCACAACGTCCGCAAGGTCCGGAGCCGGGGTCGGAAGAAAGCTGCCGAGCGGCGCCTGGCGATCAGCGGGCCTGCGAATGGCGTCCAGTACAGCGGCCACCCGGTGGCACTCGCATCATGTCACGTGTACCAGAGCATCTCGAAGCGGTCGACAATGCGCGGCAGCCACTGCCGAAAGAGGGCTCGGTAGCACTACTCATTGACTGGGTCCCGATCCAGGACCGAAGGCTGGTGGAGCAGATTCGTCACCCTCATCGCACTTGGGTCGGCGTCCGAGCGGGACTCCTGCTCCTCTCGGTGCCCCAGAAGGTCTGATCGCCCCACCAGTCACACGCCAACAGGAGGCGGATCGCGGGCTGGCCCGAAGACCGAAGCTGTCGACCAGTCGTTCCCCTGTCGCTTGAGCACCCCAGCTATCCGTCCTCATCGGACCCGCAATGACTCGAGCTTGGAGGCAGCGGTCAGTCCGCTGGTCAGTTGACAGCTACCTGGGGGCACATCGGTAGACGTCGGTGGACACGACACTCTGGGCCGAGATCACCAGGCCACCTCAGTGGACGCTGGCAGACCTCACATGGGTGGTCTGCAAGACGGCGACCCCGGGTTCGAATCCCGGAGTCGCCTCCAGTAGATCGCGATCAAAGTGGCCTCCTGAGCTCGACTCTTGGGGTCGTTCGTTTCGGCTTGACGGGTTCATTGACGGCAAGCGGATCCAGCCTCTTGCTCCGCCAGCGACGGACGGAGCTGGTGCGGGCCAGTGTCTACCCCACAGCCCGGCTCCGGAGGGTGTGGCCCATGACCGCGGCGGTCCGGTGGCGTAGCTGAAGCCAGACTCTTCGCGACCAGTGGGCCGCCGCAGCCCTGGAGTCGGCCCCCAATGGATCCCAGTTCCGCTGTCGGGCTTGGACCTCTGCGCGGCCTCGGTCGCGAGCGCGCTGAGGGGCTTGGTGGCCCCACGAGTGCCTGTAACACCGTGGGGCCAAAATACATGGCTCCCAGATCAGGGCGAGATCCGGTGCCCTTCAAGCGTCCAGTCAGTCCGTGGACGGCTTCGCCGGCCGGGGCAACTGTCGGGGCGAGCTGGATGCTCGGCGCTCCGGGGCTCACCCTTTGGGCTGAAGGCGGGTAGCGGGGATTGAACCGCGATCTCGAGCGCCCATTTCGCTGCCCTCAGCGGACCAACCCGGGTGGAATGGTGTATGGCAAACCGCGGTCGGAACGGCACAGGGCCCCGGGCATGCAGGCTTGCCTGGCGCCTTGGCGACGGATGGTCGTAGCGCCCACTCGAACGGCTCCTTCGATCGGACCAAGGCGGGAGGCTGATTCAGCCCTACTGAGAAGCGGGACCGACGATGGGTAGGCGGGCTGCTGGGGAATGCACTATCTATCGGCGGCGGGATGGTCGCTGGGAGGCTGCCGTGATTCTTGGTGGCCACCGGTACCGCTTGTACGGCCAGACGAGGGAGTCTGTGAGCCGCTAGCTGGTCACGGCGCTGCGGGCTCATCAGGAGGGCCAGCTGCCCCTGGGGTCGCGCGAGACCTTCGGAAGATTCTGGAACGTGTGGTTGCCATCCATCCGATCCAACCTTCGGCCCAGGACCTGGACGCGGTACGAGGAACTGGGCCGAATCCACCTCCTGCCCCTGCTGGGCGCAACTCGGATTGGGGATCTCAGCGTCCAGAAGGTCCAAGCGTTGCACGGTCGGATGTTGGGGATGGGGATCAGTCCATCCACCGTTCACCACGCTCATGCCGTGCTGCACCGGGCCCTCGCTGATGCGGTCCGCTGGGGCATGGTGTCCAGGAACGTGGCCGGCCTCGTCCCTCCGCCGCGCAGGGCAACTCACGAGATGCAGACCTTGACGGGTGCCCAGGCGAGGGAGCTGTGTCGCGCCGCAGCCGGCAGCCGGTTCGAGGCCCTCTACGTGCTGGCTGTGACCACCGGCATGAGGCAGGGAGAGCTACTGGCCCTGAGGTGGAGCGGAGTGGATCTGGACCGAGGTTTGGTGCAGGTGACCGGGACCATGACTAGGACCGAGGCTGGGCTCAGCATCGCTCCACCGAAGACCGCCAGATCGCGGCGCGCCGTGGCTCTGGCCGATCAGGCGATCGAAGCCCTGATCCGCCACCGGGAGCGGCAGAAGCAAGAGAAGGCGCTTCTCGACGAGGCTTGGGTTGACGAGGACCTGGTGTTCCCGAACTCGATCGGCGGACCCATGCAGCGCGACCACCTGGTCAAGCGTGACTTCGCCCCGTTGCTTCAGCGAGCCGGCCTGCCGGCCATTCGCTTCCACGACCTGAGACATACGGCAGCTACCCTGCTCCTGAGCGAGGGGGTGCATCCGAAGGTCGCCTCGGAGATGCTGGGACATGCCACCGTGGCGATCACCCTCGACCGCTACTCGCACGTGACCGAGACCATGCAACGCGCAGCCGCCCAGTCCATGTCCGAACTTCTTCGGGGCACCTCTGGCGGTCCGGGCACCTTCCCGGGCTCCCGCTGAGAGCTGGCGGGCATGGTCTCCCTATGTCTGGGACCATCATTCGGCTGGGGCCGCCGTTGTGGTCATGACGCCTGCGTCACGGCCAGCGCGATGGCGGGACATCGATCTGGCGGCGGGCTACCGGACCGCGGCGTAGAGCAATTGGCGGGATTGGAAAATGAGGCCCACATCGTGGCCCTGCCAACGCCGACCGCCTTGAAATAGTAGGCACCCCCATGCTGCCCCTGAGCTTCCACTACGGTCGGAGCGGAAGAGTAGAGGTTCGACAGCCTTGCACAAGCATGAGGAAAGCACCCGATCGCAAACACAGTACCCTCCGCAAGCTTCATGGTGAAGGGTGGCGAGTACAACTGCCCAGGGCAGTCGCCCAGTCGCTCAGCAAGGCGGGATTGCGTCTGCAGCCACATGGGCGGCTGGCAACGTGAGAATGGAGGAAGGTGAGGCGCGGGGATGGCATTGGCCGGATAGGGCAGCAGGTTGGTGCTGGCCCATACCGAAAAGCCGACCCCGACAACAACCAACGCCGAGATCACGGCTATCGCCGTCTTGTGTTGGCCCATAGCAAGTGTCCCGTCTAGGACCCGCTGGAGACTCGCCCTACCACCCTGTCAGTTCCTCAGGGAACGCCAACATCCAGTAGTGGGGAAGGGCGTCACGTAGCTGTACCCAGTGCACACTGCCGGGATCTCCGGACTGCGGAACGCCGACGAGGACGCTGGCTCCATGAATCGCCAAGCGCTCCAAGCAGACTCCACACGGGCTGAGCACCCGGATGACACCTTCAACGCTCCGATGCAGGCAGACTGATGCCATGACCGGTTGCCGGATCCTGAAGGCGTCACAATAGGGCCCGACTTCATGGCAGAGCTCAACACTGGGGTTAACGGCCTCTGGAGCGGTGCCGGTCACCACCATTCCATTGCCAAGAAGCATGGCGGCTGCTCCCTGAGCCGATGGTTCCGGGAAGCGAGACCCGATGAATTCGCGACAAGCGGATACGACTCCCTGGAGATCTTCATCCGTGGGAGTCCACTCCGCGCCAATTTGCTTGATGTTCACATCATTGCCATTCCAACGCACCCTGAGGATCCTGAGACGAGGCCGAGTAGATCGTGCGCACAATAGCGGCCGAGCTTAACTGGAGTCTATTAGCTTCGAGCGCCTGGCAGCAGGGTCCTGCCAGAATAAGGCCCTTCACTAGGTGCGGTCGATTGGGTCCGATGGTCTGGTCCCTTCGTCTCGTGAATGGGTAGCTTTGTCAGCGTAGGCTTGGCGGGGGCGTGACCACTGCAGGGTGCGATGTGATGAGGAAACTGACCGTGGGTGACGACTCCAGTAGTCGGATTGCATGGACTGACCGGACAGACGAGGCCGCCTGGATTGCGGCGTGCCTACTTCCCTACGACTCGCACACGGCCACCTCGGTTGTGCCTGGGGGATTCGAGAGCTACGCGCGCCTGCTTCATCCCAGTACACGCAGGGAGGGGACATCGGGCCTACCAGAGGTTCGCTGGGCCGAGGTGTCCGCATGGAGTGGAGTGCCGATGAGCAAGGATGTCCAGTTTCATCAAATCGCCTTTCCGAGGAACGAACAGCCGGCTCCGCCGCCGTGGCATGGAGAACCCGCGCGCGGCACATTGACACTTGGCGATGCCACAGCGTTGGTTGAGATCCTAAAGCGGCATACGTCTACTCCCTCGCGATGCTGGTTCGGCGTGTGGGATGGCTACGGCGGATGGGAGAACCGGGAGACCGGATGGCCACCGAGATCTGGTTGGGAGATGCCGAAGGTGGAACTCCCTGGGCGCCGCTATCGCCTCTACGAGGGGCCCATCGAGGGCGCGTTGGCGTTCTCCGAACCCAGCTTCCAGACCCCTAACCTCTGGTGGCCCTCGGACCACAGCTGGTGTGTCGCGTCGGAGATCGACCTCAACTGGAGCTATGTGGGTGGGGCAACAGGCCTGATCCAGGATCTGCTCCATGACCGGACCCTAGAGGCGGTACCCGTGGAAACCAACGACAGCTGCGCGTTTCACCTTGCCGCAGCCGATGCTCCGATGTTCCGCGAGGCGACCGAGACGCTACAGCGGGATGGAACTGTCAGCGTCTCAACCACTCTAGGTGAGATCCAAGCCACCCTGACCGGCCGAGGTCCCCGGTCGACGCTGGCGATCTCGTGGAATCGAGTCTACGGAGGTGGCTCGGGACGGTCCACAACTACCTTGGATGGATCCGACGCGGACCTGATCGGTGCCTTTCTTGGGATGGCGCTTGAGAACTTACTGCGGAGCTGACCCCGCGCTGCTGACCGTCGGCCCGGGCCCGTGGCTGGAACCGAAGTAAGTTCGCGGCGATCGGTCCCATGATCTGCTTCTGTGATCGTAATGGCGAGACTACATGTTAACCGTGTATTTGCGCCGGAAGTGAGGTATCATCGACCGGGAACCCTGGAAGTGGGGAGTGGAGGGGACATTAATACACGCCGATGGCTACGAAGCGTTCACTTAAGGTGCTGGACCGGCTCGCGGAGGAGGGCCGTACAGCGTTTACGACTATGGAGGTGCGCTCGGCGCTCAAGCTGTCGCCTCAGGCCACCTCTAACCTGCTCAGCCGTCTCGTCGTCGAAGGTCTGGTCGATCGAGTAGCAGGAGGCCGCTTCGTTCTGCGCCCCATTGGCGCGCTCGGCACTCAAGCCGTGTGGGATGACCTGGGCTCAGCCGTTGCGGCCGCGTTCGCGGGCAATCCACACCGGATCGGCTTTCTTACAGCGCTCGACCACCACGGGTTACTGACGCGCCCCGTCCGAACCGTCCAGGCGGCGAGCTCATACCGTCCTCGCCTCAAGACGCTCTCTGGACGGCCGCTTCGAGTCGTTCACGAGGAGACAGCGACGCTTCTGGTGGCCACCGAACGCCTTGGCCCCTCGTGGGTTGCAACCGTGGAGAGGGCGCTACTTGATGTGGCTGGGCACCCATACCTTATGGGAGGATCTGGGCGGCTAGCGGAGGCTCTGGTGGCGGTAACGACCACGTCGGGCCTTGCGGAGCTTGCCCAACGGCTCGACGCAATTCCCGCCTACCGGCGCGTGGGGTCGATTTCGACAGCTCTCTCGCTCTCAGTTGGCCGCAATCTCCAGCCCCCGCCGTGGTACAGCCTCATTGAGCTCGACCCGCAGGAAAGCCACGTTGACGGCTGGGTCGACAAGTTGTGGGGGGTCGCATGGCCATATCCCGCTTCGGAGCTGGCAGCGGTGGCCGCCCAATGATTTCCAAGGGAGCCATATCCCGTCCGGACGATGGCCGGAAGCTTTCGGCTACGCTCGACACTTCGCATTGATTGGCGTAGCCACCAACTCCTCACCCCTTGGAACCGGGCCAGCGTACGAGACGACTGGAATGTAGAAGAGGTCCGTGCTATTCGCGGCCAGCACCGTAGCCGTGGGTCCGAGCCCGAGCGCTGCGAACATCTGGCCCGTCGAGGGATTACCACAATAGTTGCGGGTGGGGCCGCCGGCGATCTGTTGCACGTAGAGAACCCCAGCCATGATCTCAGCAGATATGCCGTTGGTGGCGTCGCCAGGATAGGGGAGAGACAGGGGCGTCGGACGTAGAGTCGATACGTCAAGGCGCTCTAAGTATCCCTGCATGCCTGTCGCAACTGCGACCCAGACGCCACCTCCGGTAACCTCACTGAGGTTGGGAGCAGTGACGCCAAGGATGCCGGGTTTTGTGGTGATAATCAGTGCCCCAGAAGTGGGATTGCGGGTCTGAATCGTGCCGAAGCCGTTCTCGGCTTCGGTGACGATCAACACGGTCCCGCGTGCATTATTAGTGGTAACCTGTGATCGGTCCGCCGTGCCAAGTGGGATCGTCTTGGCTACCTGTCCATCTGCAGGCGAGAGTTTGTACAAAGTTCCGCCGTCGGTAACCCAAATCCACCCACCCGCGAGTGCGGCAGTGTCCTGCCCTACTCCGCGGTTCGTCAGAAATGTGGTTCCCGTCGCTTTGAGCGTCTCCGGCTGGAAGCGAAGCACCTCGCCGCGCGCGACGTGCGCTCCGGCAGGTCCTGCCGCAGCGACCCATAGCGAGCCATTGGCGATCAGTAACTGGTCGGACGCCGCAAGACCAAAGCCGCCAAGCAGGGTCCTGGCCAGAACTTGTCCGGTAATTGGATCGATCCTCAACAGCTCGCTGTGGATCGGTGCGCCCAGAGGAGTGACCTGCTGCCATACGTAGAGGTAGTTGTCGATGAAGGCCGCGCCGGCGTCCTCCAACCCTCCCAGGAGAACGCGACCGGCGGGCTTGGGCGTCGGAGCCGGAGAGGGTTGTGCGAGGCTCTGATGAGACGGCGACGGACCGGCGGTCGGGGACCCATGTGCCGCGGGTGCCGCGCAGCCCGTCGCTGACAGGGCTAGAGCGGCGGCGGCGACCAAGGTGCCCAGGCGCAGCACGACCAGACGTCTGCCTAAGGTGCGCACTCCTGGGCAACGTGGGGCCGGAGAGCAGAGTTACGTGGCCACTTCGCGGTCCCTGCTCCGCAGTCCGTAAGTATGAGGTTCCCCGAACCGGTCGGTGCCAGGGCCTGGTGGGCTGCCTGACGAGCCTCGCGCTCGTTCCAGGTCTGACGGCATCGCTGACGGCAACGCCGACGAACTTTGGCGGACGCCAGCGGCCGATTGAGGCTCGCGCTCCTCAGATTTGAATTCGAGACGTACGTCTACGGACGCTTACGAACAAACGTGCCCGAACTGCAAAACCGCGATCCCGGGTTCGATTCCCGGAGTCGCCTCCAGCAGATTTGAGAGCAAATCGGGCCACGTGGCGGGGTATGGGGAAGGTCATCTAGGACGTTTGACCCCTAAGTTGACCCCAACCCGCGCGCGGCAGTGGGGACGCCTGGCCGCCTGAGCGGGGTGCCACGCGCGGATCACCACTCACTCGCCTTGTTCGGAACCTTCGTGATAGTGTCGGCCCCTGGGGCCGCGGTCCCAAGCGGCGTGGAGGGGTGTTCCACGAACCGTTGTGGCGGGTAACTCATCGGCGGGTCGTGGGCTAGCCTACGCGAGTCAGCCAGCCAGCCCACCGCTCGTCACTGGCTCAGAGGCGGCGGCTGGGACAGTGGAATCCGCTCCAGCACCTGCCAGCTGACGCCCAGGTCCGCGCTGCTGGCGATCACCAGCTGGGTCCCGTCCACCACCGCGACCCACCATCGGCCGCCACCCACGGTGATCTCCCCGTCGTAGCCCGCGTCGAAGGTCGCGTTCTGCCAGTCCAAGAATGGAAACCGCCGGCATATCCATCTGCGACCGACGTTGCTCGTTTCGCAGAGGCTGGGAGCCGAGGCTTGATTAGACGGTTTCGACTCTTCGGTCGTTCCCACCAACAGCGTCCTGCCAGGTGCGACAGCGACCGCCTGGCCATCGGTGGCCCCGGCCTGGTCGACGCCACCAACTGACACCTGGCCGGTGGGCACCGGGACGTAGCCACCCCCTTCCTCCAGGGTCCAGCGGGCACCGCCGTCCACACTTCCGTAGATCTCGACGGCCGGGCTGCCACTGACAGTTCCGCCAGCGTAGGTAGCTACCAGCTGGCTGCCACTCTCTGTTGCCAGCGATGCATCCCAACCCTGGTAGAAGGGATGTTTGAACCGAAGTTGGATGTGCCAGGTCCGGCCCCCGTTCGCTGTCACGGCGATGCCGGAGGGACCGGCCAACCAGCCCAGCTTCCGGTTCACGAAGTGGACGCCTGCCACGGGCAGCGGAGTGGCGATCCGCGTCAGCCGCATGCTGGGCTCGCTGATGCTGTAGAGGCCCGCGCTGGTGACCGCGTAGGCGCTCCCGGGAGATGGCGCCTGAACGCTGCAAACGGGCAGTCCAGGGACCAGTGACCAGGAAGCGCCTTGGTTCCTGGTCACCAGCAGCCCTGACGTGGTAGCCGCCACGGCCGTGGCGGCCGAGGTCCAGGCGAGCTGGTGGATTAGGAGGCTGTCAGATACGACGACCGTCTGCCAGGTTCGACCTCCGTTCGCTGTGCGCTGAATGGCTGCCCAAGAGATACCGGTGGCTGACTCGTGGTTGACCGCGACCACCCCCAGCTCGCCGCTGGCGACGGCGATGCTCACCTCCTGGTTCGCCGTGCCGCCGACGGAGCAGCCGGCGTCGATGGGCGAGGAGCTGGCCTTGGGAATGAGTGCAGAGCTCGACGGGGACGGGACTGCCCTGGTGGCCGGCGCGGGTGAACTCCCTGACGAGGCGCAGGCGCTCAGGATGGGGGCCAGAACGGTGAGCAAGATGAGGGGAAGGGCTCGGCGCACTCATGGTTAACGCGCCTCGTCCCGGTGATGTTCCGGCCGAGCTGACGCTGAAGAGGCAGTATTGACGGGACCAGACGCTTGGCCCAGAACACCTGCGGTCGGGTAGCACGGCCGTGGCTTGGAGTTGGTCTGGGCCACCGGGGCGGTGCTGCGTGCGTGTGAAGGATGCTGGACCGACGTCCCGACACCAGGAATCAACGGCACCAGATTCCCGACGACTCGAGGTCTCCCTGTGCTCCGCGGACGCTTGGGACGCACCTGCCACGGTCCGATTGAGACCGGATCGTGATGGCTGACGAGGTGGCGGAACTGACGGTCCGCGACCTCGGCGACGACAGGGCCGCCCGTGCCGCCCAACAGGCGGCCACGGGGCCGCTCTGTGGGATCACCAGGCTCGGGAGATCGGTGGTCATCCACCTCGTTGGGTGCTCCCAGAGACCGGATGCCGTGGCGGTGCCGGGACAGCTGAAGGTCACCCTCTACGGCACGGTCGCCTTGCGGGTCAGAGCCGCCGTCAACCGCTTCATCCTGCTCGACAGCGACAGCACAGCCACGCTGCCGCACCCGAGCCGGGCCGTCTGGGTCCATGAGACCGTGGAGGAGTTCCAGGCGGTCGACCGCTCGGTCGATGAGAGCCAGGAGCTGCTGCTGGCGAGGTGGGGTTCCAGGCGAAGCCCACCCACCACCGCGGATGGCCGAAACAGAGTTGCGCACCCTGAACCCGAGTCAGGTGCGGGCGTTGTGCGCTGCCGCCGCCGGGGATCGGTTCGAGGCGCTCTTCGTGGTCGCGGTCACCACCGGGTTGCGCCAAGGCGAGTTGCTCGCGCTTCGCTGGCGAGATGTTAACCTGGAGGCGGCCACGCTCCAAGTGACCGGGACTCTCACTCGCGACGGTCAGGGGCTCGCGGTCACGGCTCCCAAGACGGCGCGGTCGAGGCGCCAAGTGGTGCTCTCTCCGCCTTCGGTGGCGGCCTTGATACGGCATCGATCGCTGCAGACGGAAGAGCGTGAGAGGATGGGAGCCATCTGGGTCGATCATGCCCTGGTGTTCCCGAACGTGATCGGCGGTCCCATGCAGCGCGACCACCTGGTCCGGCGCCACTTCCTTCCCATGCTGCGCCGGGCCGGGTTGCCGACTGTGAGGTTCCGCGATCTCCGCCGTACTGCGGATACCCTGCTCCTGGGTGGTGGGGTGCACCCGAAGATCGCCGCCGAGATGCTTGGGCATACGACGGTGGCGATAACGCTAAACCGCTACTCCCACGTCACCGAGACCATGCAGCGCGAGGCAGCCCAAGTGATGGGCGCGATCATCTCCCATGCAGGTGATCTGGACGACGAAGGGAGTGGTTAGGGCCACTGGCAGAGCCCGGGAAACTGGGTGGCCGGGATGGCAAGGTGCGCAATTGATGACTGTCCATGGCGAGTATGATGATAGTATGCAGAGATCTAGGGTGACTATCACAGTTCGGCCAGAGGTTCTGGCGGCTGCCGGGGAGGCAGTCGCCCACGGTCACGCTCCCTCACTGAGCGCCTGGGTCGACCAGGCAATGGAGGAGAAGGTGAGGCGCCAAGCGCTCACGGCCCTCTTGGCGGAGATGCGGGCTGAAGCTGGGCCGGTCACCTCCGCAGAGGACGAATGGGCTCGTCAAGTCCTCGGCCTGTAGTCCTCGACGCCGGCGCCTTGATCGCCTTCCAGCGCGCTGACCGGCTCATGCTTCGCTTGGTGGAACTGGCAGTCGAGCATGACCGGGTGCTTCACGTCCCCGCTGGGGTAGTCGCTCAGGTTTGGCGCGATGGTGGCCGCCAAGTGCGGCTGGCTCGCCTGATCGGCTCCACCAGCCTTGAGGTGACTCCCCTCGACCTCGCCGAGGCACGGGCGGTCGGCGCCCTATGCGGGCTGACGAACACCGCCGACATTGTCGACTCAAGTGTGGCGTTGCTGGCCCGCCGGCTGCGCGCGACGGTCATTACCAGTGACCTACAGGACATTCGCCGACTTGATCCAGCGTTGCCAGTAGTGGCGTGCTGAGGCGCGCCGAAGACAATAAGCGCCGTACCTGAGGGTTGCGCCGTGGACCGGTAGGTCCCTGCCATCGGTCCTACGGGATAACTCTCAATACGCACGTGCGACTATGCTCTGGACCGCCCCGGTTTCGTCCGGTAAAAGGCAGCGCACACTGGCGCCCCGCGCATTTAGCCACTCTTCTCCGCCATCCGTGAGTTGGCTGGCCGGCATCTTGGCAAACCCCGCCTGGGTTGCCTCCAGAGCCGTCTCGACATCTGAGGCCACGACGATGCGCCCTGTCATGCGCTCCCGCGCTTCATCAAACAGTAATTCCTGCGCGGTAGCAAGAGCGCTGCTCACCGAGCCGATGGCGGAAGCGAGGGGAATCGAGGTCTTTCGTGAGCAATGGCGTTCCACTAGGGAAACTTGCCCGGCAGCGAGTTCACGGGGGCCAACCTCCAGTCGCACCGGAATGCCCTTGAGTTCCCACTCAATGCTGCGGCGCCCAAAGGGAATCCCAATCCGCCGGTCGAGTATCGCGCGCACCCCGGCTCGGACCAGATCACTGGTGATTGCCTCCGCTCTGTCCGCTGAGTCGCCCTCTCCGCGGACAAGAATGACCACCGCTTGCACGGGTGCTATCCGAGGTGGAATCCGCAGACCAGCGTCATCACCATGCGCCATGACTAGCGCTCCGATCAGCCGGGTTGAGGCACCCCAGGAGGTCTGCCATACGTGGCGCTGCTGTCCTGTCGAGTCCGTGAATGTGATATCGAAAGCCTTGGCGAAGTTCTGACCCAATTCGTGGCTTGTACCCATTTGCAAGGCCTTCCCGTCGCGCATCATTGACTCACAAGTCCATGTCGTGACTGCACCGGCGAAGCGCTCTTTGTCTGTCTTCCTGCCGGTCACCACTGGAATAGCGAGTTCTTTTTCGACAGTGTCCTGGTAAACTTCGGTCAGGATGCGAAGCGCGTAGACGTGTGCCTCCTGCTCACTCGCATGAGCGGTGTGGCCCTCTTGCCACAGGAACTCTGTAGTTCGCAAGAATAGACGGGGGCGCAGTTCCCAGCGCACAACATTGGCCCACTGATTGATCAGTAAAGGTAGGTCACGGTGACCGTGGATCCACCGCGCAAAGCACCCATTGATGATGGTCTCGCTGGTGGGCCGCACCACGACCGGCTCTTCTAACTTCTTGCCACCGCCGTGTGTGACCACGGCCAATTCCGGACTGAAGCCCGCCACATGCTGGGCCTCACGGTGTAGATAGGACTCTGGAATCAACAGTGGGAAGTAGGCGTTTTGAGCCCCAGTAGCCTTAATGCGAAGGTCTAGTTCTTGCTGTAGACGTTCCCATAAGGCGTATCCATAGGGGCGGATGACCATGGTGCCCCGTACCGGGCCGTTCTCCGCCAACTCAGCTTTGGCGACCACATCCTGGTACCAGCCGGGGAAGTCGTTCCGCTGGCGTCTGAGGATCGTGGGCTTGGGCGCAGCCGCTCCAGTTGCGTCGGTCATGGGCGAGATAGTACACGGCCTTGGCCCGCGGCCGGGCCTCTCTAAAGTGGTGGGCGGGGGGGCGTTGAAGGGACCGAGATCCATACAGGGGAGCCGGACGGGCCCCGGGCCGTGGGTGCCAATGGGGTAGACCACCGTGCGGCTCGCCGCCAGGGAGAGAGCCTCCAGCCATGGCCGTGGTGTCGCTTTCCAGCGTGACCCCAATTCTGATCACAAGCACGAACAAGTTGAGCTATGGCTCAGCAAGCACCCCGGCTTCCCCTTGCATTTCATTCCGACCTCGAACTCGTGGCTCACTTTGGTGGAGCGATGGTTCCGAGACTTGGATGACAAGGCCATCCGACGCGGAGTCTTCCACTCCGTCCCTAACCTGATCGCCGCCATCGAGGGCCACCTCAACGCCAACAACGACAATCCCAGTGCCTTCGTATGGACTGCCACTGCCGACGAGATCCTGGTCAAGGTCCGCAGGGGCCGACTGGCCCTTCAGGGAATCCCCACTTAAAACCAATGCCAGTAACTTAGGGTGGTGAGAGTATCCTGATGGCTGCCGGGGTGGGCAGGGTGGGCTGGGGCCAGTGGCGATGCTCTGGGCGCTTGACAGCGAGGCTGGGCATCTTGCGGCGCACTACGCGGGGATTGGCGCGCAGGCGACGGCGGGGCAGCAGTTCTTCGAGGATCTCGTGGGTGGCATGGAGGATCTCAGCGGCCAGGCTGACCTTGTCGCCCACGGAGCGGCGAATGCTGCGGCGAGCGGCTCGCAGGGACCGGGTGAAACTCACCCGGTCAGGGTCGATGTCGCTGTTGTGAGCGGCCTGGCAGAGCAGGGCTCGAATCGCGTAGTGGACGCAGAGCATGCCCCACGCCTCCTGGTAGACCCCATCGGAGGTCTTGGAGCGCAGCACCACCCGGGGGCCGCGCTGGTGGGTCTTGAGTTCGTCCAGCGCGGACTCGAACTCCCAACGCTCCGAGTAGAGCGCGGCCAGCTCATGCGCAGGTGCCATTTTGGGATCCAGGATCGTGGTGACCAATCGGTAAACAGACTCGGCCTGGGGCCGACCAGGGTCCTCGATGCCGTACTCGATGACCCGCACGGTGAGCACGTTTTGACGTCTGCGCCTGTCGGATGACGCCACCAGCTCGGAGCGGAACGAACCGTCGGGATAGCGTTCCAGCACTGGCATGACCGCATTGGCCTTGGCGCGCCAGCATAGCTGCGCTCCTGTCCCAGCCATGGCCGAAAACAGGGGGTGGGCGGTGAACCCTCGATCCGCTAGGATCAGCATCCCCGGGTCAATCGCCGCTACCAGTTGGCGCGCGAGGGTCGGCTCGCCCGTCCCATAAGCCCCCATCGCGGCTGCGAATATGGCTTTGGTGCCAGACTCCGCCAGCGCCACGATGCGCAACTGCGGGAATGCCGACTCTCCCCGACTGGAACCAGGCCCGCCGAACGTCTGGGCATTGTCAGCGGTGTCTGCGGTGTCGAGCGTGGTGCCATCCATGGAGACCACCCGCCATCCCCGATAGAACGCGCCCCGGCTATCCAGCTGCGCCAGCGGTACGCACGCGGCTGTGAACAGCGCTTTCAGGGGCGCCGACCCCAGTCGCGCTCGCGCCTTCGAGATCGCCACCGAACTCGGCCGTTGTAGCGCATTCCGGGCTCGCCCGAGCAGACCTTCGGTGAGCTCCCGCAGCACCTCCTCGTAGCCCGCTTCTTGGAACAGGGTCATCGCCAGCACGTAGTAGACAACCATCCGTGCCGGTAACAGCCGGTAGCGCAACTCACGCTTCCCAGTGCTTTCGATCACCTTGTCCACCAAGCCCTGGGGATACGTTGCCGTCAGCACTCCCAGGGCGATCCGGTCGCGCAACCGCCGACCATCCTCAGGCTTCGGCTGTCCTACCCGTGGCACCCACCCAT
>JAJZJU010000013.1 GCA_021809895.1 bacterium
TCACCGGCCCTGGTCGCAAGTGCTTCGGCGGCGACGTTGACGAGACGCCGCTGGTTCTCCAACGAGCGCAGCTTGTAGAACTTCCCCGAGAACGAAGCGATCAAACTCATGAAGTCAGACTCCATACCGGGCCGCCCGGATGCCGGTGCGCGAGCCGCGCCGGCTCTGCCGCTCCGGGGACGGACCTACAGACCCGCAGCTTGCGGGGTGGCTTCCTCAACCTGCTGGATGAGCAGGTCCATCTCCGCCCGGTCCATCGACTCCACCTCGATCAGGTGATCGGCCAGGGCCTGCAGGGTGCCCCGCCGCAGCGTGAGCACCTTCTTGGCGGTCAGATATGCGTTGTCGACCAGGGAGTGCACCTCCTGGTCTATCTCGCCAGCCACCTCTTCGGAATAGTTGCGCTGCTCGCCGAGATCCCTCCCCAGGAAGACCAGCTCCTCCTTGGTCCCGAACGCCAGCGGCCCCAACTTCTCACTCATGCCCCATTCGGTGACCATCCTCCGGGCGAGCTTGGTCGCCTTGCCGATGTCGTCCGAGGCGCCGGTGGTGATGTTGGCGTCGCCGAGCAGGATCTCCTCGGCCACCCGACCACCCAGAATCCCCGCCAGCTGGTCGGTCAACTCCGCCTTGCTGACCAGGACCTTGTCGTGCTCCGGCAGCTGCATGGTCCATCCCAGTGCCATGCCGCGGCTCACGATGCTGATCTTGTAGGGGGGGTCGCAGTGGGGCAGGCTGCGCATCACCAAGGCGTGTCCCATCTCGTGGTAGGCGATCACCAGCTTCTCCTGGTCGGAGATGCGCCGCGACTTCCGCTCGGGGCCGGCTATGACCCGGGCGATCGCCTCCTCCAGCTCCTTCATCCCGATCACCTTGCGGTTCTGGCGGGCGGAGAGGATGGCGGCCTCGTTGATGAGGTTGGCAAGGTCGGCCCCGCTGAAGCCGACCGTCTGCTTGGCCAGGGTGGTCAGGTCCACCTCGGTATCCAGAGGCTTGTTGCGAGCATGCACCTTGAGAATCGCCTCTCGACCCCGGATGTCGGGGCGGTCCAGGGTGACATGACGGTCGAAGCGGCCGGGCCTCAGCAGGGCTGGGTCCAGCACGTCGGGCCGGTTGGTGGCGGCGATCACTATCACGTGGGTGTTGGTCTCGAACCCGTCCATCTCCACCAGGAGTTGGTTCAGGGTCTGCTCGCGCTCGTCGTGGCCACCGCCAAGACCGGCCCCGCGCTGCCGCCCGACCGCGTCGATCTCGTCGACGAAGACGATGCAGGGGCTGTTCTTCTTGGCCTGGTCGAAGAGGTCGCGCACGCGCGAGGCGCCGACCCCCACGAACATCTCAACGAACTCGGAACCGGAGATGCTGAAGAATGGCACCCCCGCCTCACCGGCCACCGCCTTGCTGAGCAGGGTCTTGCCGGCGCCGGGAGGACCGACCATCAGGACCCCCTTGGGGATGCGCGCGCCCAGGGAGGTGAACCGATCGGGGTATTTCAGGAACTCCACGATCTCGCCCAGCTCCTGCTTGGCCTCGTCGACCCCGGCCACGTCCCCGAAGGTCACCTGGGGCTTGTCGCCGGCCACCAGGCGGGCCCGGCTGCGCCCGAACGACATCGCCTGGCTGTTGCCGCTCTGACTCTGCCTGAGCATGAACCACAGGAAGCCCAGGATCACCAGAACCAGCACGATCTGGGGCAGGAAGTCGATCAGGAACACGTTGTTATTGGCATTCTGCTCAGTCCAATTGGTGAAGCCGTACTTGGCGAAGAAGGTCTCGGTGCCGGTGCCATCGAGAACCGTCTGGTACTCCTTGCCGGTGGTTGTCCACCAATCCACCGGGGAGCTCTGGTTCTGCACCTGCGCCCGGTGATGCGGATTGGAGCTGATTATGACGGCCCCTGCCGGAACCGGCTTGCCCTCCTGCTTGAGCTGGTAGTTCTGGAGAGCCTGTTGGAGGGTCCCGGTCGGTGCCGTGGGGATGGTGGGTCCAGGCGCCATGTGCCAGGCGATCAGGGCGATCGCCAGAATGGCGGCGAAGATCACCACATAGGCTACGGCGCGGCGTTGTCCGGGCATCGCTCAGATTCTATCCGGCCCGGCCCCGCACCTCCCCCGCGAGATCTTGGGCGGCCTCCTGCCAAAGATAGTGGCCGAGGTGCAAGCTGCCACTCCAGGCGCCCGCCGATCTATTTTTGACGCCTGCTACCGCTTCGGTTACAATTCATGAGCGGCGTGGAGCAGTGGCAGCTCGTCGGGCTCATAACCCGAAGGTCCCAAGTTCGAATCTTGGCGCCGCAACGCTCCCCGACTGAGCGCCGCGGGCATCAGGCGGTATAGCTCAGGGGTTAGAGCGCTCGGCTCATAACCGAGTTGTCCCTGGTTCGAATCCAGGTACCGCCACCACCACGTTCAGAATCTGCGCGAGGTCCAGCTCAGCCCCCCGTCCGTGGTGGTCCAGAGCGTGTTGGGAGGGCCGACCCAGCGCCCGACCATCGGGCTCTCAAAGCCAAGGAAGGTGGACATCGGGGTTGACGCCAGCGGATGCGTCTTCAGCTGCACCACCACCCGCCAGTGACGCCCGGAGTCGGTGGACTGGACCAGCTCCACTCCTGGCGCAGCGGCCAGCAGGAGGTTCTGGTTGACGGCCGCGAGCTCCGAATAGGCGCCGGACTTGAGCCTGGGCAGCGGCTCCATGGGCCCGAACTTCGCCCCCGAGTCAGTGGATACCTCAACTGCTGCCCGAGACCCCGACGAGTTCTCGCAGAGCGCGATAAGGACCCCGCCCGGTGCGGCGGCGAAGGCCCGTGCTCCATAGCTGGGGTCGGCTGCGGTGCAGGGGTCGGGGGCGACGGTCCAGGAGGCCCCTCTGTTGGTGGAGACCGCCAGTTGAGCCGCCTGCCCGCCCGCCGTCCCACCTGCGGCATTGCCCAAGAACGCTGCATAGATGTCCTTGGGGCCCTGGCGCAACAGCACCACCTGGCCGTGATTGAAGGTGCTGGGGGGGACGTAGAGGGTCTGCCAGGCGCTCTGGCCTACAGCGGCCTGGTCGATGGACCAGTCACAGGGCCCAGGGCACCCGGAATGGGAGAAACTCACCCTGATCGCGGTCCCGTAGGCGACCTTGATCGCGCTCGCCTGGCGACCGGACTGCTCCTGCCAGGAGAGCCCTCCGTTGGTGGTCAGGGAGTACGGCCCACCGTCGGAGGCGAACGCATACCCGATGTCGGGGGTGGCAAAGCGAATCTGGCTCACCTGTGGGACCCCGGCGGGGCAGCCGACCGGCGCCGCCTCCAGCAGGCAGTCATGCAGGTCGGCCACTGTGGTCCAGCTCCTGCCACCATTGGTGGTCTCCAGCACCGTCGCGCAGCGCTGTCCGGCACAGCCGGCGGCTGTCCCCAATGCCCAGCCCTGCTCGGTGCTGATCCAGGTAAGTGCCACCGCCTGAAAGTCTGAGACCGTGCTGCCGGGATATGGGAGGGCACTCCCGCCCTGCGTCCCGCTCGAGTCTGAGAGCGCCCCACGGTGACTGGCGCTGGCCCCACAGCCGCTGACCACCAGGGCAACAAGGATGGCAAGGGGCCCAAGGGCCTTGGTTAGTCGCACGCAGCAGTGAACGTTACAGCGCAGGCCATGGCTACGCAGGGACTGGGGATCGCCTGCTCGAGGCAGCCCCGAGCACGCCGCGCCCTACCGCCGGCCGCGCCCGGGGCCCGCGCGCCGAATCAGCCCAGGGCCGAAATCCCCTGAGAAATCTGGGTCACGGCACTGCCGACCTGGGCGGCCGCCTGCTCCACCGGCCCCGGCCCGGCGGCCTGAGCTGGGGTCTCGATCACGTACGTCTGCTCCCCGGCGGCCCCCAACCCGTCTGCGCGGGCGAGCTCAGCCTGCCAGGCGGAGCTGCTGGCGTATCGGACCTCCTGGCGCTGCGCTTTCACCTGTCCACCCAATGAGCTGGTCTGGACCTGGAGCTGGTTCAGCTGCACGCGCAGCGCCTGATCGCTGCGGTAGCTGGAGTATGCCGCCATTGCGATCCAGCAGGCCAGCACCGCCGCCACCAGCACCAGGACGTGCCATGGCTCTGGACTGTGTGCTCGCCGGAACAGGATCCAACGAATCCGGAGCTCGCGAATCGCGCTCCAGTCGTCAAGGTCGCTTGCGGCTCGAATCTGCTTGGACGTGGGGTGGAAGTTCGGCTAGGTTGCGACCGGCCCAGACGGCCAGTGATTTCGCTGCAGTATAGACCGCTGGCCGCCCCGGCGGGAAGGGGCTGCCAAAAAACTACTCGCTGCGGTCAGTCGCGGCCGCCTCCCGCTGCCGATATTCGCTGCTCCAGCGTCGCACCACCTGGCGCAGAGCTCCCTCTGGGTCCACCCTCCGCTGAGCCGCCAGCTGCACCACCGAGAAGAGCAGCTCCCCGATCACGACCTCAGCCGAAGGGCCAGACGAGTCCGGCCTGCCGAGTTGCTCCAGGCGCTCTCTCACCTCCGTTCCAGGATCACCGCTCAGCTGGTCCGCGGCGGGCCCTCTGGCGGCCCGACGCTGCACGGATGCCGCCAGGGTCAGGGCCGGCAGAGCCTTGGGGATGCCGTCCAGGGCTGAGGTCCGCCCTGGCTTCTCGCCCCGCTTGACCTGCTCCCAGTTGGCCAGCAGCTGCTCCTGGCTGGCGATCGTGGTGTCGGCGAAGACGTGGGGATGGCGGGTCACCATCTTCTTGGTCGCCCGGGTGGCCACATCGCCCAGCCCGAAGGCACCCCGGCCCGATGCGATCGCGGTGTGCATGGCGACCTCCACCAGCAGGTCGCCGAGCTCCTCGGCCATCTCGGCATCGTCGCCCACCTCCACCGCCTCGATGAGCTCGTAGGTCTCCTCCAAGAGGTATGGCAGGAGAGTCCGGTGGGTCTGCGCACGGTCCCACGGGCATCCGTCCTCGGCTCTCAGGGCGGCCATGACCTCGAACAGGTGGGCCAGCTCGGTCACGGGGTGCTCGCTCACGCCACACCGGCCGGGCTGGGCTGGGACGGTTGCCGCGCCTCGGCGAGGCGACGGAGCAGCCCCATCAGGAGGTCGGGCCAGCCGGGACCGGCGGCCTGGGAGTCGAGTCGAAGACGGTTCACCCCCGCCACCGCCACCTTGGGCATCTGGGCTGCCAGCTCGGACAGTGGCAGGCCGTGACCTGGCTCGAAGCGGACCGTCAGCAGATGCCCCTCGGTGTCCACCGCCGCGGCCCCTGCCGCCGCCGCCATCAGCCGCACTCGAAGGCCCACCAGAAGATTCTCCACCTCCGGCGGCCTGGGCCCAAAGCGCTGGCGTAGGTTGCGGGCTGTCTCCTCAAGCTCTGCCTCGCTGGTGGCCGCGGCCAGCTGCTGGTAGACGCGCAGGCGGAGTCGCTCGTCGGGAATGTAGCCGGTGGGAAGCAGGCTGCGAAGCGGCAGGGAGATGGAGACCTGTGCCGGCGACTCCACCAGCTGCTGTCCCTGCACCTCCAACACCGCCTGGCGCAGCAGGTGGTTGTACATCTCCATCCCCACGGCGGCGATGTCGCCATGCTGGGCCTCACCGAGCAGGTTGCCGGCGCCGCGGATCTCGAGGTCCTTGAGGGCCAGGGCGAAGCCAGAGCCCAGATCCTGGAGATCAGCGACCACGTCCAGGCGCTTGTCGGCCAGTTCGGTCAGGGAGCGGCTGGGGTCGTAGAGGAAATAGGCATAGGCGCGTTGACCGGATCGCCCCACCCGTCCCCTCAGCTGGTACAGCTGAGCCAGGCCCAGCCGGGAGGCGTCGTCGACGACCAGGGTGTTGGCGTTGGGGATGTCGAGCCCGTTCTCGATGATGGTGGTGCAACAGAGCACGTCGACGTCGCCCCTGGCGAAATCCACCATCACCCGGGCCAGCTCCCGCTCATCCATCTGGCCGTGGGCCATCGCCAGCCGCGCCTCCGGGACCAGCCGGCTGAGCAGGTCCAGTTCTGCCAGCATGCTGTGGACTCGGTTGTGCACGTAGTACACCTGACCACGGCGGGATAGTTCCCGCCGGATGACGTCCTGGATGAGGCCGTCCTCCTTGGCGGTCACGTAGGTTCGGATCGGTAGCCGACCTTCCGGCGGAGTGCGGATGACGGAGAGGTCGCGGATCCCGGCCAGGGCCATGTGGAGGGTCCTCGGGATCGGAGTGGCGGAGAGGGACAGGATGTCCACCGAGGTGCGCAGCTGCTTGAGCCGTTCCTTCTGACGCACCCCAAAACGCTGCTCCTCATCAAGCACGACCAACCCCAGGCGCTTGAACTTGACATCCTTCTGCAGCAACCGGTGGGTGCCGATCACGATGTCGACGGTGCCAGCGGCCAGCTCCGCCATAACCGCCTTGGCATCCTCCTCGGAGCGCAGGCGCGACAGCTGCTCCACCTTCACGGGGAACGCCCGCAGGCGGTCCTGGAAGGTCAGGAAGTGCTGCTGGGCCAAGACCGTGGTGGGCACCAGCACCGCCACCTGGAGGCCACCCTCGACCGCCTTGAAGGCAGCCCGCAGCGCGATCTCGGTCTTGCCGAAGCCGACATCCCCACACAGAAGTCGGTCCATGGGCCGGTCTGATTCCATATCCCGCTTGATGTCGTCAAGGACCATGAGCTGGTCCCGGGTCTCCTGGTATGGGAAGGAGGCCTCCAGCTCCTCCTGCCAGTGCGAGTCAGCGGGGAAGGCGTGGCCGCGAGCCTGCTGCCGCTGCGCATACAGCCGCACCAGGTCCTCGGCAATCTCATCGATGCGGCGCCTGACCGACCTTCTTGTCCGCTCCCAGTCCCCCGACCCCAGCCGCGACAGCGTCGGCGACGAGTCGGCGCCTCCGACGTACCGCTCCACCCGGTCCAGGTGCTCCGCGGGCACGTACAGCTTGCTTCCCTCGGCGTACTCAAGCTGCATGTACTCGCGCTCACCGTCGCCGTCGCTCACCCGGCGCATGCCGATGAAGCGGCCCAGTCCATGGTCGCGATGCACCACTATGTCGCCCGGCTCAAGCTTCAGTCGGAATGCCGACAGGTCGGCGGACGCCCCAGGAGCGTGCCGGAGACGGCCGGCCGAGCTGGACTCGGCCCGATGAGCGGACCGCAGCAGGGCGGAGGCACGTCGCTTCTGGGCTCCGAACAGGTCCGAGTCCGCGACCACGGTGAGGCGGGCATCCCCCAGGGAGAGCCCGGCTCGCAGATCACCGGGGCCAACCAGGAGGGCGCCGGCTGGGACAGGGGTGGCAGCAGCGGAGAAGTCCTCGGCGGCGATCGGATCCATGCCCCGTTCGACGGCCAGCTCCCCGAGGCGCTCCTCCTGCAGCCCCAGGGACACGACCGATCCCCCTTCTCCCAGGACCTCAAGCGCCCACCTGCAAAACTCGTCCATGTCCCCGGCGAAGGTCGGTGCCGCAGCCATGGCTGCGTCGTCCAGCAGCCAGCCCTCGCCCTGCTCGCGGGTGAGGTCGAGCCAAGCCGAGGAGGAGAGGCGCTGGCGCAGCTCTTCGAGGGGGGCCACGCCCAGCGCCATCTCCCGAGGCAGCTCCCCTCTCTCCTCCTCAGCCTGGTGGATCTGGCGCACCTCCTCCAACCATCCCTCCGCCTGTCGTTGCAAGCGCCCCCAATCCTCGGTCACGAAGATCGTGTCCTTGGGCAGGTGTGCCAGCAATGTCTGGTCGGGATCGACCAGCAGCGGGCCGAGTGCGTCCACCGGATCCGGCAGCCCTCCCGACCTGATCAGGTCGAGGTCGGATTCCCAGCGGTCCCGCACATCCTGGCGCAAAGCGTCCAGCTTCCAGCCCCCGATCGTGGCGGCGGCGGCCTCCAGCGATGCCTGATCCAGAGCGAACTCGCGCGCCGGCATGAGCGAGACCCGGTCGAGCCGTGCCCTCGAGCCCTGGGTCTCCGGTTCCAGGCGCCACAGGCCGGCAATTCGATCCCCCTCCCACTCCGCTCTCCAGGGGTGGTTGTCCAGCGGGAAGCAGTCGAGAATCCCCCCCCGCCGGGCGAAGTCGCCAGCCTGGGCGGCGATTGACTGCTGCCGATACCCTGACTCCAGCAGCAGCGAGGCCATCTTCTTGAGGGGGATCTCGGACCCCGGGGCCAGCTCGGCAAGCCAGCTGCCCATCCACTCGGGGGACAGAGTCGGCCGCAGCACCGCCTCCGGGGAGGTGACCACCAGAGTCGGTGCCGGAGAGCGCAGGGAGCGAAGAGTCTCCAGCCGGTGCCTGACCACGGCCGCCGAGGGGGCGACCCTGTCGAAGGGCAGAGTGTCTGCGGCGGGGAACAAGGTGACGCCGTTGGCCCCTCCCAGCCAGGTGACCACCTCCTCCCAGGCCGCCTCCGGCTCCGCCACCAGAAGGCAGAGTGGCCGAGGCAGGAGGTTCTGGGCGAGCGCCGCCAGCAGGGGTGTGCCGGCATGGATCACCCCTCCTATGCGCGCCTGCTGAAGTCCACTCTCCTCCCAGCGCCGCAGGGACCTGCCCAAGGGCTGGTCCATCAGCCTGGCGATCAAAGTGGGGGGAAGCTCGCGCCCCGGCTTGGACCGCTCAGCCATCGGCGACCTCCGGGGCGGGCGGTGGCTCCGCTTCGGACCGATTGAACGTGCTCATGGCCTCCTCCAATCCGCTGCCCACGGCGGCCAGGACCGCATCCGCCGCCCGTGCCACCGCCGCCTCGAGCCGCTCCCGCTCGGCGCCCCGCGGGCTGCCGAGGACATACTCGATGGGGTCCACACCGGCTGGCGGCCGGCCGATGCCGACTCTGACCCGGGCGAAGTCCTTGGACCTCCAGTGGGTCTGCAGGGAGCGGATCCCGTTGTGCCCACCAGGGCTGCCAGACGCTCGCACTCGCAACCTCCCCACCGGCAGGTCCAGGTCGTCGTACACGACCAGCACATGGTCCAGGCCCACTCCCAGGGTCCGGGTCAGGTGAGCCCCCGCGATGCCCGACTCGTTCATGTACGTCCTGGGCTCAGCCAGCAGGAGATCTCGACCCTGCCAGTTGCTCCGGGCCAGCCGCGCCGGGCCCCGATAGCGCCCGAGAGCGGTCCCCAGACGGGAGGTCAGCACCCGGATGACGTCGAATCCCACGTTGTGGCGCTGACCCGCATGAGCCGGCTCCGGGTTCCCCAGTCCGATCACCAGCCAGGGGAGGTCGCTCACGCAGTTGGCTGCAACGCGGGCACCGCCGGGGGCAGGTGCCCGCGGCGGGCAGCGTCACGCGCCAGCAGCTGGCGAGTCGCCTGGGTCATCCTAGCCGCCTCCTCGCGGTCGTGATGGTCATGGCCAAGCAGATGGAGAAGACCGTGCACCGCCAGCAGCCGGAGTTCCTCCTGCGGGTCACTTCCCAACTCATCCGCCTGTTCCAGCGCCACCGGGATCGCGATCACGATGTCGCCAAGGCTGGCGGCGCCGCCAGGGGGCAGCCGGAAGCCTGAGCCCGGGACCAGGGCGGCGGTCGGGAAGGCGAGCACGTCGGTGGGCCGGTCCGAGCCGGCGAAACGCCGGTTCAGGCGCACGACGCCAGCAGCCGTGGTGAGCCGGCAGCAGACCTGGTGGTCCTGGAGCCCCAGATCGCGCAGAGCCCCCTCCAGGAGGGTCCCGATCTCAGCCTGGCGCGCCTGCTGGCGGTGAGCTGGGCTGAGAGCCCGGGACAGCCTCACATCCACCAGCTCCTGATCCGCCGCGGCTAAGCCTGCTTGGCCCGCCGCTTCCTGGCCGCCATGGTCTTCTTCTTGCGACGAATGCTGGGCTTCTCGTAGAACTCCCGGCGCCGCACCTCGGTGAGGATCCCGTTCTGCTTGATCTTCTTGTTGAAGCGACGAAGAGCGCTCTCGAACGACTCTCCCTCCCGCAGCTTTACCTCCGACAGTGGATGTCACCTCCTCCAGCACGTATCAGCCCAATTTGTGAAGCGGCTCTGAACCACCTCCGCCAAGACTCGTGATTGTATCGGGGCGACCTCCCCCGCGCTCCCGCCGGCATCCCCCAGCGCTGGCGGTGACGCGGTGGCGGCCTGCGCCCGGGGAGCCAACGCCGTTACCCAGAATGGGCCGCCACCAACCTCAGATGCTCCTGCAACCAGCGCACCGTCGCGGCCGGATCCTCCTGGAAGAACATGTGCCCGCGGCCGGGCAGCCAGTGCAACCTGGCACCGGGGATCCGCTCCTGCAGGAGCGCGCCATTGCCGGGCGGCATCACCACGTCAGCGGTCCCGTGCAGCACCAGAGTCGGCGCCTGGATCTCAGGCAGACGGTCTCCGGTGTCATGGTGTCGGATGGCCTCCCAATGGGCCGCGAATACGCCCGGGCGGACCGGATGGGTGGCCCTCCAGTGCACGGCGTCCTCGACGACCTCCGGGTGCTCTTCCCGCCAGCGACGCTCGTAGAGCACCTGGCAGGCAACCCGGTAGGCGAGGGCAGGGTCCCGGGCATCGCCACCCAGCAGGAGCCTGGTGTCGGCAGGGTCGGCGCGCACCGCGAGGCTGCCGCCCGGACCGGTGCAGCCCAGGACCAGCGCGGCCACCAGCTTGGGGTGGCGGATGGCGAGGTGTTGGGCGACCATCCCGCCCATCGACACCCCGAAGACGAAGGCACCGCTGGGCGCCAGCCGCTCTATTACCCGGGCAGCGTCGTCGGCCAGCAGGGCCATGTCGTAGGGGCCCGGCGTGGCGTCCGAAAGTCCGATCCCGCGCTGGTCAAGGACCAGGCAGCGCCAGTGCTGGGAGAGGTCGCGAATGTTCCACAAAAACGCGTGGTGATCGGTCCCCAGCCCGGGAATCAGGAGCAGGGGCGGGCCCTCCCCCACCTGGTGGACAGCCAGCCGAACTCCGGCTGCCACGTCCACCTTCTGCGTCGAGCCATCCTTGGGCCACTCCATGCCCCCATGGTACGGATGGCGGTCGGGCCGCTCCGGCCTGAATGCCAAGTAGACTCAGGCGGTGCCGACCTTCTTTGTGGAAGCTGGGGCCGACCGGGTTGGCGACCTGGTGCACATCTCGGGCGACGATGCCTGGCACATGTCCAGAGTCTTGCGGCTCGGTCGGGGCGCCACGGTGACCCTGGTGCCTGAGGTCGGCACCGAGTGTGAGGCGGTGCTGGAGGAAGTGGGCCCCGACCTGGTGAGCGCCAGGGTCCTGGCGGCCCGCCGCCGCGCCCGGGAGCCTCGCGCCCAGCTCCACATTCTGCAGGCGATTCCCAAGGGTCCTGGGATGGCTGAGGTGTGCGAGCGGCTGGCGGAGCTGGGGGCAAGCTCGATCTGGCCAGTGCTGACAGAGCGAACCATCCCCAGGCTGGAGGAGGACCAGGCGCGGGCCCGCCAGCTGCGCTGGCAGCGGGTTGCCAAGGAGGCGGCCCAGCTGGCGCGTCGGCACCGGGCGCCTGAGGTGCATCACCCCATGCCCCTGGCGGACGTGGTGAAGAGCTTGCGTCAGCGGGAGGCGCACCTCCAGTGGCTGGCCTGCGACCAACCGTCGGCCCGGACATCCATCTCCGCCGTCGCCTGGGACCCTGGGGAGCCGACGGCGATTGTGGTCGGACCTGAGGGAGGCCTCTCACCCAGTGAGTTGGATGCGATCCTGGAGTCGGGCGGCGTCGCCGTCTCCTTGGGCCCCCGCAACCTTCGCACCCTGCTGGCGGCCAGCGTCGCCACAGTGGTCCTCCTGCAGCGCGCTGGTGATTTGGAGTCGAACCAGCCGTGAGTGGGGCGGGGAACCTGCGCCCTGGACCCCAGCCGACGCTGGTCTTCGAGCGGCGGCTCCGTCGTGGCTCCTACCTTGTGCGAGACCCACTGGGAGAGCTCGCCGAGGTGCCCTTCGAGGTTGAGCTCAGACGCGACCCGCTGACTGGACGCAGTGGTAGGGTGGCCCACTTCCAGGGCTTCCGACTGCATCGGCCCGACCTGTCTGGGGCGGTCGCCGAGAGCCGCCCCAACTGCCCCTTCTGCCCGGAGCGGATCGAGCGGGTGACCCCGGAGCTGCCTGCGCACCCGGGCCGGGGCAGCCGCATCCGGGTTGGGGAGGCGGTGCTCTTTCCCAACCTCAGCCCCTACGATCGGCATAGCTTCGTCGACGTGCTCACCCGTGAGCACTTCCTGCGGCCAGAGGACTTCCTGCCCCACCACATCTCGGATGGCCTGCTGGCTGCCCAGCAGTACTTCACAGAGCTGCGGCCAAACAGGCGGGGCATCTGCTCAGTGGTCACCTGGAACTACATGCCCCCTGCGGGGGCGACCCAGGTTCACGCTCACCTCCAGGGCTTCGCCACGGATCGGCCAGGAGCCCTCCTCGAAGAGGAGGTCCGCCGAGGGCGGGCCTTCCACCGACGCCATGGAATCTCCTACTGGGATCTGCTGGCGGCTGAGGAGGAGCGGCTGGGAGAGCGCTTTCTGGCCCGCGGAAAGAACAGCGTGTGGCTCACCGCCTTCCTATCCCGGAGCGTGCTCTCCGACGTGATGGTGGTGTTCCCCGACTGCCGCAGTCTCCTCGAGTTGCCAGTGGAGGGGCTCCTCGAGTTCTCCAGGGGGCTCTGCGCCTGCCTGGACTTCCTCTCGGCGGAGGGGGTCGCCGCCTTCAACCTCGCCTTCTACTCCGCCCCCTGGGGGGAGCGGCGCGACCACTTTCGCCTGCACGCCCGGCTCTCCCCGCGGATCTACTTCAACCCCGCCATCCTCGGCTCCGACACCACCGCCTGGCACCACCTCCTCGACGAACCGTTCATGGTGCGGAGCCCCGAGTCACTCGCCTCCGGGCTGGGCCCGATTCTGCGGGCCGCCATAGCTCCCGGGAAATAAAGAAGGGCCCCGGCGCTGCTGCCGGGGCCCCAACTGCGTCGTTCAGCCTTGGGTCGCTCCTGCCTCGATCACGTCTGGTTGAGGAGCCGCATCCCCGCTGCTGACAGGAATCCGCCGCGGAGCCGGAGCCGCCACCCGGGGGATGGTCACGGTGAGAACCCCATTCAAGAAGCTGGCGCGGATCTCGTCTTCCTTGACATCACCAGGCAGAGTGAGCTGCCTGATCACGGAGTAGTTGGAGCGCTCCCGGCGCAGGTAGGTGCCGTCAGCCTGCTCCGAGTGCTCCAGCTTGCGCTCACCCCGAATGGTCAAAACACCCTGGTCAGCGGTGATCTCCACCTCCTCCGGCTTGAACCCCGGCACCGAGGCCTCGATCACGAACTCGTTGTCCTTCTGGCGGATGTCGAGGGGCAGGTAAGCGGTCGGTGCGGTGGTTGTGAGGCTCCTGCTGCCCACCCCCACAGGTCCCATCAACTGGCCATTGCCAAAGGCCTCATTGACCCAGCGGGACATCTCATTCTGCAAATTGAACAGGTCGCTCCATGGATCCCAGCGAGCCATCAGAACACCTCCTAAACCTCATCTTTTCCCAGCGTTGCTGGGGGGATGAAGCCATCCCAAGTAGGCCATACCCCGACTTGCGGGGGGCCTAAACACCGGTGCCGGATCAGATGCCGATGGCGTCCTTGATGTGCTCGAAGAAGCCCCGCCTAACCGGGTGAGGCTTGCCATCCGGAGGCGCCAGCTCGCGCAGCAGGTGGCGCTGCCGCTCGGTCAGCTTGGTGGGGATCACAACCCGCAGCCTCACCACCTGGTCACCCCGCCGACCGGTCCGTGGGTCGGGCGCCCCCTTGCCAGGCAGCCGCACCTGCTCCCCGTACTGGGTTCCCGGCTTGACCGTCATGGTGGCCGGCCCGTCGACGGTGGGCACTTCGATGGTGTCGCCCAGGGCAGCCTGAGCCACGGAGATGGGGCACTCGTACACGATGGTCATGCCGCGCCGCACCAGCTGCTCGTGCGGGCGCACCCCGATCACCAAGAAGAGGTCACCAGGCGGCCCCCCTCGCGGGCCCGCCGCACCCTCTCCGGGCACCCTCACCTGCATCTCGTTGTCGACCCCTGCTGGGATCTGGACCTCGATCGACTTCTTGGCGTCGACCAGCCCCTGTCCGTGACAGTTGGGACAGGGGGACTCGATCACCTGCCCCTCGCCGTGGCAGCGAGGGCACGGCTCGACCGTCACCATCTGTCCCAGCAGCGACTGCCTGACCCTCTGCACCTGGCCCCGGCCCTGGCACTCCTGGCACACGCTGGCGCTGGTGCCGGCCGCAGCTCCCCTGCCTCCACAGTCAGGGCAGGCGGCGGGTTTGGTCACCTCGAAGGTGCGGTTGACCCCGGTGATGGCCTCCTGGAAGTCGATGGTGACCTGCATCCGCAGGTCCGATCCCCGCCGTGGCCCCCCCCGCTGGCGAGGCTGGGCCGAGCCCCCGAAGAACATGTCGAAGAGATCGAACGCTGATTGGAAGTTGAACGCACCAGACCCGCCCGCAAACCCATCGCCGGCCTGGCCGTAGGTGTCGTAGCGCTGCCGGCGCTGGGGATCGGAGAGCACCTGATAGGCCTCACCCACCTCTTTGAAACGCTGCTCAGCCTGGGCATCTCCCCCATTGCGATCGGGGTGGTACTGCATCGCCAGCTTGCGGTAGGCCCGCTTGAGGTCCTCCTGGCTCGCCTGGCGGTCGACCCCCAGCACCTCGTAGTAGTCGCGCTTGGTCTGCGGCATCAGTCGGATGTGTCCTTCACAGCATCCCCTCGGGGCCCGTCCCCCAACTCCCCATCCGGGGATGCCTCAGGTACGCCGGCCACGGGCGGGCCGGCGTGGGCGACGGTCACCTGGGCCGGCCGCACCACCCGGTCATGAAGGCGGTACCCAGGCAGCAGCTCCGCCACCACCGTGTCGCGGTCCAGCCCCTCCCCTGGAACCGTCGAGACCGCGTCGTGGATGCGAGGATCGAAGGCCGCTCCCACCGCCTCCACTCTCTCCACCCCCTGGGAGGCGAGCGCCTCCTCCAGCTGCCGAACCGTGAGGCGCAGCCCCTCGGAGAGTCCGTCACGAGCGTCGGGATCGATGTGCGCCACAGCCCTGGCCAGGTTGTCCAGAGCGGGCAGGAGCGCCGTCAGCAGGGAGGCAGCGGCGTAGCGTGCCAGATCCTGCGCCTCCTGGTTCTTGCGCCGCTTGTAGTTCTCGAAGTCGGCCGCCAGGCGCTGATAGGAGGACCGGGCCTGCTCCAGCTCCGAGCGCAACTGAGCCGTGTCTGCCGGCTGCTCGCTCTCCTCCTCCGCGGTGCCGTCTTGGCCCGCTTCTGGCTCAGGTTCAAAAGCTTCGATTGGCAAGTCGCTCTCCACTGGAAAGGTTGGGCTCATGTGAGCAGTCGGCTGAGGGCCTCGCCGGTCAGCTGCGAGACCAACTGCAGCCGGGCGGCCACCCGCCCGTAGCGAATCCGGGTCGGACCCACCACCCCCAGGGTACCCCAGAGCTGGTCTCCGGCCCGATAGCTGGTGAGCACCAGGCTGCAGTCCTGCAGCTCCTGCAACCGGTTCTCGTGCCCGATCACCACCTGCATCCCGACCCTTGGAGCCAGTTCGCTGACCACGGCCGCCAGGATCCGCTGGGCCTCCAAGACCTCCAACACCGTCCGCAGCCGGTTGGGATCCTCGAACTCGGGGTTGCGCACCAGGTTGCGGACCCCGTCGTGGATCACCAAAGAGGCCCTGGTCTCCATCTGCCGCAGGCCCCGGACCAGCTCCTCGACCACCCCGGAGGGCGCACCCTGCGGTTGGGGAAGCGCCTCGATCGCGGCGGCGGAGAGGCCGGCATAGTGGCTGCTCAGCAGGCTCGCCATCTGGGAGAGCGCCTCCTGATCGAGGCGCTCGTCGACCTCCACCACCCGCTGGTGCACGGAGTTGCCGTTGGCGACAGCGATGAGGAGCGCCTGCCCCGGTCGGGCCAGAACCAGTTCGACATGGAGCAGACGGGCCTCGGTGTGACTCGGCCCGGTCACCAACGCCACGTTGTCACTGAGATGGCTCAGGGTTGCCGCAGCCAGCTCGAGGATCGACTCGACGTCCGGCGCAGCCGCATCGAAGCTCTGCCGGATCTGCCGACGCAGAGGCGGTTCGACGATCTCCTGCGGCAGCAGGAAGTCCACGAAATACCGGTAGCCAAGGTCGGTGGGAATCCGCCCGGCCGACGCGTGCGGCTGGGTCAGGAAGCCGTCGTCGACCAGCTCCGAGAGCTCGTTGCGAATGGTCGCAGAGCTCAATTCCAGAAAGTAGCGCGCCGCCAGCGCGTGCGATCCCACGGGGACCACGGTCTCGGTGTAGTCCGAGACCACAGCACCCAAAATTCGCTCCTTGCGCTGGTCCATGAGGGCGACTCCAATGCCTTGTTAGCACTCTATGACCGTGAGTGCTAAGTCGAGTTTAGCACCGGAGTTGGGCAGGCATTGGTAAGTTCGGCCTTAGTCCCCCCTAAGCTGGACACGGTCCAAGGCACGGTAACATCTGCCCATGTCTCCAGCGGCTGCCCCCAAGACCGAGAGCTGGCTCGACATCTTCAATCCGTTCTCGGCGCCTGGCCAGTCGGAGCGCGAGCAGCTGGAGCGACGCGCCGGCATAAGAGAGGTGGTCTTCGGGGTTCAGGACGGCGTCCTCACCACCATGGGCCTCACCACCGGAGTGGCGACCGCCGCCGCCGGAGCCGCCGTGGCCCACACCACCATCCTCATAGCCGGCCTCGCGGGAGCGCTGGCGGGCATGGTCTCCATGGGCACCGGGGCGTACCTGGCCGCGTGCGCGGAACGTGACCTCAAACGCGCCGCGATCCACAAGGAGCGGGCTGAGCTCCTGACCCAACCGGTCGAGGAGCACCAGGAGATGGTCGAGATCCTGATGGACCGAGGGGTGCCGGAGGCGACCGCTCACGAGCTCTCGCGAGCCCTGGCGAAATACCCCAAGCTGTGGGAGGAGACCCACATCGAGAAGGAGCTCGGAATCTCCAGCGATCCCCAGGACTCACCGCTGCGGGACGGGCTGGTGATGGGAGCCACCTTCCTCATGGGCGCGGTGGTCCCCATCGTGCCGTTCATATTCCTCACCGGCATCCCGGCGGTGGCGCTCTCGCTGGGACTCTCCGCCGTCGCCCTGCTCTTGGTGGGAGTCGGGAAGGCGTGGATCATCGGCCAGCGCCCGCTGATCGGCGGAGCCCAGGTGCTCGGGGTCGGGGCCGCTGCCGCCCTGGCGGGATACATCCTGGGGGTCCTGCTGCCCCACCTCTTCGGCTTACGGCTGCCCCCGGCCTGAGGGAGTTGAGGCCGAGACCAGCTCCAGGGTGACCCGGTCCAGAACCTCGAACCCGCGTGGGGTGGCCCGCGCGGTCCGGCCCTCGACGACCAACAGCCCCATCTCGGCCAGCTCGAGAGCTCTGTTGAGCTGCCCGGTTGATCCCAGCCGAACGCCATGGCTCAGCCTCAGTCCGCACGCCAGGCGCTCCATCTGCAGATCTGACTCGCCCAGCCACTCGTGGCCGCGCCACCCGCTCGCACCCGACTCGACATCCCTGATGTAGGTCGCAGTGTCGCGCAGATGCCAGTAGCGCAGGGCCGCTCCCTCTGACGCCAGGCCCAGCGCCGCGCTCTCCGCCGCTCCCAGGAAGCCGTGCGCGCCAGGACCCAAAGCCAGGTAGGCGAGCCCGTTCCAGTAGGCCAGGTTGTGCCGCGAGCGGCGCCCCGGGCGGGCATAGTTGGAAACCTCGTACATCTCCAGCCCCGCCTCCCCCAGCACCTCCCCCAACATCTGGCGTTGCTCCAAAAACGCCTCAACCTGCGGTGCTGGGCGCCGGCCGGACCGCACTTGACGCTGGAGCGGGGTGCCCTGTTCCACGGTCAACTCGTAGCAGGAGACATGGGTCGGACCATGTGCCATCAGCCGCCTCACGCCTCGCTCCAGGGTGCCCACGTCCTGGCCCGGCACCGCGTAGATCAGGTCACAGCTGAGGTTTTCAAAGCCGGCCAGTCGGGCCACCTGCACCGCGGATTCGGCCTGGGCAGCATCGTGTCCCCTTCCCAGCCAGGCCAGCGCCCGATCGTCCAGGCTCTGCACCCCCAGGGACAAGCGGTTGACCCCCGCCTGCAGCCAGGCTCGGGCCAGCTCCGCGGTCACGTCCTCGGGGTTGGCCTCGACTGTCACCTCGGCCCCGGGCTGGACCGCAAAGTGGGCGCGAATCGCGTCCAGCAGCTGCCCCAAGAGGCGCGGGTGCAACCGCGAGGGTGTGCCTCCCCCGAGATAGACGGTGTCCAGCTCCAGTTCGCCGGTGGCGATCCGGGACAGCTCCGCCAGCACCGCCTTGGTGTAGCGCTCCTGAAGTTGGTCTTCCCCCACGTGAATGGCGAAGTCGCAGTAGGGGCAGCGGCGGCTGCAGAACGGCACGTGCAGGTAGAGCGATCTGGGCGCGCCCACCACCACCTCAGCGGTCAAGCGACAGCACCGCCATGAACGCCTCCTGGGGGATCTCGACTGATCCCACCCGCTTCATGCGCTGCTTGCCCTCACGCTGCTTCTCGAGCAACTTGCGCTTTCTGGTGATGTCACCGCCGTAGCACTTGGCCAGCACATCCTTGCGCAGGGCCGGGACCGTCTCGCGCGCGATCACCTTGCCCCCGATGGCCGCCTGAAGAGCCACCTCAAACAGCTGGCGGGGGATGACCTCCTTGAGACGCTGGACCAGCCGCCTTCCCTGGTTGCTGGCCTGCTGGCGATGGACGATCGCCGAGAGCGCGTCGATCTTTCCCCCCGCGACCAGGATGTCCAGCTTCACCAGCTGCTCTCGGCGGTAGCCGGCAAGCTGGTAGTCCATCGAGGCGTAGCCACGGCTGCGCGACTTCAGCTGATCGTAGAAGTCGTGGATTATCTCGCCCAGGGGAAGGTCGTAGGTCAACAGCGCCCGATCCCCCGGCTGGTACTCCAGATGGACGAACTCCCCGCGCCGCTCCTGGCAGAGCTCCATGAGGCCGCCCAGATACTCCCGGGGCGCCACCAGCTCCACCTTCACCCTGGGTTCCTCGATCCACTCCACATGTTCTGGGTCGGGCAGCTGGTCGGGGTTGTCAATCTCGAGGGTGGTGCCATCCCGCATCTGGACTCGGTAGGCCACCGAGGGCGCGGTGGTGATCAGCTCCAGATTGAACTCCCGCTCCAACCGCTCCTGCACGATCTCCATGTGCAGCAGCCCCAAGAACCCGCAGCGGAATCCGAAGCCGAGCGCCGCTGATGTCTCCGGCTCAAACGCCAGGGCGGCGTCGTTCAGCTGCAGCCGCTCCAGCGCCTCCTTAAGGTCCTGGTAGCTGTCGCTGTCGATCGGGAAGAGCCCCGCCCACACCATCGGGCTCGCCTGTCGATACCCCGGCAGAGGGCTGACCGCCGGCCGCTGAGCGTCGGTGATGGTGTCGCCCACCTTGCTGTCGCGCACGTTGCGGATGGACGCGATCACATAGCCGACCTCACCCGCGCCCAGCTCTTCGACGGCCTCCATCCCGGGCCGGAAGAAGCCCACCTCATCGACGGTGAAGACCCCCTGCCCGGCCATCATCCGGATCTGGGTCCCGGAGCGGATGGCGCCGTCGACGACCCTGGTGTAGACCACCACCCCGCGATAGGCGTCGTACTTGCAATCAAAGATAAGAGCCCTGAGGGGGGCAATGGCCTCGCCCTGGGGTGGGGGCAGCGCGGAGACGATCGCCTCCAGCACCTGGTCCACTCCGGCCCCGGTCCGGGCCGAAACCATGAGGCACTGCTCCCTGGGGATCCCGATCACCTCCTCGATCTCCCGGGCTACCGCCTCGGGCTCCGCCTGGGGCAGGTCGATCTTGTTGACGACCGGGACTATCTCCAGCCCCAACTCCAGCGCCTTGTAGACGTTGGCCAGGGTCTGGGCCTCGATCCCCTGGCTGGCGTCAACCACCAGCAGCGCCCCCTCACAGGCCGCCAGCGCCCTGGACACCTCGTAGGCGAAGTCCACATGCCCAGGGGTGTCTATCAGGTTGAGCTCGTAGTCGTGACCGTCCTGCGCCCGATAGGGCATCCGCACCGCCTGGGCCTTGATGGTGATGCCACGCTCGCGCTCCAGATCCATGGTGTCCAGGACCTGGGCCGTCATGTCCCGGGCGCTCACCGTACCGGTGAGTTCCAGGAGCCGGTCCGCCAGGGTGGACTTGCCATGGTCGATGTGCGCGATGATGGAGAAATTGCGGATGCGCGAGATCGTCGAGGAGGTCATCTGATTCTCGATTATGGCGTTCGTCTGGCCCGCTCCTCGAGCGACCTGGAGGCGGTGGCCAGTCTTCAGGCCGAAATCTGGGGTGCGCCCGAGGTGGCCGCGCCCGCCACCCTGCTGAAGGCGATGGCATCAGCCGGGGGCATAGTGCTGCTGGCCAGCGCTCGCGGAGGACCGGTCGGCTTCGCCTATGGCTTCACGGGACGCACAGCGACCGGGATTGCCTATCATCGCTCCCACGCCGCCGGGGTGCTCGCGTCCTGCCGGGACTCGGGAGTGGGTCGTGCCCTCAAGTTGGCTCAGCGGCGGCGGGCGTTGGCTCAGGGGCTGGAGCTGATGGTCTGGACCTTCGACCCCGGCCAGAGCCGCAATGCCCACTTCAATCTCAAGCGCCTGGGCGCTGTGGCCAGACGTTTCCATCGCGACTACTACGGCACCCGCACCGATCCGCTCAACCAGGGACGGCCCAGTGATCGGCTGGTGGTGGAGTGGTATCTGGACGCGGATCGCGCCCGCACCATCTCCCGCCTACGCCAGCGCCCCCTGCTGCTGGTCCCAACCCCCCCCTCGTTGCGAGGATCGAGCGAGTCGCTGGACCTGCGTCCGTCCTACCGCATCCTGCGGCGGGGTCTGGAGGATGCCTTCCGGCAGGGTCTGGCCGCCGTCGACTTCAGCCAGACCGACGCAGGTTACTGGTTCACCTCGCTGCCCAAGGGATTCTCGGATCCGGTCGAATGATCTTCCCCGACCGTCGCCTCGGTCTCTGATTCGAGCGCTCTCAGGGCGTCCATCTCCCCGCCGTAGACCCGCTCGGGCAGTCGCTGCAACTCTGCGAATACCGACGGGTAGCTTCTCAACCAACGTTCGGTCTGGGCCAGCAAATCGGCGCGGGAGGCCGGGTACAGTACCCCGCCGAGGGCTCGCCGCAGCGCCATCTGACGGTTGCTCCAGGGCCTCCCAGTCACCTCCCCGAACCGAGGCTGGCGCAGTCCAACCTCCACCGGGGGCTGCCCGGGCAGGCCGAGCGCGGAGCGCATGATCAGCTCCTCGAAGGGGACCTTCGGCAACAGGTCGGACAGGTCGGCCTCCGGATCAGCCACAACCGGGGTACCATGTCGCGGGGCGTACCAAGCCGGCCGTGGTGGAGGTCCCACCGAAGTGGGAGGACGGTCCCCGCGCCACGGCCGGTCCGGTCAAGCTAGCACCGCTTGGGGAAAGTTCACCCTGCGGTGATGCGCCCGTGACACCTTGAACCACCGACTGTGACATGGCGGTCACAGTCAGGCCTCTCCCAGAATCCTGCCAGCGACCTCGGCGACGTCGTGGGGCCTCTGCCCGGGCTGGCTCCGAATCCGGTGGGCCATGACCATGGGGGCGACCGCCGCGACCTCGGCCACCCCGGCGCGGGTCCGGCCCTCCAGCGCTGAAAGTGCCTGGGCGGCCTTGCGTGCCACCAGGTCAGCGCGGTGCCCGTCCACCTCCAGAGCGATGGCAAGGCGGGCGATCCCCTCCAGAACCTCGCGGGCGACCTCGACGGCGTCCAGGCCGGATATGGCTCGCTGAATGCGCTCGCGCTCGGACTCCTCCCGCTCTGAGAAGGCGGCCATGAAGGCCTCTGGATCATCCTCGAACTGCTCTCTGCGAAGCACGATCTCGACTCGTTCCCGCACGTCCGTGATCCCGCGCACGTCGACGCACAGGCCGAAGCGGTCCAGCAGCTGTGGGCGCAGATCCCCCTCCTCGGGGTTCATGGTGCCCACCAGGATGAACCGGGCCGGGTGCCAGACCGAGATCCCCTCGCGCTCGACCACGTTCACCCCCATGGCGGCGGCGTCCAGGAGTACGTCCACTATGTGGTCGTCGAGGAGGTTGACCTCGTCCACATACAGGATCTGCCGGTTCGCCTCCGCCAGCACCCCGGGCTCGAAGCGCCGCTCTCCGGACTTGATCGCGGCCTCCAGGTCGATGCTGCCCACCACCCGGTCCTCGGAGGCGTTGATAGGCAGCTCCACCACCCGCATCCGCCTCATCTCCCAGGGCAGCCGCTCCTCGCCCTTTTCAAGGCGTCCCCGGCAGTCCTGGCAGAGGTGGTCGGAGTCGGGGTCGCACGAATAGTGGCATCCCCTGACCACCTTGAGCTCCGGCAGCAGCCGCGCCAGCGCCCGCACCGCCGTCGACTTGGCGGTCCCCTTCTCCCCACGGATGAGGACGCCCCCGATGGCGGGGTTGACAGCGTTCAACTCCAGCGCCAGCCGCATCCGGTCCTGGCCGACCAGGGCGGTGAAGGGGTAGACCTGGCGGTACTCACTCATCCGGATGATTGTCGCAGAGGCGGCCCACGCGCCTTCGCCGCTCAACTGGACCGGCGCAGCGCCTCCGCCACGGGCCGCAGGATCCCCTGCTCGGAGACGTCGAAGAGCCCAAAGTATTGCCCGCCCATGCGCTCGGCCAGGTCTGCGCAGGCATTGAAGGCGTAACCGGCAAAGCGGGGCCCGTTCGCAGCCGTGCTGGGTTGGGGTTGCCCCGGCGGGGACAGATGGTCGCGAGCCGAGTCGATCACCAGGGCCCGGATCTGCTCGCGCCGGACGGCGGCGGCCGCCTGCTGAGCCTCCACCAGCGGCTCCTCTCCCCGCATGCTGATGTTCCCGCGGCCGTCGCTGATAAGGACCAGAAGCGGCAGCACCTCGGGGTCGCGCATGCGCTCGCTGCGAATCAGGTCTAGAGAGGCCACCAGTCCCTGGGTGAGGGGGGTGGTCCCGCCCACCGCGAGCCGGCTCAACTGACGCTCGGCCAAATCGACGCTGGCGGTCGGGCGCAGGACGGTGCGGGCCGCCCGCCCCGAAAACGAGATCATGGCGACCCGATCACGGCGCACGTAGGCGTCCTTGAGCAGGGCCAGGATGGCGGACCTGGTGGCATCCATGCGCTGCTCCGCGTCCATGCTGGCGGAAGCGTCCACCAAGAAGACGATCAGGTTGCCGATGCGCCGCTGGCGAATCTTCTGGCGCAGGTCGCGCCGCTCCAGGCGGATGGCCAACCGGTCCCGGTCGGCCTCCGGGCTGCTCCGGCTGAGCTGATGGGGCGCCGCCGCGCGCAGGGTCGCGTCGAGGGCCAGGTCCGTGGTCTTCTCCACCACCGTCGCCCCGACGTAGCGCCCTCTGCGATCCCGCGACGCGGTCTGGCTGCGACGGCCGCTGCCATGCCGCCGCAGCCGCTCCCTGGGGAGCTGAATCCTTCCCGCCGGGGTGGCGTCGGCGACCTCCACCTCTGCCGGCGAACCGGGTCCGGGGCTGCCTGAGCTCATCCCGCCCTCTTGATCCTGGCCCGCGCTGGAGGTGGCGCCTTCGGTGGGGGGCCCATCCTCCTGGTCCCCGGTGGCGCCGTCTCCCGCCTCGGCCGCGTCATCGGCCGGGCTCGCGGTGCTCGGACTTCCCTCCGCCCCCTCCTGGGGCGCCTGGGCCTCGCCCGCCTGGGTGGGAATGCCGCCACTGCCCAAGGACCGCCGCCGGTGCACCAGCACCAGGTCCGACACCTCCAGCAGATCCTGCAGGCTGACGTCCGGATCTGTCGCCGCCCCATCCTGGGCCAGCCGCAAGGCGCGGCGGGCGCGCGCTGCCCGGTAGAGCACCAGGTCCGCCCGGTGGCCGATCACCTGCTGGTCCACCGCGATCGCGGCTGCGGTCCGCACCACCGCGGGTGGCACCCGGACCGTTCCCAGGAGCTCCCGCGCCTTCGTCAGATCCGCTGCCAGAGCGATGTCCTGATCAGGGTCACGGGCATGGTCAGGGTGGTTCTTCTCCATCACCAGGACACGCTGAGCGGCGTCGCGCAGCCCCTCCACATCCACGCACAGGCCGAAGCGGTCCAGCAGTTGAGGCCGCAGCTCACCCTCCTCGGGGTTCATGGTGCCGATCAGGACGAAGCGGGCCGGATGGTGCATTGAGATCCCCTCCCGCTCCACCACGTTGACCCCCATGGCGGCGGCGTCCAGCAGGACATCGACCAGGTGATGGTCCAGCAGATTCACCTCGTCGACGTAGAGGACCTGCCCGTTGGCTTCGGCCAGCAGTCCGGGCTGGAAGACCCGGCGCCCCTCGCGAACCGCGGCCTCCAGATCGAGGCTGCCCACCACGCGGTCCTCGGATGCGCCCAGGGGCAGCTCCACGACCTTGGTCGCAATCTCCAAGACGGCCAACTGCTCTCCTGCATTGACCCGAGCCTCGCATTCAGGGCAGAGCCGGGAGTCCTGAGGGTCGCACGAGTAGGGGCAGCCGAGCACCGCCCGCCGCTTGGGAAGGATGCCGGCCAGGGCGCGCGCCAGAGTGGATTTGGCGGTGCCCCTCTCGCCCCTAATCAGGACCCCCCCGATGGTGGGATCGACAGCCGCCAGCAGGAGGGCGAGCTTCATCCGCGGCTGCCCCACCACCTCGGACCAGCTTGGAATCCTGAATGGGGCGCCCACTCTCAGTGCGCTCATGCGGGCTCTGGTGAGACGAGGCTGTTCTCGCCCAGGGCCCTGGCCCACGCGGGGGGAAGTTGGGTCACCGACCCTGGGGCCGGAGTCTCACTCCTGTCCTCACCGGGGCCAGGAGCGGGCACCGAAAGGAGGCGAAGCAGGGCCACCCCCGGCTGCTGGGTGCCATCCCAACCCACCGCGTCCAGCACCTTCAGCTCCCATCTGCTCCCGGCAGACTCCAGGTGCAGCCCCTCCAGCGACGCCCACGCACCCGCCAGCTCACGCTCCGGCTCACGCACCAACACCACCACCCGCCCGAGGTCCGCTATCCGGCCGACGCCACCAGCCGCCTGATAGGCGCCCTGGATGCGGTTGAGCCGGGCACTCGGATACAGCACCGCATAGACTCCGGGCGCGAGCTCACAGCTCAGGCCGTGGTCGCTCTCCTGACCGACCGGTGGGCTGGTCGACGCTGCAGACTGGGGAAACCCCGCAGTTGGACTCACTGCGGATATCGTAGACAGGCGGCCGCTGGCGGCGGCCCATAGCTGAGTTAGGGGAGAGCCGATGAGTGCTGACGGTTTTGCGACGGTCGCTCTGGTCGGCGGCACCGGGCCACTGGGGCGCGGGCTGGCGGCCAGATGGGCGGCTGCCGGGGTCAGGGTCTGGCTGGGGTCGCGCGACCCGGTCCGGGCGGAGGAGTCGGTGGCCAAGCTCAGGTCATCGCTGCCGGCGGACGCGGCTCCCATCACGCCGGCTGGGAACCAGCAGGCAGTCGACCTAGCGCAGCTGGTGGTTCTGGCGATCCCCTACGAGGCGCTGGAGGCCCAGTTGTCAGGGCTGACCGGCCTTGGCGCGGGCCGAGTGGTGGTCTCGACCGCGGTCCCCATGGAGTTCCGCGGCGGGGTGCCCGTGGCAATCCACCCGGAGGCTGGTTCGGCCGCCCAGATGGTGCGGTCGCTGTGCCCTGAGGCCAGCGTGGTGGCAGCGCTCCACACGGTCGCCGCCAGTCAGCTCCTGCACCTCGATCGCCGCCTGGACGAGGACGTGCTGCTCTGTGGCGATGACCCCAGCGCCGCAGAGCAGGTGGCGGAGTTGGTGGCTCGGATCCAGGGCCTGAGGCCGGTCGCGGCCGGGGCACTGGCGAACGCGGCCGCCTGTGAGGGAATAACCCCCTTGTTGCTGACCCTCAACCGGCTCCACCGGGCCACGACCGGGATCCGCATCACCGGGATCTGAGCGCCGACCGGCTCAGATGTGGATGGCCTGGCCGTCGGCGGCGAGCGCCGCCTCCTTGAGGGCCTCGCTCAACGTCGGGTGAGCGTGCACCAGCGCCTCGAACTGGTCAGCGCGCACGCCCGACCAGGCGGCCATCACCATCTCGGGCAACAGCTCGGTCACCTCAGAGCCCACCGCATGGGTGCCGAGCAGCCGACCTGTCGCGCTGTCCACCACGGTCTTGACGAAGCCGGTGGTGTCCCCCATTGCTATCGCCTTGCCGCTGGCGGAGAAGGGAAACTTGCCGGTCCTCACCTGGAAGCCACGGTCCTTGGCCTGCGCTTCGGTGAGGCCGGTAGAAGCCACCTGAGGCTGGCAGTAGGTGCATCGAGGGACCAGATCGTGGTCCAGCGGCGCCACCTCTCTACCGGCCGCGGTCTCTACCGCGATCACCCCCTCGGCGCTGGCGGCGTGTGCCAGCAGGGGTGGTCCATTGACGTCGCCGATCGCGAAGACCCCGGGGACGTTGGTGCGCAGGTGGTCGTCAACCTTGATGAAGCCCCGCTCCACCACCACCCCCAAGTCTTCTATGCCCAGGTTCTCAATGTTGGCCTGCACCCCGGTGGCGGTGAGCACCGTCTCTGCCTCGACCACCTCTCCGCTCTCCAGGGTCAGCTGCCAGCCGGCTCCGCCACGCTCGGACCTCTGGATCAAGCTGCCGACCTTGACTCCGATCCCTCTGCGCTCGAACTGGCGGGTGACCTCCTTGGAGACGTCCTCGTCCTCCTGGGGAAGCAGCCGCGGGAGAGCCTCGATGATGGTGACACTGACCCCGTACGCGGAGTAGACGTAGGCGAACTCGGCTCCGATCGCCCCCCCGCCCACGATCGCGCAGCTGCTGGGGAGCTGGCGCAGTTCCAACGCCTCTCGGTAGGTGAAGGTGCTGCGGCCGTCCGGGGCTAGGCCCGGAAGCACTTTGGGCCTGGCCCCTGTCGCGATCACGATCTGGGAGGCGGCCACCGTCTGCCCGGACGGCTGGATCTCGATGGTCTGCTCCGACAGCAGCCGACCGCGCCCCTTGACCACCTCCACGCCGTTCTTGCGCATCAGGAAGGCCACGCCGTTGACCAGTCGGGTGACCACCTCGCGGCTCCTGGAGATCGCCAGACCGAAGTCGGAGCTCACCTCTCCGGTCTGGATGCCGAAGCGATCCGCCTCCTGGATCAGGCGGAGCACCTCCGCGTTGCGCAGCAGCGCCTTGGACGGTATGCAGCCCCAGTTGAGACAGATGCCGCCCAGGGTCTCCTGCTCCTCGATGAGCGTCACTGCCATGCCCAGCTGAGCGGCGCGGATCGCCGCCACATAACCTCCGGGGCCCGAGCCGATGATCGCGAGATCCTTCAATTCCAACTCCCTCAACTCCGGCTCGCGCGGAGGCCAGAAACTCTCAGATGAGACAGGCGGCGGGATGCTCCAAGCACCAGCGAAGATATCCCAGCGCCTCGGCGCCCTGAGCCCCGTCGGTGACTCGATGGTCGATGGACAGGGTCATCTCCATGACCTTTCCGATGGTGAGCTCCCCGCCCCTGACAATCGCCTGCTCAGACACCTCTCCCACCGCCAGAACACTTCCCTGGCCGGGGGTGACGATGGCGGCGAATTGGCTCACCCCGAACATGCCCAGGTTGCTGATGGCGGTGTGGGCGCCGGCCATCTCCTCGGGCCGCAGGCGGTTGCTCTTGGCCCGCTGAGCGAGGTCGTGAGCCCGGCGCGCCAGCTCGGCGAACGAGAGCGACTCGCAGGCGCGCAGAGTGGGCGCCACCAAGCCGTCCGGTACCGCCACCGCCAAAGCGATGTTGCTGGAGAAGAACCGACGCAACTCGCCACCCACGAAGGCGGCGTTCAGCTGGGGATACCGCTGCAGGGTCAGCGCCATCGCCCGCACGATGAAGTCGGTGACTGAGAAGCGGGGCACCCCGGGGTCGCCCAGCTCGTTCAGCTCCTGGCGTAGCCTGACCAGGCGGTCCATGTCCACCCTGGTGCTGAGGTAGAAGTGGGGAATGGTCGCATTGGCTTCGGACATGCGGCGCGCGATCGCCTCCCGCATGCGACTCACCTTGACCACCTCGCTGGGATCGGTGGGGTCGGCCATCGCCATCGAACCGACCGGCGCGCTCGCCACCACCGCCACTCCCCCCGAGCGGGCGACAGCCTCGACGTCCTCGGCCGTGATCCTGCCCTGGGGACCGTTTCCGCGCACCCTGGAGATGTCGATGCCGAGTTCGCGCGCCCGTCGCCGTGCCAGTGGGCTGGCCTTGACCCTCCCAGCCGCCATCCGGTCATCGGGATCTGTGCGGCTTGGTCCGAGATGGTGGGTCCAGTCCGGAAGCGGCACCGACTCCGTGTCCTCAGGTTGGACAGCAGCTGGCTGCGTCGAGTCCGCCGGCGGCACCGAGGGCTCCGCCTGCTTCTCCGCGGCCACCTCTGCTGGAGCGGGGGCTGTGGCGGGAGATGTCGGTTCCTTGTCGATGTCCTCATCCGCCTCGGCGATGATGGCGATCTCGCCACCAACCGCAACCTTGGCACCCGGCTGGGCCAGGATCTTGCGCATCACCCCACTGGCGTAGGCCTCGATGTCAATGTCAGCCTTCTCGGTGGCGATGGAAGCGATTATGTCCCCCCGCTCGACATGGGAGCCCTCCTCCACCAGCCATCGGTTGATGGTTCCCTCGGTCATGTCATAGCCCATCTGGGGCATGGTGACGCGGTAGGCCATCAGTTCAGCCGCCTGACCGCTTCCACTATCTGCTGACTGGCGGGGATCAGCGAGCGTTCGAGCTCGCGCGAATATGGCAGCGGCACATCGCGCATGGCCACTCGCTGCACCGGCGCGTCTAGGTCGTCAAAGCAACGATCCTGCATTTCGGCGAGCAGGCTGGCGCCGAACCCTCCGGTCCGCCAATCCTCTCCGCAGAGAACCAGCCGGTGGGTGCGCTGCACCGAGGCCACCATGGTGGGATAGTCGAGCGGCCGCAGGGTGCGCAGGTCGATCACCTCACAGGAGATCCCATCCTCCCGCTCCAGCACCTCGGCGGCGTGCATCGCCTGCAGCAACATCCTGGAGTACCCGATCAGGGTGACGTCACTGCCCTCGCGGGCGACTCGGGCTACACCGATGGGTACCTCCAGACCACCGTCCGGCTCGGCGTCCACCTCACCTCTGGTGCTGTAGAGCAGGCTGTGCTCGATGAAGATGACCGGGTCGGGGTCGCGAATGGAGGCCAACAGCAGCCCCTTCGCATCAGCCGGAGTGGCCGGCATCACCACCTTGAGACCGGGCACGGAGGCGAACCAACCCTCGAAGGTCTGGGAGTGGGTGGGTCCGAGCTGGCCGAACCCTGACACGGTCCTCACCACCAGGGGTATCGAGAACTGGCCCCCGAACATGTAGTGGAATTTGGCCGCGCTGTTGACTATCTGGTCGAGCGCCAGCAGGGCGAAGTTGACGGTCATGAGCTCTGCCACCGGGATCAGGCCGCCCATGGCGGCCCCCACCGCGAAACCCACGATGCCGGCTTCGGCGATCGGAGTCTCCATCACCCGCTGGGGCCCGAACTCCTCGACCAGGCCCTTGGTGACCGCGTACGAGCCACCGTAGCCGGTGATGCTCTCCCCCATGAGGATCACCCTTTCGTCGCGCTGCATCTCCTCGCGCATGGCACTGCGCACGGCGTCACGATAGGTTAGCTCAGCCACCCTCAGGCTCCCCGCCGGGCGCCGCTGGCGGCCGCCGCTGGAGCCGGCTCGGAGGTAGGCTCGCGCTGCCCCCCGTCAAGCGGCTTGGCGTAGATCCACTTGTCGATGGTGGCCGGGTCCGGCCAGGGAGATTCGTCGGCAAACCGGACCGCCTCGAGCATCTCCGCCTCCGCATCCTCAGTCACCTGTGCCAACTCCTGCTCACTGGAGACGCGGTGCTCCACCAGGAACCGACCGAACCGGGGGATGGGATCCAACTCGCGCCAGCGGCGCACCTCCTCCTTGTCACGATAGAGCTCGGGGTCCGCCATGGAGTGCCCCCGAAAGCGGTAGGTGAGCGCCTCCACGAAGAATGGGCCCTTGCCGCTCCGGCAGTGAGCGGCCGCCTTCTGCACCGCCTCATACACCGAAAGCACGTCCATCCCGTCGCACTGCACGGACGGCATGGTGTATCCCTCAGCCTTGATGATCATGTCCTTGACCGGCGACTCCTCGGCCAGGGTGGCGCCCATCCCGTAGAGATTGTTCTCGCAGATGAAGACCACCGGCAGGTTCCAAAGGGCGGCCATGTTGAGCCCCTCGTGGAAGATCCCATTGCCGGTCGCACCGTCACCGAAGAAGTCCAGAACCACCTGCTCCTTCTGCTGGTACTGCATGGCGTAGGCCATGCCCGCGCCGATGGGGATATGGGAGCCCACGATCGCGTACCCGCCCCAGAAATTACGCGAAGCATCGGCCAGGTGCATCGAGCCGCCCCGGCCGTGGCAGAGTCCAGTTTCGCGCCCGAACAGTTCCGCCATGCAGGCCTTGGGATCGCAGCCTCGAGCCAGTGCATAACCATGGTCACGGTAGTGGCCGAGCACATGGTCATCGGGTCGCGCCGCGGCCAGGGCGCCAACCGCCACCGCCTCCTCACCTATATATAGGTGCAGGAAGCCACCCACCTTGGCCTGCGCGTAGGCCTCGGCGGCGTGGTCCTCGAAGTGCCTGATGAGCACCATCTTGCGGTAGATTTCGCGGCACTCCTGGGCGGTCAATCCCAAGGGAAGGTCGGCCCCGCTGCGCCGGCCGGGCCGGCTGCTGCGGGGCCTTGGTGCTCTCGAGTTTGTGGGCATCAGCCTAGTTTACAGAGGCCGCCCCCGCACCCCGGTGGCGCCCCAGGTGCGCGCAAGCACATCCCTCCCGGTATTTACCTTTGGTTGGTCCGGACAACGGCATGAATTTGCCTGGGGTCAACCCGTGAAATCACGCAGGGGCGATTTCGCCACGCTGGAATTGGCTGGATTCGGGGCAAAATTGTTTGGCAGTTTCGCGCTGTCTGGGATATAATCTGTGCCAGCGCAGCCGCGGCTCGCGGAGCTGCCAGGTGATGGGGAGCACCGGGTAACCCGGTTGCGCCCGGCGCCGTTGTAACAGGGTCTGCCCGAGCTCCAAAGGGCAGGCGGAATAGTGAGTGGCGAGACAGTTCACGCGCCTGAGGAACCCCCAAGATGATGACAACCGAGCGAGACAACCGCTACCGCGTCACCCGCCGCGACATCCTGCGTCGCCAGCACGAGGGCCTGGCCAGGACCAGGACGCTGCGCAAGTACCGGTCCCACCTGGAGCACCTCGACAGGGTGCTGGCGGACCTGGAGGACGCCCGAATCCGTGAGCGCCGCGTGGTCCCGCCGGCAATCACAGAGGAGTTGCGCCAGGCCGAGGTGTCGCGGGTCGACCCGGACCTCGCCTCGGTGGTCGCCTCCAGTCGTCCCAGCATCGATCGGGTTCAGGACGCGGTCTTCGACGCTCAGGGCAGGATCATGGTCGAGGTCAGCCGACTGCTGGGCCAGCCAGACTGGGTCACCATCGAGGCCGAGGAGGGCGAGGCCCTGGAGATGGAGACCTCCCGTCACTGATCGGGAGCCGACACCTCCGCTCCAACTGAGCCACCGGCTCTCACGGCAACCTCCTGGCCCAGCGCGTAGGTCCTTGCCAGCTCGATGATCCGAGCCTGATCGCGACGCGCGCGGCGGCTCCTCGAGGTCTCCGTGTGACGTGGACGCACCGGCATGTGGGCCCGGTCCGCCAGCCGCTCCGCTTCGCGGGCTTGACGGGTCTGATTCAGCCGCTCCCATTCAAGGACTGCCGCCTCCACCAAAGCCACCTTGGCATCCGGGCTGACCTCAGTGTCACTCTCCGAGAGCTGGGTCTCCAGCCGCGACATGCGGGACGCCGGCAGCCGAGTGCGGGCGGCGGCCAGCACCTGGTCGATGTGAGCAGTGCGCTGACGCTCCTGCCTGGTGGCACTCTCGCGCTGCACCTCGTGGGCACGGGCCTCGCGGAGTTCGCGCTGCGCCTCGGTCAGGAGTGCCCGATAGTGGTCGGCCAGGTCGGTGTGCTCGCCTTGGGCAGCCATGCCCGCCAGCTCTACGCCTCGCTGCAACAGCCGCTCCACCGCATCGTCGGCGCCAGCCTGCTGTAGCTGGGGCAGTATGAAGACGCCGAACTTGCGGTCTATCTCCACGTACACCTGACGAACTTCGGGTGGAAGTTCGGAGTGCTCGGGAACCGTGAGTGGACTACGGGACATGCGAAATTGGACCTCCAAGGGCTCGGTTCAAGAAATCGATGGTGGCCGGTCCACCGGGGTGGCGCTGCGACCCATCTTGGCGAAGAGACAGCCAACTCCGGCCGCCACCCCCCCCGGGGCCCGAAAGACAGAGGTCCCCGCAACAAGCACGGTGGCCCCCGCGTTGACGCACGCGGCAGCATTGCTCGCGTCGACTCCTCCGTCGACTTCGAGCTCGCAGGACAGGCCGCGGGTGTCGATCATGCTGCGCAACTCGACAAGCTTAGCGATCGCACCCCTCTGGAACTCCTGGCCACCAAAGCCGGGGTCGACTGACATCACCAACGCGAGGTCGATCTCATCCAGGATTTGGGTGAGGAAGTCCGCCGGGGTCGCCGGGTTGATCCCGACCCCGGGACGCGCTCCCAGCCGCCGGATCGCGCTCACGGTGCGGTGGAGCTGGCGGCAGGCTTCGTAATGGACGGTGATCAGGCCCACCCCCGCCGCCACGAAGGCGGGGATGATCGAATCCGGCTCCTCGACCATCAGGTGCGCCTCCAGCAGGAGCCCACAGCTGCGGCCGCAGGCGGCTGCAACCTCAGGCCCCATGGTGAGGTTGGGAACGAAGTGGTTGTCCATCACGTCGATGTGAATCCGGTCCGCGCCGGCCCGCTCGCAGGCGGCGACATCCTCGCCCAGCTTGGCGAAGTCGGCAGCCAGGATGGAAGGGGCGAGCTCAGCCGGCATGGGGTTTCGACAGCAGGCCGGCCGCCGCCCGGTCACACCAGACCTCACATGCGAGGGACCTGCGGGCGACCAGTTGGGCCGGCAGCCGCACCGGAACGTAGCCTCCCTCCAGCACCTCGGCCAGGGTAGCGGCCTTCTCCTGCCCCTCCAGCAGGAAGCGCACGAGGGCCGCCGAGCGAAGCAGGCTCGGCCCCAGGGTCAGTCGCCGCTGCCCGGAGGGGTGGGTGGTGGCGAGCGCCAACCGGTCTTCCGGATACTCCCGCCCGGGGAACAGGGAGGCCGTGTGCCCATCGGCTCCCATCCCCAGCCCGACCCAGTCAATCTGGAGCCGTCCCTCCACGGTTGGAACCACACCAAGGAGCCTGGCCTCGAAGCGGGCGACGACGGTCTCGGGCCCCATCCCCTCCTCCACCTCCCAGCCGACCAGCAGCGGGGTGGGGCCGGTAAGCCTGGAGACCAGCGCCGCTCGGATCATCCCCTCGTTAGAGTCAGGGTCGGTGACCGGGACCATCCTCTCGTCCCCCGGAATCAGCACGACCCGGGCCCAGTCGATGCCCGGCAGGTCCGCCATGATCTCCAGGGCGGCCCTGGGAGTCGTTCCTCCGGGAAGCGCCACCGCCGCCTCCCCGCGCGCGGTGACCGCGCGCTGGATCTCGGCCGCCATGGTGTGGGCGGCGAACTCGGCCAGCTCACGGGGCCCATCCAGCGCGCGCACCAGAGGGTCGTGGAGGTCGAGCTCGATCGTCAAATCAGACCAGCCTTTGGGTAGGCCGTCGGACCGAGTCCGACCGGCGCCTGGCGCCATCGATCCGGGGACGCTGCCTGCAAGCGCACTGAGCAATCATCCGCCCAGCGACTCCCTGGCCCGGGCCACAATCGCATCGACAGTCAAACCCAGGTGCCGGTAGACGTCCTCGTATGGAGCCGAAGCGCCGAACCGATCCACCCCGACCACGGCGCCTTGCGCTCCGACCAGCGCCCTCCAGGGCTCGGTCACTCCCGCCTCCACGGCCACCCGGGCGGTGATCGACGGAGGCAGGACCTGATCCCGGTAGGCCTGCTGTTGCTGGTGGAAAAGCTCCAGCGACGGCATGCTCACCAGCCTGGTGGGGTGGCCCTGCCCCTGTAGGGCATCCCGGGCCTCCGCGCAGAGGCTGAGCTCGGATCCGGTGCCGATCAGGATCACCTCGGGCTTTCCTCCCTCCGCCTCTTGGAGCACGTAGCCCCCTCGGGGCACCCCTGACTCAGAGAGGGTGGCCGTGCCCTCCAGCACCGGCACGTTCTGGCGGCACAAAACCAGGGCGGTGGGAGCCTGCTTGCGCTCCAGGGCGACCGCCCAGGCCCAGCTGGTCTCGTTGGCGTCGCCGGGGCGCAGCACCACCAGGTTGGGCATCACGCGCAGCGACGCGAGCTGCTCGACCGGTTGGTGGGTGGGCCCGTCCTCACCCAGCCCGACACTGTCGTGGGTGTAGACCCAGACCACCGGCAGATGGGAAAGGGCCGAGAGACGGACGGAGGGACGCTGGTAGTCCGAAAAGTTGAAGAAGGTGGCGCTGTAGGGGCGCAAGCCGCCGTGGGCCGCCATCCCATTGCAGGCGGCACCCATGGCATGCTCTCGCACACCGAAGTGCAGATTGCGCCCCTCCCCGGTCTGGCCGTCAAAATCACCGCCCCCTTCCAGAGCGGTCTTGGTGGACTCCGAGAGGTCGGCGTCTCCACCCAAAATCCATGGGATCGTCTGGGCGATCGCGTTCAGGGCCCGGCCTCCCGCGACCCGAGTGGCGATGTCCTTATCCCCCACGTTCCAGCGCGGCAGATCTGCCTGCCATCCCGGGGGGAGCTCACCGGACTGAGACAGCCGCCACTCCACGGCGAGCTCGGGATTGGATTCAGCCCAGCTCGCGAACGCCTCACCCCAGGCGCCGCTGAGCTGCGCGCCATGAGCAACAGCCTGGCGGAAATGTTCTGCAGCCTCCGCGGGGATGTAGAAGAAGCGCTCCGGGTCCCACCCATAAGCTCGCTTGGCGCCCGCCACCTCCTCGGGGCCCAGGGGCGAGCCGTGGGCCGCGTTGGTGTCCTGCTTGTGAGGCGCCCCGTAGCCGATGTGGGTTCGGACGGCGATGATCGAGGGCCTGGTCTTGTCCGCCACTGCGGCCGCAATCGCGGCCTCGATGCCGGCCAGATCGAGGTTGCCGTCCTCGACGCGCTGCACCTGCCACCCATAGGCCCGGAAACGCTCGAGCACATCCTCGGAGAAGGACAAGGAGGTGGGGCCGTCGAGCGATACGTGGTTGTCGTCGTAGAGGCACACCAGCTTGCCCAAGCCAAGGTGGCCGGCCAGAGACGCAGCTTCGGCCGAGATCCCCTCCATCAGGTCACCGTCACCGCACAGTACGAAGGTCCGGTGGTTGACGATCTCCTGGCCGGGGCGGTTGTAGCGGTGAGCCAGAGCTCGCTCCGCGATCGCCATCCCCACCCCGTTGCCGAAGCCCTGGCCCAACGGCCCGGTGGTGACCTCGACCCCTGGGGTCAACCCGCGCTCGGGATGGCCGGGCGTGATCGAGCCCCAGGTCCTGAAGCTCTGCAGGTCCTCCATCGAGACCTGATAGCCGGTAAGGTGGAGCAGGGAGTACAGCAGCATCGAGCCGTGCCCAGCAGACAGGATGAAGCGATCCCGGTCCGGCCAGTTGGGGTCGTGAGGATCGTGGCGCAGGAACTTGGTCCAGAGCACGTAAGCCATGGGGGCCGCGCCCATCGGCAGACCGGGATGGCCCGAGTTGGCCTTCTGGACCCCGTCGATCGCTAGACAGCGGATGGTGTTGATGCAGAGGTTGTCCAGCTCGCTGCCTGCCTGGGGCAGCACCTCAACCGATTCGGTCATCCTGAACTCCTCCACTCCACCTCGACTGTCTCTGCCTCCCATGCTCTCACGACCAGGTGGGGCGCCGGCTGAGATCAGTTCGCCGGGACCAACTCCGGGGCACCTGCCTCAACCGACCCCCTCTTGGAGATCCACTCGCTGAGCCCGCCCACCAGCGCGGCTGCCTCAAGCCCGTGCTCACGCAGGAACTTGGCCGCCCGGAAGCTCCTCGACCCGGCGGAGCAGTAGACGACCAGGGGAGCTGAGCGAGGGAGCTCGCGCCAGCGCTGCGCCAGTGCCTCGATGGGAATCCACAGCGAGCCCGGGATTCGGAGCGCCTCCCGCTCATGCTGGTCCCTCACATCGAGCAAGGCCGCGCCGGCCGCCAACCATGCCAGAGCGGTCTCCCGCTCCACCTCGATGGGTAGGACCAAAGCCATGCCGCGATTATCAGGGAACCGCACGCCACC
>JAJZJU010000111.1 GCA_021809895.1 bacterium
GACGACCCGGGGGCGTTTCTCGCCCGCCACCGCCCCGCGGATCGAGTCCACTCTGGCCCACAGGCTGCGGACCAGCTCCTGGGCACGTTCCCTGGTGCCGGTCGCCTGTCCCACGTCCACGATGGTGCGCATCACGTCGGAGAGGGTGTTGGGCTCCAGCGACAAAACCGTGGGGCGGCCTGGCAGGAGACGGGCCGCGTCGAGCACCTGGGGATAGGCCACCGCACAAACCGGGCACAACTCCTGGGTCACGATGAGGTCGGGATGGGCCCGGCTGAGACCCTCCTGATCCAGCCTGTAAAGGCTGCTGCCCTGGTGCAGAGCCGCCCGCACATGGCGGTCGATGTCGCCAGGTGAGCGGCTCGACTGGTCCAGCTCACTCTGGGTCAACCTTGGCTTGTACTCAGTCTGCGGGGGGAAGTCGCACTCGTGAGTGATACCGACCAGGCTCTGACCCAGGCCGAGGCTGAAGCAGATCTCGGTCGCGCTGGGCAGCAGGGACACTATCCGCATCAGCTGCTCGGAGCTGTCGCCGCAGTCTCGTCCTCGTCGGCGGAAGCCGGCACCTGGTCGAGGGCCAGGACCGGCACCGACTGCCTCTGAGCCCACTCCACCACCCGGTGCTCGTGAGAGAAGACCACCACCTGAGAGGTCTCGGAGAGCTCCAGAAGGGTGTCGAGCAGGGCGAAGCAGCGGCGATCGTCGGAGTTGACGGTGGGGTCGTCGAATATGAGAGGGAGCTGCTCCCCGCGCGGGGAAAGCGCCTGAGCGAGCACCATGCGCAGGCATACGTAGATCTGCTCCTGGGTCCCCTGGGAGAGGTTCTCCACCGGGATCTGGCGGGTGGAGTTGGCCGCAGCCACATGCATGGACAGATCCTCCGGGTTCACCCAGGCCTGAGCGTAGCGGCGGTGGGTCAGCTCCGGGAGCCGGTGCGCCAACCCGTCGGCCAGGATCGGTGCCAGGCTGTTCTGGATCTCCGCCTCGGCCGCCTCCAGCTCCCCGATCGCCAGATTCACGGCGGCCTCCGCGTGCTCCATCCGTTGGACCCGGGCGGTCTGCTCCGCCACCAGCTCCTCCAACTCCACCAGGTCGCCCGCCTCCTTGAGCTGCTGACGCAGGCTCCCCTCCTTGGGCAGCAGCTCCGCACGCAGCTGGTCGCGCTCGGAGCGAAGCTGGTCGTACTCGACCCTCAGCTCCGCTGCGGGCCGGCTCGGGCGCGGCTGCGAGCCCCTGCCCCGAGTGCCGAGGTCCGCCCGCAGCTCCTGGGCCCGGGTGACCAGGCTGTGCAGCTCACGTCCATTCAGCCGCTCCTCCCGCCGCAGCTGGAGCTCGCCACGGCGACGCTCGGCTTCCACCGCCGCCTCCATCTCCTGGGCGAGCTCGGCGATGCGGGCCGCGATCTGATAGGGATCGGTGGATTCGATGCCAACCCGGGCGCCTCGAGCCAGCAGTTCCTGGTTGACTCGGTCGGCGGTCGCGCGCCACGAAGCCACCTGCTGGAGTGCCTCCTGCAGGGGTGGCAGCTCGGCTGCGAGCTGGAGGAGCTGGGAGCCGTTGAAGTGTGACAGACCCAGCTCCGAGATCCGCCGCTGGGCCTTGGAGCGCTGCGCCAGCACCTCCTCCTGAGCCGCCACCACCTTCATCACCTCGGGATCCCGGCTGCGTCTGGCCCGTCGCATCTCGGCCACGGAGGTGAAGCCTCCGACCGCGAGCAGGCGGCGCAGGCGCTGCTGCAGGTACAGGAAGGCGCCGGCGCCGGCCACCAGCACCACCACCCCACCCAGGAACTCCTCTACTGGCAGGGCGGCACCCGACGCCGTCACGGCCCGGTAGATGAGCACCACCCCTATGATTCCGGCAGCCAGCGCTATGAGATCGGATGACCACCGATGCAGCGCCACTTTGCGCCGATCCAAGAGCTCCAGCCTGGCGCTGCCGCCCGCCTGGGCCGGCAGCGGGGGCACCGGGCGGTCGACCGCCTCGCCGAGGAACTGCAGCTCGCTGACCGAGAGCTCGCCGGCCAGCTTGGCCCTGGCCTGATCGGCGGGGGTCAGCTCAGCGACCTTGGCCTCCGCGTCGGCTGCCTGGGCCGCCAGCTGGGCGATGCCTGAGGCGGCATCACGGACAGCCTGGGGATCCTCTGGCATCTGGACGTCCGGGATGGCGCGCAGTGCCTGGTCCATCTCCGAGATGGCCAGCAGGTCCTGGTCCAGCTCCGCCATCTCGGCTGACTTCCAGAGCAGTTCGGCTTCCTCGGCCGCCCGCTCCGCCTGCTCCAGGCGCTGGCGAAGCACGTCCATCTGGGAGAGTTCGTCGCCCAGGCGCTCGCGGATGTCAACGGCCCTTGCGAGCTGCTCTCTGATTGCGGTGAGATCCTTGATCGCCTTGTCCATGGGACGTTCCCGAGAGCGCTCTCCGCGCAGGTTCTCCTGGCGCCACTTGCGCAGCAGCTCCAGGGCGGAGCGCACGCTGGTGTGGGCTCCAGAGGTAGAGATGGCGCGCTGGAGGTCCGCCTGAAGCGCTGGACCACTGATCTCCAGGATCTGGTCCTGGGCCACGGTGGAGATCGCCAGGAAGGCATCCCGGCTCATTCCCAACATCACCGAAACGTCCACGGTCCGGCCCCGGCGGAACTGGTCGGTTACATCGCCGCCGCGCACCTGGTCCAGCACCTGAGCGTTGTCGGGCTGGTCCAGGTCCCTGATGAACTGGTAGCGGCCGGAGCCCAGCTCGACATCCGCCTCCAGCTTGAAGTTGCGGCCGCGCCACGGCTTGAACCGGCGCAGCACCTGTTCTGACTCCTTGGGCAGGCGTCCCCGGCTGGCCAGGTCCACGCCCACCAGAGCCACTCGAAGCGCGGTGTGCAGGGTGCTCTTCCCGGACTCGTTGGGCCCGTAGATGACGGTGATCTTCGGGTCGAGGCTGAATATCCCGCGCAGCGCGCCGAAGCGCTCCAGCTTCACCGAGTTGATCTTCACCCGGCCGCCGCCATTCTCGGCCCACAGATCACAGGAGAGCCGGCTCCTCGCCCAGCAGCGCGTTGAGCCCCGCGACCAGCGCCGCCTGCACGACCTCGCTGTCGAAGTCGGGCCGTGCCATCAGCGCGCGCACGAACTGCCCCCGGGCGTCGGGAGCCTGGCGCAGGAAGTCCAGATCCAGATGCGGCCGGCAGGCGACCACCAGATCGATGGAGCGATCCTCCTTGCGCAACCGCGCCAGCAACTCGGTGGGATTGAGGCGCACCCCCTCCCCCAGCTCCCCGGTCAGGCGCACCCGGCAGGCGACCAGAGGGTTCTCGGGGAGCGCCTGCTCGATTTGGTCCAGGATGGAGTCGGAATGCGAGCACTCGGAGATGTCAACCTCCAGATCCGACACTGAGAATGTGGACAGGGAGGCAATCTCCACCTGGGGCCGTTCTTGAGGGCGTTCGTCGTCGAAGACTAGGACCGCCGCTCCCCTGGCCCCCTGCTCTCCGAAGGTAAGCGGTTCGGGATTGCCGGGATAGGTGAGCCACGGTGTGACCCTGGGGGTGTGGAAGTGGCCCATCAGGGCGTACTGGAAACCGCACTTGGAGATCTCGCTCTCGGTGAAAGGCGCGTGATCCTCCTTGCCCTCCCCCTGGAACGGCAGCTGGCCCCGCTCCGACCCGTGGAACAATGCGATCGCGGGCCCCCCCTTGGGCACCCTGAAGGAGCCGATCAGGTTGCCGGTTCCCTTGGGCTTGAGGTGCGCGGCTCCAAAGATGCGCCAGCCCGCCACCTCCACCTCCGTGAACTCCGAGGAGGAGAAGATGTGGACGTTGCTGGGCCAGCGCTCCCGGGCGTAGAGGGAGCCCGGATGCCAGTAGTCATGGTTGCCGGGGGCGATGAGGACAGGGCAGGAGGCTCGTTCCGTCTCCTCCTGCAAAAAGGCTGTGGTCTCTCGCTGCGAGCGCAGGTCCTCATAGAGGTCACCGCCGACCGTGAGGGCGTCGGCGCCGATGTCAACCGCCGTCTGGACCACCCGGTGGAAGGCCTGGCGGAGGGCGGCGCGGCGGCGCCGGGCCGCCGGCAGACCCAGGCCGACGAAGGCGGCGTCGAGGTGAACATCGGCACAGTGGACCAAGCGCATGCGCGCAATATGCAACACTCAGCCCTCTTCGTGCTGGCCCACCGACTCTGAAGCCGCCAACTACACTCCACTCATGGCTCCCATCCTTCCGCCCGGACCGGTGCCGCAGGCGGCCCGGGTCGTGCTCCGGCGAGTCAACCGGCGGGCCCCGGCCTTCATCTCCAACTTGGTGAAATCGCGGCTGATCGGCCATCAGGTCGAGGTGGGCCAGAAGATCGTGGTTTTCCAGGTCGCCTTCACAGTCCCCGCCGGGCTGGTGGAGGTGACCTCCGCCACCGTGATCGAGTTCATCGACTGAGCGCCATGGGCGAGGCAGTGCTCGAGGTGGAGCGGCTCACCAGGCGCTTTAAGAACGGCCGCGGTGTCGGCCCGGTCGACCTCAGCGTCCGGGGCGGCGAGGTGGTCGCCCTGGTCGGACCCAACGGCAGTGGCAAAACCACCTTGCTGCGCTGCCTGGCGACCAGAAGCACCCCCGACCAGGGCCGGGTGCGCTGGTTCAGGAGCCGGGACCGCAGGGCGGCAAGGGCGCAGATAGGGGTGGTCTTCGATGCCACGGCCCATGCTGACGAGCTCAGCGCCAGATCCAACTTGGCATTCTTCGCGAGGGCAGGTGGTGCCTCAGATGAGAGCTCCGACCCGCTTTTGCTGGAGACGGAGCTGTTGGAGGTCGCCGACGAGCCGGTCTCATCCTATTCATATGGGATGAGGCGACGGCTGCTGCTGGCGGAGGCGCTGGCTGGCTCTCCCCGGCTGCTGCTGCTGGATGAGCCGACCCTGGGACTGGACGTGGCCGGGCAGCGCTGGCTCACCAGGGTGCTGCAGGAGCGCTCTTCGGCCGGGCTGACGGCCTGCATCTCCACCAACGACACCGAGTTCGTGGAACAGGTGGCGACCAGGGTCTGCTTCCTGGTCGATGGCGGGATGGTCCACGATGCCTCCCTGCAGGAGCTCCTGGACTCTCTGGGCGGGACCAGGGAGATCCGCCTCAAGTCCCGGTCCCCGCTGCCGCTGCAGGCGATGGCATCGGTCGCCGGCGTGGAAAAGGTGGCGTCAACGGGAGAGGGAGCGACCGTTCTGGCCAGACAACGAGACGGCCTGCTGGCCGACCTGCTGGCGACCATGGGCGACCTTGACCGAAGTCTGCTGGACCTCTCGGTAAGGGAGCCCGGGCTGGCCGACTGCTTCCTGCGCATCACCGGGAAGGCTCTCGATGCCTGAGCGGGCCGCGGCAGTTCCCCTGGGCGCAGTTGCCGGCAGGGGGGCCAGCCGCTGGCAGCCGCACCACCTGTGGCAGCTGGAGCTGCTGGCCACCCTGTCGAGGCGGCGGGCGCTGGCGATCAAGATGGGCTTCCCCCTGCTGCTGGTGATCCCCCTGGCAGCCACCAACGCCCCCCAGTTCTTCGCCGGAATGCTGCTCACCATCCTGATAGCGATGGTCGGGACCGTCGGAACCGGGGTCAATGTCACCCGCTCGCGGGGGTCCGGGTGGCTGGACCGGCTGGCGGTCCTGCCGATTCCCGCCTGGAGGGTCTCGCTCGAGATCTTCTTCGCCGGCTGGCTGGTGGACTGCCTGCAGGCGACCCTCGTCCTGGTGATCCTGGAGATAGCCCAGAGGCCGAGCCCGCTTGTCATCCTGGCGACCTGGCTGCTGGCGCTGGCGACACTGGCCTTCTCAGGGACGATCGGGCTCGCAGTCGCAACCCTCACGGATAACGCTGGCGAGGCGATGCTGTTTTTGGCAGTCATCCTCGCCCCTTTGCTCTTCCTCTCCGGCCTGTTCACCGGAGTCCCCGCGGAGGGCGTCCGCTACTGGGTGGCCCAGATCCTGCCCTTCAGCTATCTCTCCGACGGCTTCCAGCTGGTGCTGCACGGCAACCCGCCCTACGGATCCCCCGGGGCGTTTTTGCTAGCCGCCCCAGTCTTTCTGCTGGTGTCCCTGGCTGCGTGCGCGGCCCTGGGAAGGCCCCTCATGGCCAGGGGCGCGTAGAGGCTCGCGAACCGTAGCCCAAATCTAGTAACAATGCTATGCTATAGCTATGCCGCCAAGTAGACCAGAGATGCTCCGCCTCGGTCCTGCTGCACGGCGTCTGGGTATCCATCCCCTGACGCTTCGCAGATGGGCTGACGCCGGCAGGATCGAAGTCGTGTGGGTCGGAAGGGAGCGGCGCTTCCCAATCAGTGCTGTTGACGCTCTCCGGAGCGACTCGGATGAGAGCAGGCCGTCGGGAGAAAGTCGTGTGGCGGGCTATGTCAGGGTATCGGGCACCACTGGCCAGGAGAGTTCATTCGAGGCTCAGGAGGCCGAGTTGCGCGCGCGTTTCGGGACTCGCCTGGTCGCCGTCTACAAGGACAAGGGGTCCGGGCTGCGTGAGAGCCGACGGGGACTCGAACGGGTGCTCAAAGATGCCGAGGAGGGTCACTTCGAAGTGCTGGCCGTGACCCACGCGGACCGCTTGGCGCGCTTCGGGACCACCTGGCTCGAACGGCTCCTATCACGCGACGGGGTCAAGATCGAGGTGCTCCACGAGAATGGAGCGGCCGGGGGCATGCCCGAGCTGTTGGAGGACTTCATGTCGCTCGTGGCCACCTTCGCCGGGCGCATGTACGGTATCCGCTCCGCAGAGGCCAAGCGCAGGCTGCTCGAGCATGCGAACGAAGAGGTGGGATGTGTACAAGCCTCGTGACGTGCTCGTCGGCACCGCCACCTGCAGAGGCTACAGGGGAGCCGAAGCAGCGAGTGGGAAGATCCTCCCGGTCGCTGAACTGGCGCAGCGCTCACGCTGGCTGATGGACCTCGTGGCAGGCATGGCTGTCCAGATACTGGATGAGCACTGGAACGAGGCAGACCTGGACACGATCGCAGCCGGCATTGGTCCAGATGGGCGCGAGCTTCCCAGTAACGCGTACATGGCCATGCGTCGCCTCGGCTGGACAGCGAACCCAGCGCCCGGCACCTACCTCTCGGACCGGCACCTACGGATGGCGGAGGAGCTGGTCGGCAGAGCCCTCCGCCTGGCGCTGCACCGGCGGGCGATCCTCGATGCGACAGTGGCTACCTGGCCGGCGGATCACACCAAGCGGACATCCGAGGAGTGGGACGGTCTCTGGGACGCGGCACCCGAGGGGACATCTAAAGTCGAGGTGCGCAACCGCACCCGTCAGGTGGCCGCCTTTCTGGCAGAGCATCGAGAGTTGCCCGCAGGGCTCACCGAGATCGAGCCAGCGCCAGGAGTGGGCAGGACCCTCCCTCTGGC
>JAJZJU010000112.1 GCA_021809895.1 bacterium
CTCCACGGTCGCCTGCGGCAGCGCTGTCGGCTCCAGGGTAAACGGGTCGGCCGCCAACACCACCAGGTCCGCCTGCTTGCCGGGGCTCAGGGTCCCCGTGGTCGCCTCCAGGTGGTTCACGAAGGCCGAGCCAGCGGTGAACGCCGAGAACGCGGTCGCCAGTGGAAGGCATTCTGCGGGAAGAAACGGTTCTCTGGTTGGGCCATCCCCCCCGGGACCGACCCGGCCGACGGCGACCGCGATCTCCTCTAGCGGATTGGCGGTGGAGACCGGCCAGTCGGACCCCCCCGCCAGGACCGCCCCCCTGTCCGCAAGGCTGCGGAAGGGATACTGCTGGCCGGTTCGCTCCGGCCCCAGGAAGGGGATGGTCAGCTCGTCCATCTGGGGGTCGTGGCGGGCCCAGAAGGGTTGCATGTTGGCGACGACCCCCAGCTTGTGGAAGCGAGGAAGGTCGTGGGGGTGGATCAACTGGATGTGGGCGATGTGGTGGCGTGGCTCGAAGCCCAACGTGGGCCCCTCACGCCGCGATGCCTCAACCGCATCGAGGGCGAGCCTGACCGCTCGGTCTCCAATCGCATGGAAGTGGACCTGGAAGTGGAGCCGGTCGAGGGCTTCGGTCGCGGATCGGGCCAGCTCGGGCTCCAGGAAAAGGTGGCCCGAGCCGCGTTCCCGCGCCTCCCCGGCTTGGCCTTGGCTCCGGTAGGGCTCCAGGGTGGCCGCGGTGAATGTCTCCATCACCCCGTCGAGCATGATCTTGACGCTGCCGGCATTCAGCCCCTCGGCCCGCAGGCGCGCTCTGCGCGCCACCAGCTCATCCACCTGGTCGAGGCCGCGCTCACGTTCCCACCAGAGGGCCATGCGAACCCTGGCCGTAAGCGTGCCGGCCCCAGCCACCAGGGAGTAGGCGCGCTCCGTCTGTCGGTCCACCATCGCGTCCTGCCAGCCGGATATCCCCAGACTGTGGAGGTGGCGCTGGGCCTGCAGCAACGCCGCCACCGCTTCATCCTCGGATGGCCTGGGCAAGAGCCTGCTCACCAGCTCCATCGCGCTCTCGTGGAGGGTGCCCTGAGGGGCGCCGGCCGGGTCCCGCTCGATACGTCCGTGCTCAGGGTCGGGCGTGTCGCGGTCGATGCCGGCGAGCGCGAGGGCCGCGGAGTTGACCCAGGCGCTGTGCCCGTCGCGATTGGTGAGGTACGCGGGCCTGCTCCCGGTGACTGAGTCAAGCACCAGTCGGTGCGGAGTTCCTCCTGGGAATGTCTCCATGGACCAGCCCATGCCGCTGATCCAGCCGTCTCCAGGATGCGTTCTCATGTAGGCCACCACGGCTTCCTGGCAGCTCTCAGTGGTGAGCCGCCCGTCCAGGTTGCAGCTACGCTGCTGGAATCCACCGTGGATGGGATGGCAGTGGGCGTCCTGGAAGGCCGGGACGACGGCTCGCCCATGCAAGTCCAGGGTCTCGTGGCGCGGGTCCAGCGCCTCGACGGCTCGGGTCAGGGGCCCGGCGGCGGCAACTCTCCCGTCGCGCACCGCCAGAGCCTCGACCCAGGGAACTTCCGATGAGCCGGTCCAGATTGGGCCACCCGTGACGAGAAGACCCTGGTCTTGACCCAAGGAACTCTCCCTACTTTACGAAGTACCAGCTGGAGGGATGGTAGTTGGCGTATGGGTTGAGCGGATACCAGCCGCGCAGATTGTTCTTGGCCACCACTATCTCGTAGTCGGCGACCGGCCACCAGAGGGAGGCTTCGTTCTTGGAAAGATAGTTTTCGACGGCATACAGCGACGACAGTCCGGGCTGGGTGTGAGCCGCGTTGATGAGTTTCTGGGCGGTGGTGGAGCTGTAGCCGCCTGCCCAGTAGTTACCCTGGCCGAACTGGTTGCCGCCCACGGGGAGGATCTCATACTGGCCGAAGTCCCACATGAAGCCGCTGTACGCGAGCAGCCCCCAGTTGCAGGGCGGCGAGTTGGGGCAGGTGCCCCCGATGGAGAACATAGTGTTCTGGGTCTGCCCGTCCAGGGTGATCCCGATCCCCGCCGACTTGGCCGCCGTGGCAAAAGCCTCAACCTGGGCCAGGAAGCTCGGGGTTCCGGTCGCGTACATGAAGAGGAAGCTCAGCTGCTTGCCCTTGGCGATCCCCGCGCCGCACTCGTTGCTGGCTGTGCCCGGACGCTTGCAGACGTCGATCCCGCCGGAACCCTGGGCCCAGCCGTGGGCAGCCAGCAACTGCTTGGCTGAGGCGATGCTGTAGGGGTAGGGGTCGGTGCGAGTCTGGGGGCTGACCAGGTTCGAGCCGGGGTAATTGGGCGCCGGACCGTAGACGGGAAGGCCAAAGCCGTGCAGGGTCCGCTGCAGGTACAGCTGCTCGTTGATCAGATGCTGCAGGGCCTGCCTGATGTAGAGCTGCTTGACCAGCGGTCCCCAGGTCTTGTTCGTGAAGCCGAGCTCCACCGTCTCGTTGTAGAACACTGGCCAGGGGGTGACGGTGTAGCCGTGCTGCTTGAAGTAGCTGGCCAGGGAGATGTCGGTGAAGGGCAGGAAACCGAAGGTGACTGCTCCGGAGCGCAATGCATCCACCTCAGAGGTGTCGGAGGGGAAGCTGTAGATCTGGTAGCCGCTCAGCCTGGGCTTGCCCGCGCCGGTGTAATGAGTGTTGGCTGAGAACTGAGCGGTGTAGGTGGTGGGGTCGAAGGACTTGATGACCCAGGGACCGTCGACCACCTTCCAGAGGGGGTTGGTGGCGTAGGTGCTCAGCTTCTCCGACTGTCCGTAGAGGAAGTTGAAGACAGCCTTGGCGCCCGTCGGGGTCGAGGCGTTGTGACCGTCGGCGCAGCTCAGGCAGGTCTTGTCCCAAGCCTGCTGGGGAAGGGGGTAGATCCAGGTCAGCTGGTTGCCGGTGAACCACTGAGGGTTGTATGACTGGTTCAGGTTCAGGGTGAACTGGTAGGGGCCGTTGTAGGAGATGCTGCTGATATCGTCCGGCATCTCGCCAGGGAGGTATGCCCCGTCCTTGTTCTTACCGGCGGACAGGAGCTCGAAGAACAAGCGCACGTCAGCGGTGGTCACCGGGGTCCCGTCCGACCAGGTGTACCCCCGCTTCAAGGTCACGGTGACGGTCTTGTTGCCGTTGGAGTAGACGGGTGGGTTGGCCAGCGAGAGCCCGTAGTTGACGCCTGACTTGCCCGCGCCGCCCGCGAAGTACAGCGGCCGCCACATCCCGCCCTCCACGTTGGAGTTCCAGTCCTCGTAGTTGGCCTGGTTCTCGATGGGGAAGATCCAGGAGAAGTCCTCTCCTATGGGAAGCGCGTAGCTGGCGACCCCCCCGGTGGTCGGTGTGCCCCCGGTTGCGGGAGTCTGAGCGATGCTATTGCTCGAGCTCGATGAAGATCCGGTGGTGCTGCCGCACGCCGCCACCAGGACGCCGAGTCCTGCGACCAGCGCGATGGCCGCCGTGTGGCGTCGCCTGGGCATCTTCCGCATGGTCCGCAAAGCGGATCCCAGCCCTCGCTCACTCGAGGCCGGTGTGGATCTCTCACTCACTCCCGGAGTTGCTCTCATCGACCGCTCCTCATACTTACCGCCACTCTCCCCTGGAACGACCCATCGGACCGGATGGAGCCATCAGGAGCTCGGGATTCAGTTCGCCGATCGCGCCGGTTCCGGCCGTACGTCTCCTGGGCCAATCGGCTCGCCAATCCGAGGTCGCCGGGAACCTCCCGACTGTAGGCCCGAGCCCGTGGCGGGTCCATGTATCGCTAGCCCAAATCCGAAATCGCCAAATTGTGGAGGGACCACAATTCTGTGGCCGGTAACAGGCGGGACGCTCAGTGGGAGGCCAGCCTCTCGGCGATCGTCCTCCCCGACGGCGGCCTGCCGCCTGCCTCGGCTCGGGCATCGAGATGGGCGAGCGCCGACTGGGTGTAGCGCAGGGCCAGCCACCTCAGCGGCTCGGACTCCCAGAGTTTGGAGCGGTGTCCCACGATGGGCAGCTCGATCAGCGAAGAGTCGGTGCCGGTGATCAGGTCGGTCAGGATCCGTCCCGCCAGGCTCGCGGTGGCAACCCCGTGGCCGGTGTAACCGTAGGCGGTGGCGATGCCCGTGGACCGGTCCAGACGGACCTGAGGGATCCAGTCGCGCGGCATTCCCAGGACCCCGCCCCAGGAGTGGGTGAAGCGCACCTCCCCCAGCTCCGGGAACCAGCTCCGAAACATCGTGCGCAGGCCAATGTGGGTCCTCGCGTGGGCCTCGCTGCCACCCGCGATTTTGGACCCGAATCGGTAGGGCGCTCCGCGGCCGCCGACCAGGATCCGCTGATCAGGGGTGAGGGCCAGATAATCGACGGTGAGTCGCATCGACGAAACGCAAACCCGAGTCCTCCAGTTGATCTGAGCGAGCTGCTGGTCTGAGAGGGGCTCGGTCACGTCGATCAGGGAGTAGATGGGTAACACGCGCCGGTGCTCGCCCGGAAACTCCGCCAGGTATGCCTCCAGGGCCAGCACCACCACCTCCGCCTGGACCCGTCCGAAGGAGGTCTCAACCGCCGGCCTACGGCCCGTGACGATCGAGGTGACAGGCGTCCCCTCGTGAACGACCCCTCCCCGGCCCTCGACCGCCGCCGCCAGGCCTCTGACCAGCCGGCCGGGGTGGAGGCAAGCCCCTTCGGGGGTGAAGATGGCGGCCTCCATTCCCGCCACCCGGGGGACGCCCTGGACATCGGTCGGTCCCACCAGATGGTGGTTGTCGCCCAGCCCGTACTCCTCATACTCCCGTTGCGCCGCTCGAAGAGCCGGCAGCTGGCCGGACCCCCTGGCCACGAGCAGCATCCCCGCCTTCTCGAAGCTGGCGGGGATGCTCTCCAGCTCGCAGGTCCGTCCGATGTGGTCGACCGTGTCGCACATGGCCTGGTAGAGGGCGATGGCGCGCTCCCGGCCGAACCTCCGCGCCAGCAGCGCGGGTCCGGAATTGAGCTCGGGGACGCACCAGCTTCCGTTGCGGCCGGAAGCGCCGAACCCCACGGTCTCCCTCTCGAGCACCATCACCTTCAGGTACGGGTCTCGCCGCAGCAGCTCATACGCGGTCCAGAGCCCGGTGAACCCCGCGCCCACGATCACCACGTCAACCTCGACAGACCCATTCAGGGGAGGCCGTGGGGTGGAGGGGCCAGCATCCTCCATCCAGAACCCTGGAGCCTGCCTGGGGTCCGACGGGACCGGGATGGATTCAGCCACTTCCGCCCGATGATAGGTGGATCGCCCCTGCCCTACGCATTGTCCAAGGAGCACAGTTTGCAGAGTAGAAACTGGCAGAGCAACACATGGCGGACCTCTCACGCCACGCCTAGAGTGGAGGCCATGCCTATGCGCGGTCTCTCCCACCAAGTGGCCCTGTCTGACCGGTCCCGACCACCAGCCAGTACCGCCTGGGCCGGGCAGGCACCAGACCGCGTCGTCAGTGGCAGGAGCGCTCTGACCAGGCGGAGGCCTCCTTCTGCTCCCACCTGACGCGGCTCCTGGCGGTCGACGAGTGGGAGGCGCCATGGTGGGCCGCTGCTCACTCGCAGCAGATCGGTCCACCCGAGCACCAAGCAAGGATTAGGCTGCGTCGAGAACGGAGCCCAGTGAAGGAGTTTTGTGATGAGCATGACCGGTGATGCCCCGGCCTCGGCCAGGATCGCCGAGCTGACAGCGCGGGAGGAGGAGGAGTTCCGCCGCCGCCGCCCCAGGTCGCACGATCTGGTGGAGCGAGCTCGCCGTCACAGCCCTGGGGGTGTTCCCTCCTCGTTTCAGGACAGCCCTCCCTACCCAATCTTCGTCGACCGGGGCCAGGGCAGTCAGGTATGGGACGCTGATGGCAACCAATACGCCGACTTCCACAACGGCTTCGGGGTCAACGTGGTCGGACACGCCCACCCCGCCGTGGTGGAGGCGATCCGCCGTCGGGCGGGTGACGGAACTCATTTCGCCCAACCGACCGAGGACTTCATCGTGGTCGCCGAGGAGCTGTCGAGACGGTTCCAGCAGCCGCAGTGGCGATTCGGCAACAGCGGCACCGAGACCACCCTGGATGCGATCCGGATGGCCAGGGGGTTCACCGGCCGGGAGAGAGTGGTGAAAATCGAGGCCACCTACCACGGCCACCACGACTCCCTGATGGTCTCGGTGGAGCCCAAGCCTGAGCTGATGGGACCGGCTGACGCGCCCAACTCGGTACCCCAATCGGAGGGCATTCCTAAGGCCGTGGTCGAGCTTGTGACCGTCATCCCGTTCAACGATCTGGAGGCTGCGGAGCGCGCCTTCGCCAAACATCCCGGCGAGATCGCCTGCATCATCGTGGAGCCGGCCATGATGAACATCGGGATGGTCCTGCCCCAAGCCGGCTACCTGCAGGGCTTGAAGGAGATCGCCCACCGTCACCAGGCGCTGTTGATATTCGACGAGGTGAAGACGGGGGTCACGCTCTCGTCGGGGGGGGCCACCGAGACCTTCTCAGTGGTGCCGGACATCGTGTGTCTGGCCAAGGCGATAGGGGGTGGGCTACCCTGCGGGGCCGTCGGCGCCCGCGCCGACGTCATGGCCCTGGTGGCCGAGGGCCGGGTGAGCCAGATGGGCACCTTCAACGGCAACGCCCTCACGATGGCGGCTTCCAGAGCCACCCTGATGGAGGTGCTGACACCGCTGGCCTATGCCCACTTCGAGGCCCTGGACGAGGTGCTCCGAGGCGGACTGGAGCGGGTGATCGGCGAGCACGAGCTCCCCTTCCACGTGATCACGATCGGCGCTCGCGGGTGCGTGACCTATCGTCGCGATCCGGTGCGGAACTACCGCGACTACCTCCAGATCGACAAGGCCTACTCCTACCTCTCCTGGCTCTACCAATCGAATCGCGGCGTTCTGATGGCGCCCGGGGCGGAGGAGAACTGGACACTCTCGGTCCAGCACACCGAGGCTGATGTCCAGCGCTACGTGGACAACTTCGAAGAGATGGCGCGCGCGCTTCGTTCCTGATCACGCCCTCCTACCAGCGCCCGAGTTTCGCCGTGGGGCTCGGGCGCTGGTATGATCCGCCCGCCGCGGGCCGAATAGAGCGGTGGGGCGACCGTCTCAAGGCTGGGCAGGTTGGAGCCGCTTGGGAGTGGTGGTGGTGGTGCTCGGGGGAAGAGCTCGTGTCAGGGTACGTCGAGATGACGGCGCAGTTGGGTTCGGCGCGATCGGCGTCGGGTTCGGGGGCGATGA
>JAJZJU010000014.1 GCA_021809895.1 bacterium
GGCCTTCGTGAACCACCTGGAGGCGACCACGGGGACCCTGAGCCCCGGCAAGCAGGCGGACCTGGTGGTGTTGGCGGCCGACCCGTTTACCCTGGAGCCGACAGCGCTGCCGCAGGCGACCGTGGAGTTGACCATGGTCGGTGGCAGGACGGTCTACGATCGAGGCACGGTGTGACCGTCTCAGCTTCAGCACTGGGGGCGCATCCGGGGGAGGGGAGGCGGTGACCCGCTACATCGTGCAGCGGCTGCTGCAGTCGATACTGGTCATGCTGCTGGTCAGCATCCTGGTCTTCACCCTTCTCCACCTGCTGCCCGGAGGGCTGGTGCGCGCCCAACTGGGGCCCAAGGCAAGCCCTCACGCGGTGGCCCAGTTGGCGGCGCAGGAGGGACTCAACAGACCGCTGCCTGTCCAGTACGGGATCTGGCTCTGGCAGGCGCTGCACGGCAACCTCGGCTTCTCCTACAAGCTGAATTCCCCGGTCTCCACACTGCTGGCAGAGTACTTTCCCCGCGACCTGCTGATGGTCGGCATCGCTCTGTTCCTGGCGATAGCGCTGTCGATCCCGCTGGGGCTGATCCAGGGCATCCGCCGCAACCGTGACATCGACTACGGTCTCTCCTTCCTGCTCTTGGCGCTGTACTCAATGCCCAGCTTCTTGCTGGGAGTGATCGGGATCATCCTGTTCAACATCGAGTTCAACCTCCTGCCACCCACGGCGATCCACTTCGGCGTGAACTTCGGGGATAGCGTGAGCGCCCTGGTGCTCCCCACCGGCACCCTGATGCTGGGAAACGTGGCCTACTTCAGCCGCTACATGCGGTCGGCGGTGATCGACAACCTGCTGGAGGACTACGTGCGCACCGCCCGTTCCAAGGGAGCGGGCTGGGGCCGGGTTCTGAGCCGCCACGTGCTGCGCAACTCGATGCTGCCCACCGTCAGCCTGATCGGGATCAGCTTCCCGTATGTGATCAGCGGATCCCTGATCGTGGAGGCGCTCTTTGACTTCCCGGGCACCGGCCTGCTCTTCTGGAACGGGGCCCAGGACCGCGACTATCCCGTTCTCCTGGGCGTGATCCTCTTGATCAGCACCGCGGTCGTCGTCGGCAACCTGGTGGCGGACCTGCTCTACATGGTTCTCGACCCGAGGATTCGATATGCCTGAGGCGACCGACGCGCCCATATCAGCCGCGACATCCCTGGCCCTGGATAGGACGGCCGCCATTCCCGGCGGCGGCAGGGCGGGGGGCGGCGGCCAAGATGAGATCGAGGAGTGGCACTCGCCAAGGCTGCTGGCGGAGAACCTGCGCGTCTATGCCAGCAACCGGATCGCCCTGGGGGGAGCGGTGTTTCTGGTGCTGGTGCTGATCTTCTGCTACCTGGGACCCCTCCTCTACCAGACCAATCAGGTCTCCACCAACCTTTTGAACGGCAACCTCAGTCCCTCCCCGAGCCACCTGCTCGGCACCAGCCCGGAGGGCCGGGACACCCTGGGGCGGCTGATGCTGGGGGGCCAGTCGACCCTGGAGGTCGCCCTGGCGGTGGCGGCGATCGCAACCGTCTTCGGGACGCTCTGGGGCGCCATCGCGGGCCTGATTGGAGGCGTGCTCGATGCCCTGATGATGCGGATCGTCGACGCCATGCTCTCCATCCCGTTCCTGTTCTTCGTGGTCCTGCTGGCGGCCCTGGTGCAACCCTCGCTGCCGGTCATCATCCTGGCCATCGCCTCCGTGAGCTGGCTCAGCACCGCGCGGCTGGTGCGGGGCGAGGTTCTCAGCCTGCGCACCCGCGACTACGTTGCCGCCGCACGCTGCTTCGGAGGCGGCTCTTGGAGGATCGTGTTCCGTCACCTGCTGCCCAACGCCCTGGGGGTGGTGGTGGTGAACGGAACCCTGAAGGTGGCCGACGCGATCCTCACCTTCGCCGCCATCAGCTTCCTGGGACTCGGGGTGCCACCGCCGGCCACCAGCTGGGGGCAGCTGCTCACCACCGGCATCAACAACCTGTTCAACGGCTACTGGTGGGAGCTGTGGCCGGCGGGTCTGCTGATCGTGCTGACCGTGATCGCCATAAACGTGATGGGCGACGGCCTTCGCGACGTGGTGGAAAAGCGGCTGCAGCAGCGCTGAGGCCGGAGGCCCACGCTGCCCGCCGAGTCAGGCCGGAATGCCAACATCAGGAGACGAACAGATGACCCTCACCTTCGCTGAGCGAGCCGGCCGCGAGATTTTGGCCGAGCCGATCCGACTGCGCCTCTACATCGACGGGGAGTGGGCGGAGACGGAGCGGCAGGTCCCCCTGGTGAGCCCTGTGACCGGTCAGGTGGTCGCCTCCGTGCCGGTGCCGACCAGAGCCGACGTATCCAGGGCGGTGACGGCGGCCCGCGCGGCGCAGATGAAATGGGCAGAGCAGGGGGCATTCCAGCGGGCGGAGATGTGCCACCGCATCGGCGAGGCGCTGCACTCCCGAGCAGCCGGGCTGGCGAGCCTGCAGACCATGGAGCAGGGCAAGCCGCTGGCCGAGTCGATAAGTGACATCGAGGAGGCGGCGCGACTCTTCCATCTCCACGCCGAGGACCTGGTGCGGCTCAGCGGCGAGACGCTGCCGGTGACCGATCCCAACAAGCGGATGCTCACCTTCCGCAGCCCGGTCGGCACCTGGGCGATCATCACGCCCTGGAACTTCCCCGTCCTGATGATGGCCGAGTTCGTGGCTCCGGGGCTGGCGACGGGCAACGCCTTGGTGGTCAAGCCCCCCGCCCACACCTGCGCGGCGGTGCTGGCGTCGGTCGCGGCCTTCGAGGAGGCCGGCTTGCCCAGAGGTCTGGTCAACATCGTGCCCGGCGATGGCGCGGTCGGCGAGATGATGCTCCAGGAGCCGGGCTTCGACGCCATCGGCTTCATCGGCTCGTCGGCCACCGGGACCCGGATCCAGGCGACGGCGGGTCTGCGCCGGACCATCATGGAGTGCTCTGGGAACGGGCCGATTGTGGTCTGCGCCGACGCCGACATCGAACGGGCGGCTCGCGCCGCCACCTACGGCGCCTACCTCTGCTCGGGGCAGGTGTGTTGCGCCACCGAAAGAGCCCTGGTGGACCGGTCCGTGCACCAGCAATTCCTGGAGGCATGCCTGTCGGCGGCGGAGATGGTCCGCCTGGGGGATCCTTTCGACCCCGAAGTCAACCTCGGCCCGCTCAACAACGAGAGTGTGGCTGCCAAGATGGATCGGCATCTGGCGGACGCCATCAGCCGGGGGGCACGGCCACTTGTCGGCGGCTCACGACAGGCCGGCATGCCCACCGAGCTCTATTACCAGTACACCGTTTTGGACGGGGTCGCTCCCGAGATGGCCGCCTTCCGGGAGGAGTCGTTCGGGCCCCTGCTGCCGATCACGGTCGCGGGCGGCGACCGGGAGCTCTTGGAGCTTGCCAACTCCGACGACCTGGGGCTGCAGGCGGCCGTCTTCACCCGCGACCTCGCCAGAGCATTTCACTTCGCCGAACGGCTGCAGGTCGGTCAGGTGATCGTGAACGACACCACCGACTACTGGGATATCAACATGCCGTTCGGTGGCGCCGGCGGCAAGCGCAGCGGGTGGGGGCGGATCGGGGGCAAGTGGACCCTCATGGATATGTCCGACGTCCGCACCGCCGTCATCGACCTCTCCTGAGCGGCCCCGGTCAGAGGGTGACGTGCGCCTCCCTGAGGGGGACTGTGATGATCCGCTCCAGCTCGGCGAAGACCGGGTGGGCGCGCAGGGAAGGACGTGAGTCCAGGTCGCCGAAGGTCACCTCGAACCTGCCCGTGGGCAGGTCAGGGGCCCAGGGAAGGTCCAGGACCGAGACGGTCGACCCACACTCAGGACAGACCGCCTGGTAGGGGTCCAGGTGGGGGAATCGCAGCAGGAAGAAGTTCAGCGTCGCCGCGCAAGCGGGGCAGGGGGCCAGATAGGCGGTCACCGGGTCGGACTGGAAACCAGCCGGCCCGGGGTCGGCATAGCAGCGCCAGACTCCGGCCTCCACGGTTACGGATCCCCGAGGCGTACCAGAAGCCAGCGGCACCGTGGTGGCGACCCGAGCTCCCAGGCTGCGGATGAAGTCTGGCCCCGGGCCCAAGGCCCCGTCGGGCGCTTCCCTCGCCAATCCGGAGCGGATCAGAGCCGAGCGGACCTCCTCCAGCACCTCGTCTGAGGGCAGGTAGTCGGGCTCCACTGCCAGCAGGTGGAGCCAACTGCGGTGGGGATGGGGGCCGGTCCCGTGGTCGGGACGAGTAAGAGCGCTCAGAGCCACCATCCTAACCTGACCCCCACCCCGCCAAGTGGGTCGAGCGGACTCCCTTTGCCGATGGCGAAGCACAGGTTCAGGACCGGGCTGGCGCTGATCGGCGGCTGCGCGGCCATCTCGATCTTGGTGCCCCCGCTGGCCGGGCTCCTCAACGTGGTTGCCTCCATCACCATGCTCGGACTGGCCGCCTACGCCGCCTACCGCTCCTGGGCCTTCATGGAGTCCCTGGTCGAGGCGTCCCGGCGCCCAGCCACCGTACGGCGCAACCTGGAGTCGCAGCGGCAGAGGACGCCGGAGCGGGACAGGGAAGCGCCTGAACTAGACGAGCCCACCCGCGATGGAGACCAGGGCCCTTCGTCTCGGACCCGGCGGCTGCGGCTGCCCGCCCTGCGGAGGGAGGGGGCGTTCAGGGACCGCTGAGGCGCTGCCTGAGTTGCAGGTAGGACCGCTCCAGTAGATGCACCGGGTCCTCGGACTCGGCGCCGGCATCAAGGGCCGCGCCCGCGCGGGCCGACAATGCGGCGACCAGCTCCCGCGCCACCTTCCTGCGCCGTTCCGGGGTGAGGCCGGGGCGGCGCAGGAACTCCCCCACCAGGTCCAGCTCGAAGCGGCCGCATCGCTGCAGGGCGGCAAGGGGTGGGCCGGGGTCCACCAACGCTGTGGGAGCCGGCCCCACCGGAGCTGCGGCCGCCTGGAGGCGACGCACCCCATGGTCGTGGACCACCACTGTTCCAGCCGCCAGGTCGCCGAGACGGCGAGGCTGCCGGCCGGCGAACATGGCGACAACCCCGATCCCGTACAGAAGGGGGAGAAAGTCCAAGATCCTGATGAGGTTTCGCACCATGGAGTCGGCCAGCCCGACGGGAACGCCCTGCAGGTCGACCACGCGCAGGCCGAAGATCAACTTGCCGGGCGAGCGCCCGGCGGTGGAGACCTCGCAGACCACGTAGTAGACCACCGGCACCACCGAGGCCACCACAACAATGGGGATCAGCAGCGGCCCCAGGGCATGGGCCGAGGGCGAAATCGCGTTCATGGCCAGGGCCCCGAAGACCAGGGCCAGCATGAGGATCAGGATGATGACCGAGTCGACCGCCGCCGCCAGCCCCCTCGACCCGATGCCCGCCACCGGCTGGGAGAGGACGAGGCTCTCCGGAGTCCGATACCCGAATCCCTGCTGCATGCTCGGTCGGCATCTTAAGCCGGAGCGCGACACCGTGAGCCCGACTCGTCGGAAGGTTGTGGTTCGGTGAGGCCACCGGAACAGTTCGTGGCCGAGCGGCGACCGCTCTGGGATGAACTGGTCACCCTCTGCGAGCATTTGCGGGGCCGGCGGGTGAGACGGGCTTCGGCAGCCGAGGTGGACCGGCTGGCATCCCTGATCCGCCTGGTGAGCGGCGACCTCGCGACATCCAGGCGTGACTATCCGGGCTCCGAGCTCCCAGCCTACCTGCAGACCCTGCTCACCACCGCCCAGCCGCTCCTGTACCGACGCGCCAGCCCCGGGCTGGGGGCGTTGCCAGGCTTCTTCGCATGGGGCCTGCCCCGCCGGTTTCGTCAGCTGGCCCCCTACACCGCCTTCGCAGCCTTCTGTCTGGCCGCGGGAACTGCGGCAGGTTGGGCGGCCGTGGCCCTGCGACCGGACCTGGTGGGCCTACTTCCGGCCGGCTTCCAAGCGAGCGTCGACTCCCACCACGTCGGCAATCCCCTGGCCTTGAGCGGCCAGTTCAGCTCCCAGCTATCCGCCTTCATCATCCAGAACAACATCCGGGTGGCGGCCCTCGCCTGCGTCCTCGGTCTGTTCCTGGGCGTGCCCACGGTCGCCCTGTTGCTTGAGAACGGCTTCATGCTGGGGGTGCTGGCGAGCGCCAGCCACTCGGCCGGGCTCGATCTCCAGTTCTGGGCCCTGATAGTCCCCCACGGGGTCATCGAGCTGACCGTGATCTGCACCGCGGCGGGTGCCGGCCTGAGCCTGGGAGACTCCCTTCTGCGCCCGGGACTGAACTCACGAGCCGCCGCCCTGACCCTGGCCGCCCGCCCCGCGGTGGAGCTGGCGCTGGGCATCTCATGCCTGCTGGTGGTGGCTGGCATGATCGAGGGGTTCGTGACCCCGTCCGGACTGCCTCCGCAGCTGAAGCTGGGGGTGGGAGCCCTTTCCGGGATCCTGCTGTACGCCTGGCTCCTGCTGGCCGGTAGAGGCAGAGGTCCCGGGCTCCGGCCGGGCACGCCGACCCCGGGCCCAGTCTCCAGCGACTGGTAGGATCAGGTTGATGGAGGTGGTGAAGATCACCCCTCGCGGCTACTGCCACGGGGTGGTGGAGGCGATTCGGGCGCTGCGAGTGGCCTCCGAAGAACACCCCGACGAGCCGGTCGCCATGCTCGGATACCTGGTTCACAACGAGCACGTGACCCGGGAGTTCGCGGACAGGGGTGTGCGGCTGGTGGACGCCCCGTCACGCCTGGAGGCCCTGGACCAGGTGGACAGCGGCACGGTGGTGCTCACCGCCCATGGAGTCTCCCCGGAGGTGAAGGAACGTGCCCTCGCCAAGGGGCTCAACGTGGTTGACGCAACCTGCACCGACGTGATCAGGACCCACGACCTGGTCCGCCGCCTGAGCATGGACGGCTACGAGATCGTCTACATCGGCCGGCGTGGTCACCCCGAGCCGGAGGGCGTGGGGGGGGAAGCCCCCGAGGCGTTGCACCTGGTGGAGACGCTGGCCGACGTGGAAGGCCTGGAACTGACCGGAGAGAAGCTGGCGGTCACCACCCAGACCACCCTCTCGGTGTGGGACACCAAGGCGATCATCGAACGGCTCCGGGAGCGATTCCCCCGCATCGAGGTGCACAACGAGATCTGCAACGCCACCCAGGAGCGCCAGCAGGCCGCGGTCGAGGCAGCGGCGGCGTGTGACGTGGTGGTGGTGGTGGGCAGCTCCAGAAGCAGCAACACCAAGCGCTTGGTCCAGGTGGTCCAGGAGCTGGCCCATCGGCCCGCCTACCTGGTGGACACCGCCGCAGACCTCCAGGAAGAGTGGTTCTCCGGGGCGAGGCGGGTCGGGGTGACCTCGGGAGCGTCGACGCCATCGCAGATCACCAGAGATGTGATCCGGACCCTGGAGCAGATGGCCGAGCCCCGGCCCACCTCTGTCACAGCAGACCCCGTCCCTTCAACTCCAGGTAGCGGTTCACCAGCTGAGGAGTGATCCCCTCAGGGCCGCTGTCCACCGTCATCACCCCCAGGCTCCTCAATCCTCGCAAGGCGCGGGAGCGCTCTTCGAGATAGGCGACGGCGGCGGCGCGCCGGTAGAGGGCCCGGTCGTCCTGGGGGCTGGCGGTGGAGGCCCGCTCCAGAACCGGGTCCCGCTGGGTAACCACCAGGGGCAGGTGCCGGGGGCGGAGGCTGGACCCTGCCGCGGCCAGCTCCCGGGCCACCCGGGGATCCCCCAGGTCGGTGAAGAGCACGACCAGCGAGCGTGGACCCTGCCTCCGGCGCAGCTGGGCGGTCAGCAGCTCCCAGTCGGGATCGACCGGCTGCGGGGCCACCGCGACCAGACCGTCCAGGAGGCGTCGGTAGTGGCTGCGTCCGCCCCGCATCGAGATCTCGGCGACGACGTCGCCCGCCACCGCCAGCGCTCCCACCCGGTCACCTCGGAACAGGGCCACCCAGGCGAGCAGGAGGGCTGCCGAAAGGGCCGTGTCCAGCTTGGTGAGCCCAGCCTGGCCGCCGGCCATCAGCCGGCCGCAGTCCAGGACCAGCCAGATCGGCCGGGAGCGCTCGGGTTCGAACTCGCTGGTCATCGGCCTGGCCATTCGGGCGCTGGCCCGCCAGTTGATCCGGCGGGGGTCGTCGCCCGGCGCGTAGTCCCGCAGGCCCGCGAACTCGGTGCCCTCGCCGTAGAGGCGCCAGCTGCGGACGCCCATCTCCTGGAGGGCACCCCGGCGCACCAACCCCTCCCATCGCCCGATGGCGGCCAGGGCCGGGTACACGGGAATCTGCTCGCCGGCCGGCACCGCCACCTGGCGCCGCCACAGGCCCAGCGGCCCTGCGGTCCTGACCACGATCCTCCCAAACGCGTAGCTCCCTCGGCGCCCGGGTGATGCGATGTAGCCCACCCTGGTCACCCGGGCAGGCTCCAGCGCAACATTGAGCAGCGTCGGGCGGCACTCGATCTCCGCCGGGGTCTCGTCCCGCACCTCGACCGCGCATGGCCGTGGGGCCCTCACCCAGAGGTTGAGCCAGATCTGGTTGTCCGCGCCAAGCGCCAGCGCGGGCGGGTGATCCCTGGTGACCCGCCAGTCCGCGGGGTCCGGCGCCGACCGCCAGTCCCAAAGGCAGGCGAGGACCCACGCCGACAGCAGGACTAGGCCCAGAGGGGTCAGCCAGCCGATCCCGGCCCCGGCCAGGACCACGCCGAGACAGGCCAGACCAAGCCAAAGAGCCCTCGGGGTCACCGACTCCTCCTACCGGGGCACCGGGACTCGACCCAGCACCCGCTCCACAACCTCCTGCTCGCCCAGCCCCTGCATCTCCGCCTCCGGGCGGCGCTGGACCCGGTGCCGGAGGACGGGCAGGCAGAGCTCCTTGACGTCGTCGGGCTCCACGTAGTCGCGACCGAGCGCGGCGGCTCTCGCCTTGGCCAGCCGCACCAGCGCCACGGTCGCCCGGGAGCTGGCGCCGACCGCCAGCTCGGGAGCCTGTCTGGTCGCCTGCACCACCGCGGTGAGATAGCCCATCACATCGTCGGAGACGGTGACCCGAGCCACCTCGGTGCGGAGCGCCAGAAGGACCTCCCTCGTGATTATCGGATCACCGAGGTTGGCATCGGCGGTGTGCGCATCGAATCCCCGATCGACCATGCGGGCCAGCTGCAGCTCTCCCTGCGAGCTCAGGTAGCCCACCTCGATCTTCATCAGAAACCGGTCCAGCTCCGCCTCGGGAAGCGGGAAGGTTCCCTCCAGCTCGATGGGGTTCTGGGTGGCCAGCACGGTGAAGTGGTCGCCCAGAGGGCGGGCAAGTCCATCCAGGGTGACCTGGCGCTCCTCCATCGCTTCCAGAAGGGCCGCCTGGGTCTTGGCGGGGCTGCGGTTGATCTCATCTGCGAGCAGGACGTCGGTGAAGATCGGTCCCGGGCGCACTTCGAAGGCGGCCCTGGCCTGGTTGTAGATCACCGTGCCAACGATGTCCGCGGGAAGCAGATCGGGGGTGAACTGCACGCGCGCGAAGCGGCCGGCGGTGAGCCGGGCCAGGGTCTTGGCCATGAGGGTCTTGGCCGTCCCCGGGAAACCCTCCAGCAGCACGTGGCCGCCCACTATGAGCGCCAACAGGCACAGATCCAGGTTGTCGGTCGGCCCCACCAGCACTCTCGAGGCCGCCTCCAGGAACTCACCTCTGGTCTTCAGCAAGCTGGTCATCATCATGAAACCTCCTGGTTCGGAAGGCCGAGGCCCTGCAGCTCCCGCTCGAACCGATCCGCCAACCGGGCCAGCCGGCGCAGCTCAGTCGGCGCCACCGGCTGCTCTGTGGCCAGCTCCAGGTCTGAGATGAGCCCGTTCAGGGATGCGGCAGAGGCCGGCTCGAGGGTGGCTGGGGACAGCCCGGCAGCTGCGATACGGGCTCGCAGCTGCCCCAGGTAGTGGGCGGCGACCGCTCGGCGGTCGCCGGCGCGCGCGTAAAGTCGGGCGACCGCCTCCAGGTGGTCGGCCGTGCTCCTCACCGCCACCAATGCCGGCGGGGGGAGTGGACGCCCGAGCCGCCGCCCGCTGCTGAACAGGAAGACAAGGAGCAGGATCGCGCAGAGCACCGTCACCAATCCCAGGGGAGTGCCCAGGAGAAGGGCCTCGCCGCCATCTCCCAGGCTGTAGCCGTGATGGATCTCGTCGAAGACCACCCTGGTTCCGCGACCCAGGCCCATGGCGGCAGCGGCGAACTGGGCGTTGCCGGCGCTGTCCAACAAGGAGTTGGAGAGGATGGCCTCCGAGTCCAGGACCACCGCCTTTCCCAGCCCCACCCTCTCCAGCAGCGCGACCGGATGGCCGACCGTCCCCAGGAGTGGAATCGCCGACGCAACCGCGGAGTCCACCGAGAGCGCCTTGGCCGAACCAACCAGGAGGTGCGACCGCCCACCCAGTGGCAGCAGCGCGTGCCAGGGGCCGGCACCCACGCTCGCGCCAAGAGAGATGCCCAGGCTCCGCAGAAGCGGGCGGTCAATCCCGGTCCTGTGCAGGGCCAGGACCAGAGTGCCACCGGATCGCAGGAAGTGGGTCACAGCGCGCACCTGAGCCGGGTCGAAAGGAGTTGTCGGCCCCGCCTCCACCAGGGTCGCGGGCGCTTGGAGAGCCGACGCGAAAGATGAGCCGGTGAGCCGATAGGGGTGGGCGCCCACACCCTCCGCGAGGTGATAGAGGGCCCAGGTGCCGGCCGCTCCCGTGGCCCAGCTCGATGGGTTGGAGTTGTCCACCTGGGGACCGGGGCTCACGACCACGGTGAGGATCGCTCCCGCCGCCAGGATCGCTGCTGGAAGTGCCCACGGCCGCCATCCCGGCACAGTCATCTGGGAAGCCCAAGCGCGGTGGCGCGACAGGATTGAGTGAACTCGGCGCACCCACCTGGGCCCGGGTCCCGGCCCCCGTAGACGACCGCGTTGAACTGCCGGACCAGGGGCCGCAAGCGCGGCTCCAGGTCGCCAACCTGCCGGGCGGCCCGGAGCAGATCCGAGTTGGTCCAGGCGGGATCGACCGCCAGCACCCGGCTGCTGCTGGCGGTTATCAGCAGTGCCTGGAAGGAGAGTCGGACGGCCGCTTTGAAGTTGCCGCGGCTCTGCATCTGGTCGGCCTCGGCGAAGAGCCGCTCGGGCCGAACCTCCATCTCCCCGGGAGAGACCTCCATGGCGGCCTCCAGAGCTTGGGGCAGGCGGCCCCGGGCACGGTGCAGCAGGAGCGCCGCCGAAAGAGCGCCCACCGCCAGGACGGCCAGGGCCAGCACCAGCCACACCGGCTGGCCCACCAGGTGAAAGAGCCCGGCCAGGAGACGGAGCAGCAGGCCTCCTAGGTCAGACAGCAGGGAGGCGCTGGCCGGGGACTGTCGGCGGTGCAGCGCCGCCAGCTCGGGGCTGCGGTAGACGGCACCCAGAGCGGTTCGGAGCGACGCCTGCGAACCGGGATGCGGGGCGAGCCCGAGCGCAGCCCTGAGCGACTCGACCTGGGCGAGGGCCCGGCCCAGGTGGCCCCTGTCCAAGGAGCTGACCGCCACCTGCGCCGCTGGAACCTCGGCCCGCAGCGAGCGGAGGTAGCCGGCGGCGAGGCTCGGGCGGCCGGCCTGAAGGGCGGCCTCGGCGCGCGCCAACCCCATGGCAGGCGAGGTCAGGGAGGATGCAGCCTGGGCTGGGGTCATCAGAAGCACCCAAACCAGGATCGCCAGGGGGGCCAGGCGACTCCGCCTGAGCCATCGCCTCAACTAGAGCTTGGCCCCTGGGCCAGCTGCTGCGACAGCAGCTCGAGGTCGAAGGCCTCCTTGCGGATGCGCAGGTCAAAGTAGAGCAGGGTCAGGCCCCCCGCCAGGATCGGCGCCACCAGGACTCCGATGATGAGAGTGCCCAGATCGCGGATCAAGATCCCGGCGGCGCTGTTTATCCCCACCAGGCCGACCGGCAGGCCCACCACGATCCCCAGCAATGCGCCCACCAGGATCTCCACCAGGACCAAGGAGACGAGCACGCCGAAGGCCCGCCCGGAGTTTCCCGAGGTGAGCCCCCAGCTGCGCCGGATCGAGTCCCACGGCCGGCAGCCCTCCAGGACCAGAGCCGGGCTGGCGACCAACAGCCGCACGTAGAAGATGAGGCCCACCACCAGGGCGATCAGTCCCAGCAGGACGGCGAGAGCGGCTCCGGCAGCCCCCAGCAGCAGCAACAGCAGCACCACCAGGATGAGCAGCACCACCAGGGCCCCCACGAAGAGGCCGAGGTAGATCATGCCCAGGGCGAAGAGCGAGCCCCACCTCTTGACGGCGAAGCGGTAGCAGCTTCCGGCGCTGGCGGGGCGGCCCAGGAAACGATCTGAGACAGCCTTCGTGAAAGCGGCCGTTTGCAGAGGCACGACGGCGGCCACGGTGAGCACCAGTAGGATGGCGCCCGCCCCCAGTCCCAGGGCCGCGTCATGCAGGGTCAGGGTCAGCTGGGCGTGGGTCAAGGGATGCCCAGCTGCCGCCTTGGGTAGCTGGGCCGGTCTGGTCAGGCTGATCAGGTCGGCGATCAACTGGTAGGGAACCTGGACCACGGCGACGATGGCCACGAAGAGCCAGAAGTTGCGTCTGTACAGGCTGAATACGGTGTCCAGCAGTTCAGTGACACGCAGAGGGCGGAGCCTGAGCTCCGCCGGAGGGGACTGCATCGCAGGAAGCCTACACGAGTGGGGGCCCCGCGCTGCTATCGTCACGCGGGTTGGAGAACTCTCAGGACGGCCCCATTCGTGGCGAGATTGTGGGCAGCGGCCCCATTCCCCGGCTCCGCCTCGGTGCAACGGCGCTGGCGCTCGCTCCTCTACTGGTGCGGCTAATGCTCTGGTGGTGGGGACGGGAGCGCAGCCACCCTGTCGCCACACCCCCGGGCGCGGGCGTGGTCGAGCACACCGACCTACGCCTTTCCAAGCGGCCGCTGGGCCGCTGGAAGCTGCGGGTAGTGACCACCAGATGGATCGCGGGCCCCGTGGAGGCCATGAGCGGGCCAGAGTCCAGCCGAGCTGGCTCTCCGGTCGCGATTCGCCTCCTGCTGGTGGGAATCGACCGGCTCTCCCGCTGGGGGTCCCAGCCTGCCACCCTCTCAGCTGCCCGCCTTCCCCCTGGCAGCTCCCACCGGGACTGAGAGCTTTTCCCAGGAATCTCGTTACCGGCTCGTAACCGGACTTGCACCCCTCGGCGAACGCTGTTAGTGTCCAGATTCGAGACACTCTTGATCTCGTCCCAGCTTATGTCTCAGGCAAAATATTCGCGAGCCGTGCGCTTGATGGCCCAAACGGGTCTCTTCGGACTGGCCACGGCCGGCGCCGCTCTCTTCGCCACCGGCAATGTCGGAGCCACCAGCTTGGCGTCTCAGATCTCCCAGCTGCAGTCCCAGGAGTCCTCTCTGAGGGCCCAGTTGGCCTCCGTGCAGGGGAAGGCGTCTCACGCCAACCAGCAGGCGGCGGCGGCCCAGCAGCAGGTTGCCCAGACCCAGAGCCAACTGGCCCTAAAGCAGCAGGAGCTCAACCGCGCGGACGCTGCCCTGGCGGTCACCAACGACCACATCGCCAGAACTCAAGCCCAAGTCGTCGTGGATCGAGCCCAGCTGGCGAGTCTGGTCACCCAGATGTACCAGCGCGGAACTTCCAACAGCATCGGCAGCGCCATCGCTGACAGCTCGGGGATATCCCAGTTCGTCAACAACACCCTGCAGCTCCAGACAGTGGGCCAGCAATTCTCCCAGATCACGGGCCAGCTGCTCCTCGAGGAGAACTCGCTACAGACCCTCAAGGCCACCCAGACTAGGCAGCAGCAGCAGGTCGCAGCCCTGGTGGTTGGACTCCAGAACCGGGCTCAGCAGCTGCAGTCGGAGGAGGCCGCCTTCAACGCCGCCGCCGCCTCGCTGGGAGGACAGGCGGGCCAGATCGCGACTCGGATCCAGGCAATCTCTCGCAAGATCGTGGCACTTCAGGCAGAGGAGGTGGCGGTGTCCAGCTACGGGGGCTCGGCGGGAGCCGAGGAGGGCACCATCCTGAGCACCTCAGGAGCGCCATCGCCCCCTTACGCAACCCCTGGCGACCCCTACCCATGGGGGCAGTGCACCTGGTATGTGGCCACCCAGACAAATGTGCCATGGGCACCCAGCGGCAACGCGGATCAGTGGGTGGGCTTGGACTACCAGTCGGGCGCGTATCCGGTGGGCATGACCCCGAGAGTGGGCTCGATGGTCGTGTTCTCCCCCGGCGGCGCCTACGATCCCTACTACGGGCACGTGGCCTGGGTGGTGGCCGTGCTTGGGCCCAACAGCTTCGTGGTGAAAGAGGGCAACTTCCTCGGACTCGGCGAGGTCGACACACGGGCGATCTACACTCTGCAGGGTGTGGAAGGCTTCATCTACGGTTAGCGCTTGAGCATCTCCGCCCCCACGGACGAGGTCGCTCCCGGGCAGGACGCCAGGGCAACGGCGGGCAAGGCGCGCCCGTTGGTCGTATATCACGGGGACTGCCCGGACGGCTTCGGCGCCGCCTACGCGGCCTGGAAGAAGTACGGAGACCTGGCCGACTACGTGCCGGTCAACCACGGAGATCCCCCTCCCGACCTGCGGGGGCGGCAGGCGCTGGTCGCGGACTTCGCCTACGACCGCAAGACCACCCTGCAGCTGTTCGAACAGGCATCTCAGCTGGTAGTCCTGGACCACCACCGCTCGGCCGAGGGTGAGATCGGCGACCTGCCGGGGTGCGTCTTCGACATGCAGCGAAGCGGCGCCGTGATGACCTGGGAACACCTGCACCAGACACCCGTCCCCCTCCTGCTCCAGTACGTCCAGGACCGCGACCTCTGGCGCAACCAGCTGCCGGAGAGCGACGAGGTCTCGGCCGCCCTGCGTTCCAAGCCCTTCGATTTCCGGGTGTGGGACTCGTTGGACGTGGACCAGCTCCAACTGGAGGGCCGCATGTTGCTCGCCTATCAGCGTCGCATGGTCGAGCGCATCGCCGCCCACGCGAGCCCGGTGGAGATCGCCGGCGTCAAGGTCCCCGCCGTCAACAGCCCGGTGCTGCAGAGCGAGCTCGGGGACCGGCTTGCCCGCGGCAAGCCTTTTGCAGCGGTCTGGTGGCAGGGAGCCGGTGAGGTGGCTCGCTGGTCACTTCGGTCCACGCCCGAGGGCATGGATGTGAGCGAGATAGCGGCCCGCTTCGGAGGCGGGGGCCACCGCACCGCTGCCGGCTTCAAGGGCTCTCCCCCGGTTGGAGGCAAGCTGCCGCTCCCAGAGCGAACGAGTTAGGGCAGCAGCCGCCGGTCCACGACCTCTCCAGCCCCGAGCTGGGGGAGGCCGGCCACCCCCAGCCCGTCGGCGGGGTCCAGGTCGAGCAGGAACTGGCGGCAGCGGAGGTACTCCTCCTCCTCCCCGATGGCGGCGCTGGCCGCCATGAGCAGGTGCAGGGAGCGCAGGAACCCTCGATTGGAGGGCTCGCTCCAGCGCACCTGACCGGTCCCTCCCCATCCGTGGCGGCGCAGCCGGTCGAGGCCGCGATGGTAGCCCACCCGGCTGTAGGCGTAGGCAGCGACAGGGTCGCCGTTCAGGTACGCGACCTGCCCCAGGTGCGCCCACCCGTCAAGGAAGCCGGGATGGGCACGGCAGACCTCCCGCAGCCGCTCCAGCTGTCCTGCGCCCTCAGCCGCCCCCGCAAGGGCGGCCTCCAGCGCGAGCCGCGCCGCTTCCGGCTCGGCCGGAAGCACCGTCTGGTGACGCGCCTCGATCTTGTGTCCATGGGCGGCCATCGGGACCGAGCGCAGTGGGGAATCGGCGGTGCCCATCTGTCTCCTTCATCCACATCTGCGGTCTTCTGTCCGGCGGCTGGTACCCCGTAGCGGATTCGAACCGCTGATCTCCGCCTTGAGAGGGCGGTGTCCTGGGCCACTAGACGAACGGGGCGTGGCGGATCCCGCCGGATCCAACAGGGCCAGGGGCCAGTATAGGAGCGGCGCGCGTGGCCAAGACCGGTCAGGAATCACCGAACAGCTCGAGGACAGCCTCCACCAGGGCGGCATGACTCTGCACCTGCGGATAGTTGCCCAGCAGGCTCCCCGGACCAGGCAGGGCGACCTCGGACAGCTGACCGGGGGGACCGGCCAGCTCGACGATCGAGCGCAGGCGCAGCTCAGCGTCGCGGCGCCTGCCCAGCCGCGCCTCCGCGATTACGGCCCAGAGCGAGGGGAATATGAAGGGGGCGCATGGGGACGCGAAGCCGTCCCGCTCGGGATGGTAGCGCGCGACCAGGAACTCGTCGCCCAGCTCAGCGGTGACCCGGTCCAGAGTGGCCGGAGCGGCCCGCGACCCGGGGCCGAGGTATCCGATCAGGTAGGCGGCCAGGGTAGATGAGTCCGCGGAGGGGTCGTCGAAGGCCATCTTGAGGGCCCCATCTGCGTCGGTCCCGTAACTGCGGATCGCGTCTGCAATCTCATCCCTCTGCAGGCCCCAGGCTGCGGCGTCGCCGTGGTCCAACCGTCCCTGGGAGTGCAGCCTCAAAGCCGCCTCCAGCGCCGCCCAGGCCATCAATTTGCTGTGAAGGTAGTGCCGGGGCTGGCCGCGGACCTCCCAGATGCCGTGATCGGCTTGTCGCCAGGCGGAGCGGGCTCGATCGGCCAGCTCGGGGACCAGCCCCAGCAGCGGGGCGGGGCAGCGGTCGGAAAGCGCCAGCGCTTCGATGAAGCGCATCACCTCACCCAGGGTATCGACCTGGACCTGTCCAGCGGCCGCGTTGCCAATCCGCACCATCCCGCCCCCGTAGCCGCTGAGGTGACCGAGCACGTGCTCGGGTGGTAACGGACCGCCATCGAGGCGGGCGACCGGGGGGTTGTCGCCGGAGGCCAGGCGCCGGGCCAGCCCGAGCGCCAGTCGCTCAGCCTCAGGCCAGGCGCCGGCACGCACCAGGGCCAGCCCGGCGTCGGCGCAGTCGCGCAGCCAGGCGTAGCGGTAATCCCACGCCCGCTCGCTGGCGGGCCACTGAGGAATCGAGAGGAGCGGCGAGGCTACCACCAGGCCGGAGGCCCGATCTTGAAGAGAGCGCAGTGTGAGCAGAGAGCGGATCAGCGCCCGCTGGGCCCACGGTGGCCCCTGGTGGAGGGCCACGGCCACCGCCGACCGATCCGCCAGTGAAGCCAGCCAGGTTTTGCCGTCGGTGAGCTCCAGTTCCATCTCCTGGCGCGCCGATGCCAACGCCACGGTGGGATCGGTCACGATGCGCCTCGCCGACTCCGAGGGGCTGGAATCGGCATCGCAAAGCTCCACCCACACCAGGGCAGCATCCCGGCCGAGGCGCATCCGGGCCCCGCCCGGGGTCGACTCCAGGGGTTCGGAGCACGCCAGATGCAGGGGGCCCCCGGGTCCGTCCGGCCAGGGCGAAGCCGGAAGCTCCGCGTGCTGCCGGAAGACCGCCCAGCGCGCGTCCGGACCCGCACCTGCGAGCTGGAGCGCCAGCTCGGTCCCGGGGGGACCCTCGATCAGGAAGGCCAGAGAGCTCCGACCCCTGCCGCCCCCCAGCAACCCCAGGGTGACACGAACCGAGCCGGACCATTCCACGACAACCAGGGAGGAGTCCGCCAGCCAGCGGGACGCGAGCCACCCCCCGGCCTGCGGCACCACCCCGACGTGGCCGCCGCAATCCCCGTCCAGGATCCCTGCCAGTCGAAGCGGCGAGTCGAAATTGGGGGCACACCAGAAGTCGCAGAGGCCTTTAGGGGTGATGAGAGCGGCGGTTTGGCCGTCAGCGACGCAGAAGTGCTCAGCCAGCGCCGGGATGACAGGGCTGGGCAGATTGACCACGCCTTCCTAAGGTAATGGCGTAGGGTGGGACGCCGCCCGGATCAGCCCGGCGTTGACTGCAGCAGATCTCCGATCTGGGCGATCTTGGCCGCCCAGGACGGGTCACTGGCATAGTCGACACTCATGCCGGCCGGGGTGGGACCGTTGTAGAACTGACCGGTGGCGACCGAACCGGGCTGTCCCGGGTAGTTGGGGACCTGGGAACCTGGCGGCGTCAGGTAGTACACCGACACGTACCAGGACACGAAGCTGATGCAGGCCTGGTCGCTGGGGAAGGATGCTCCGTCCCCGAACGGGTTGGCGTCGAAGGCATAGAACCCGAAGAGGTTGTGCTTCTGTAAGTAGAGGTTGGAGGTGCCCCAACCGGTCTCCAGCACAGCGTCAGCGACCAGATAGATTGCGCTCACGTGGTTGGTCTGCTCGGCGGACAGGAAGTAGCTGGCATCGGCGGCCAGCGGGGTGCCCTGGAGGAACGCCTGGATCTGGCCGAGCGTGATCCCGCTTGGTTGGGTGAGGTTCGTGGTCACCGAGAACGTGCCTGACGATGATGTGGGAGGGGTAGGGGGCGCGGTGGGAGTGGGGGTGCTCAATGGGGTGGGCTTCGGCGTGGAGGCTGGCGTGGGCGTGGAGACCGGCGTGGGGGTGGAGGTTGCGCTCTTCTTAGCCGTGGGAGCCTTTGCCAGCGGTCTCGGGGGCGTCGAGCCCGTGGGAGAGCTGGCCGGCTTCTCCTTCGAAGCCGCGGCCGGATGCGGCGCAGGTGGGTTGGCGGCCTCGAACGCCGCCACCAACTCCTCCGCCTGGAGCCGCTTCTCAGTCGCAAGCGCTTGAGCCGTCTCGTGCTGAAGGCTCATCTGGCTCCTCCCCTCGGCCCGGATGCTGGAGCTGAGATCGGCGACCGCGGTCTTCTCGGCCCCGGTGATCCGAGACAGGGCTATCTGGGTGTCCAGCGCCTGGCTCAGAGAGCTGCTGGCAAGCACCTCGATCATCCCGTTGGGAGCTCCGGTGTACTCGGCGGAGATGAGGGCTGCCAGCTGGGTCTTGGCCCGCGCTATCTCCAAGCGGTCGGCTCGCAGCTGCTCCCTGGCGATCTGCACCTGCCTCAGCAGGAGCAGCTCACGAGCCTTGGCCTGGTTGACCAGCTGATTCAGCTTGGCCACAGGGGACGACGTTGCAGCTGGTGACGGCGCGCTGGCCGTGGCCGAGCTCAAGCCTGTCGCTCCCAGAATTCCGACCGCCGCCGTGAGGCTGCCGATCAGGGCGAGCGCGGGCTTCGCCAACCTCCTCTTGCCATCCACGAGGCACCATTCTTGGAGCGATTGCCGATCCAGCAGCCTCTCGTCGCAGCACCGATACCCGGCCGCGACTTCGGTCGCGAGCCGGTCGCAGCGACTATCCGGGGCAGCTGGAGCCGGGCGGCGTGATCAAAAGCGGGGCTGAGGCAGCCGGGTCGGGAGCGCGGGCCAGCGCCACCAACCCGACCGGGGTTGTGCTGGACAGGTTGACCTGGGGCTGAGCCTCCACATAGGTGTAGCTCGCCGGGGCCGGAATCTGCCCCGACGCCACCTCGGTGACCGACCCGGTGCAGCGGTTGACCAGGTCCACCTGCCAGCCCACGATGTCGGCCTGGTGGTTGGCCAGAGTCGCCTTCACTGTGAAGGTGCAGGCGCCGGAACCGGTGGGAGGGCAGCTCGCCGAGAGTTCCACCTTGGTAATCGGGGGACTGCTCTGCGGCCCCAGCAGCGGGATCTCTCGAAGTGGCGCGGGTGTCGGGTTCGGCTTCGCGCTTGCTTTTGGCGTGGGGTTGGTCGGTGCAGTGGGCGAAGGGGAAGGGGATAAAGAGCGGTAAGGGGTCGGGCGTGCTGTTCGCGACCCGGGTATCGGAGGGCGGGGAATGCCTCCTCTCAGGGCCAGGGTTGTCCCTCCCGCGGCCAGCAGAACCACGATCAGGGCCACAGCCGCCAGCCAGCTCCGCCCGGTCCCGTGCGCTCGGGGGAAGGAGGTCCACGTGAGCCGGCGATGGGACCGGCGGCCACCCGGGCCGGCTGGTCGGGTCACGTCCTCGACGCTGGGTCCCGGGCGAAGGACAGGAGGTTCGGTGGCGGCCGCTGCCGACGTCACCGGCGCCGCCGCCACCGTGCTCCTCCCGATCTCGGACAGAGCTGACTCCGCGACCGGTGTTGCCGGCACTGCGGTGCGCCTCGCGGCCGCGCGCTGCTGGCCGAGCCGGGTGGCCAGAGCCTGCAGCTGCCGCCTCACCCTCACCCTCCCCGAGCTCCCCATGTGGCCACGGAGCACCTGCCGCCAGAGCGCGACCACGGAGGCCGCGCGGCGGCCGCGGAGACCCTCCGGGTCCACCAGCTCGAGCAGGCGGGCCTGCGCGGCCGGGGGCACCGTGCGGCGGCTGTGATCGGAGATCCCATGCAGGAGCTCCAGTGCCAGGGCACCCGCACACTCCAGGTCGGAGCCACTCTGCGTTGCATCTGGGCCGAGGTCGGGAGCAACCAGATGGACGCGGCCGTCAGCGGCACCGATGAAGACTGTGTCGGGGCCTATCGCCTGGTGGCGTGCCTGGCGGGCCTCCAGCGCCGCCACGGCCGCCAGCAGCCCGTCGGCGACCATCGCGGCCTGGTCGAAGGTGAGTGGCACCTGCCGGCGCAGGACTCTCAGCGAGACGCCGTCCGGCACCACCTCGGCGACGATGGCCACTCCGCTGTCCAACCGCGCCGCCAGCGGCCGCGCCAGCGCGGTCCCGCTCACATCCGCCAGTCTCCGCAGTCCCTCCCAGATCGCCTCCGGGTCCTCCCCGGGCGCCAGCCGAATGGTCCTCAACCAGACCGACCTCCCGTCGGCCATCTCGACCCTGGTGGGCGTGGCGGAGAGTTCCAGGCCGTCTGGAATCTCCAGCGGGGACGCGCCGCGAAACGAGATCAGCTCCAACTTCGTTTCCAGCTCGCGGGAGGCGTAGTGTTGGCAGTGCCGTCGAACTGGCGGCCGTTTCGTGGGTGGTGAAAGTGGGATTGCTCTCGGCCGACTTTGGGATCGACCTCGGAACCGCCAACACAGTGGTCTGCCGCGGTGACGGTACCGTCTTGCTCGACGAGCCCTCGGTGATGCTGGTCTCCCTGGGTTCGGACGGCAGCCGCAAGCCGATCCTCATCGGCCACCAGGCTCGCGAGCTGACCGGCCGGACCCCGGTTGGGATGACCACGGTCCGCCCCATCCGTGACGGGGTGGTGTCGGATCTTCAGTCGGCCAAGGGCTACATCGTGGCGGTGATCCACCAGGTGACGCGGCGGCCCTGGGAGCGCTTCCGGCCCCGCGCCGTCTGCGGGGTTCCGGCCGGAGCCACCGCGCTGGAGCGCCAGGCGCTCATCGAGTCCCTCGAGGAGGGCGGCATCGGCCGGGCCGACCTCATCCCCGAGCCAGTGGCCGGAGCCATCGGCTGCGGGATCGACCCCCTGGAGCCACGAGCGCACATGGTGGTCGATGTCGGCGGAGGGACAGCCGAGGTCACCGCGATCTGCTTCGGAGGGATATTGGCCGCCAGCTCCTGCAGGATCGCCGGAGACGAGATGACGGCGGCCCTCAACCAGTACCTGCGCCAGGAGCATCACCTGATCGTGGGGGAGCTGACCGCCGAGGACATCAAGATCAAGCTCCGCTCCTCTGGCAATGGCTCCGGCCCGATCGTAGTCGAGGGACGGGATGTCTTCACCGGCAAGCCGCGGATGCAGACCCTGGATCCCGACGAAGCCACCCTCGCGATCCGGCCGACCGTCGACGGAATCGTCGACGCGCTCTCCTTCGTCCTCGACCAGCTGCCACCTCAAGCGGTCGGCGACATCATGCAGACCGGCGTGCTGGCGTTCGGCGGCGGGTCGCTGCTGGAGGGTTTCCAGGGTCACCTGGAGGAGGCCCTGGGATTCTCGGTCGGCATGGCGGAACGACCGCTCACCTGCGTCGCCGAGGGTGCCGCCAAGGCGCTGTCAAGCCCTAGAGTGGTCGACGCCTTCAAGGGTGCACCGCCGCAGTTCTGAACACGATCATCAGCCGGCCAGGGGCAGGCTGCTGAGCCTGGCTGCGTAGTAGGCGTACCCACTCTCGGGCCAGGGGCGCAGGCCGGCCCTGGCACCCGCTGGGGCTGCGCCCGGCGGTGGTTGTGAGCCGGTCGGCGCACGGCTGGCCGCCGGCAGCGCGGCCGTAGCCGGTGGCTCGGCCGGCACTCCCAGAGCGGTCGACGCGGTTGCCATGATCTGGGTCCGGTTGGCGAAGAAGTACTTCAGGATCTGGGCCACCGCCGGCTGGTCGGTGTAGTAGCCCTGGCCGCCGCCGCGGACCAGCATGCTGACCACCACCTGGGGGCGCGACATGGGGGCCATTGCGGTGAACCATGCGTCGGGGCCGCCGTTCGGCGCGCTGGGGTCCTGGGCGGTACCGGTCTTGCCGCCCGCATCCACATGGAGGCCACTCAGCATGCTGGCCGTGCCGCCGGTGACGGCCAGCCGCATGCCCGCTCTCACCGGGCCGAGCTCCGAGGCCCAGGGGAGCGCCTTTGGCAAAGGCTCCGGGATCGGCTTCAGCGCGGTTGTTGAGCCGTTGCTCGCGGCCAGTCCGATGTGGGGCACGACCTTGTAACCGGTGCCCACCTCGGAGGTCCAGACCGCGTCCTGGATCGGGGTGGCCGTCACATAGCCCTGCCCTATGCCCAGAATGACAGTCGACCCGGGGTACCAGGTCTCGCCCAACTTGGCGACCGACGCGGGGGTCCCCAGATAGCCGGGAACCTCGCCCGGCAGGTCGATGCCGGTGGTCTGGCCCACTCCCATCAACCTGCCGGTCGAGATGATGTTCTGCGCGCCCAGGGCGACCGCCAGCTTGTAGAAGTAGACGTCGTTGGACCACGCGATCGCCTGTGGCAGGTCCTGCGGTGGCAGCGTCTCCCAGTTGTGGTAGGTGTGCCCGTCGTAGGTGAAGGTGTAGCCGGTGGGGATGATCTCCGCGGGAGGGATGCCATGGTGGTAGACGTCCGCGGAAGAGACCACCAGCTTGAAGTTGGACCCAGGCGGCATCGCGGTCTGGGTGGCGTGCTCCAGCAGAGGGCTGCCCCGCTCGCTGAGCAGCGCCTGGATTGCCGAGCTGTTGCGCGGCGCCTCGAAGATGTTGTTGTTGTAGGCGGGCCAGCTGGCCATCGCCAGGACCTGGCCGTTCTGGGGGTCCATCACCACCACCGCTCCCTGGTCGCCCTTCTGGGATCCCGGGTAGGCCCCGGAGATCGCCTTCTGCAGGAGCTGGGTGGACAGCCGCTGCAGGCCGAGGTCCAGCCCGGTCACCAGGGTGCCGCCGTTGACCGCAGGAACGGTCCGGCCCAGGGCCACCGGAATGTTCTGCGAATTCACCAGGATCTCCTGGTAGCCGTAGCGGCCGCTGAGCAGGGTGTTGTACTGCTCCTCCAGCCCCGCCTGGCCCAGCATCGCTCCACTTGGGAGCAGTCCGAACTGCTTGACCTGCTGGGGAGTCTCAACGCCGGTGTAGCCCAGGATCGGGCCGAGCAGAGAGCCATAGGGATACTCACGGCCCAGGACGGGCTCCACGATGACCGCGGGGATGTCGGCTGACTGGAGCAGGGTCGCCCTGACCATGGAGAGCCGGGCGGCCAAGGTGACCGTCCAGCCGCCATCGGTGGTTTGGGCCATCTCCCTGGTGAGCTGTGCCCGCGTCTGGCCCAACAGCCGGGCCAGCCCACCCAGGTCCTGGGCCGGGACCAGTTGCGGTATCGCCACCACCTGGTCGGCTGGCGGATCGGCGGCGAGCACCTGCCCGTGGCGATCCTCGATAACGCCCCGCTCTGGCGTGATCGGGACGTAGCGAGTGACCTCTTGGATCGCGGCCTGGTGCAGCTGCGCTCCCTTGAGGACCTGGAGCTGATACGCGTATCCGCCCAGCATCAGCAGCCCCAGCGCCAGTGCCCCGGAGAGGGTGCGGACCAGGCGCGGCCGGCTGCGCAGCCTGGGGGGGATGCGCCAGAGCGTCCGCCGCTCGGCATCGAGCCGGCCGGCGAGGATGAATCCGAACGCCGCCATGTGGGCGATGGTCACCGTGCCCCCGTAGGCGAGGAAAGGAATCGGCACACCGGCCAGGGGCAGCAGACCCAGGTTCCCGCCCACCGAGAGCACAACCTCGCCACCAACCAAGACCGCCATCATGCCGGCGACCAGTGAGGCCTGCACGGTCCGTGAGTGAGTGGCGGAAGACACCAGCCGCCACACCAGCACCACCACCGCCAGGATGGCGATCCCGCCGGTGATCAGGCCGAACTGCTCCACCAGGCTGGCGAACGCCAGGTCGGTCTCGCGCGCGGGCAGATACGAGGCCAGCAGCTGACCGATGGAGGAGCGGCCGATCCCGAGCAGCCCGCCGGAGGCGATGGCGATGTGCGACTGGAGCAGGGTGAACCCGCCGGAGGAGCCGTTCGCACCTCCGCTGAGGTACGTGTGCAGACGCGCGAGCTGGTAGGGACGGAGCAGGCGCAGGGCGAAGGGCAGCGACAGGAGCCCCACCATCAACAGCCCTCCCAGGACCCGGACTCTCACTCGGCCCAGGACCATGGAGGCCAGCACGATCAGGCAGAGCAGGGCGGAGGTGCTGAGGTCAGGCTCGAGCAGGGTGAGCCCGATCGGAGGAACCGCCAGGGCCAGGGTCAGCCCCACCCGTCGGCGCTCCTTCCACTCGCGGTGGGACATGACCTCGGCCAGGAGCAGGATCAGCCCCAGCTCCGCCAGCTCCGACGGCTGGATCAGGACCCCCAGGTCGATCCAGCGCTTGGCACCGTAGGCGTCGACTCCGTGGACGGCCACCCCCAGTAACAGGACCACCGACCCGGCATAGGCCAGCCGGCCCAGCCAGTTCCACCAGCGGCTGGGCGTCCGCCAGGCCCAGACCAGCACCCCCAGGCCCATGACAACGGTCATGGTCTGATGGATGGCCAGGGATTGGTACCCGATCGCAACCAGGTTCATGACCCCCAGCACGCAGAGCACCAGGATCGCTCCCAGCATGATGGGATCGAGCGCGGGTGCGGCGTTCTGGATCAGGGGGCCGACGCGGGCAGCGTGCGCCAGAGGATTCTGGCGCCGGCGCCGCAGGAGTCGGGGACGGCCTCGGGGCATGGGGAGCATCCGACAAAAGGGGCTTTGACGCGACGACACGAGCGGAGAGCGCCCTCCCCATCGCCTTGCCGACTGCAACGCAGCCAGCCGGCCCGGCGTTTCGCCCGATTCCAATTCTGGCACCAGCCGGACGCGCCCGCACCTTCAGCAGCCAGACTGCCAGCGCCTACACTCAAGCCGTGTCCGCAACTCTGCCGGCCCATATCGTCCTGGCTGAGGACGAGCCGATGATCGGGCGCATCCTGGAATTCAAACTGGACCGAGAGGGGCACCGGGTCACCTGGGTCAGGACCGCTGCCGAAGCTGAGCGGATCTGCCTGGCGGAGCAGGTGGACCTGCTCCTCTGCGATGTGACCCTGGAGGAGGATGGCCGCGTCCTCTGCCGGCGGTTGGTTGACTCCAGCCGTCAGCCCCGCTCAGGGGTGGTGCTGATGCCCGAACAGCGCAGCCCAGACGGCGAGCGGCTGGCGCTTGAGGCAGGGGCCAGAGCGGTCGTGATCAAGCCCTTCAAGCCGACCATCGTGGCAGCCAAGATCAGAGAGTTGCTGGATTCCGCCGACTGAGGCCTCCGCGCCGCAGCCCCAGGGACGAATGCCAGATCCCGCCCCTGTCGGTGTACTCAGTCCGCTGAGCAGCCCTCCGTGGGCTGCGAGACCGCCGCCGGCTACTCGATCTTGGTGGTGCCCAACCCGGTCAACAGTTCGAAGCGGTAGATCCCGGTGTCGTGGCCGTCAGCCCACACCACCTTCAGGCCGTAGTTGCCCACCAGGGCGATGTCGGCGAGCTCGTCCTCCCCCGGATGCAGCTGTGGGTCCATCTCGAACCGGCCGGGAGTGCCCAACTCCCCTTTGCAGGTGGCGCAAGGGCACGCCCGCCGAAGCTCCGGGAAGGGGATCCGGGTCTCAGATCCCCCCCGCCAGCCTACGACCAAGGCGCGGGCGCCTTCGTCGTAGGCGAACTCGGTGGGTACGGGTGCAGCCACCTGCGGATCCTGGCTCATCGTGCCCTGATTGTCCAACAAGTCTCATTCATGCGCTGGCCACTCCCAGCCGCTATCCTGACCGCGCCATGGCAACGCCCCCCGACAGCAGTTCCGCCCCCATTCTGACCACGGACCCGGGGACGCCCACAGATCGCAACCTCGCGATGGAACTGGTCAGGGTCACCGAGGGGGCGGCGATGTCTGCCGCGCGGTTCATGGGCCGGGACGACAAGATCGCAGCCGACAGAGCCGCGGTCGAGTCGATGCGCCGGAGCCTCTCGTACGTGGACATGTCTGGGGTGGTGAAGATCGGAGAGGGGGAGAAGGACCGGGCCCCCATGCTCTACATCGGGGAGGAGGTCGGCAACGGCAACCCGCCCCTGGTGGATGTCGCGGTAGACCCCATCGACGGAACCAGGCTGGTGGCCCGGGGACTGCCCGGGGGGATCGCCACCGTGGCCCTGGCCGACCGCGACAGCCTGCTTCAGACCCACTGCTTCTACATGGAGAAGCTGGTGGTCGGGCCCAGAGCCAAGGGTGCCATCGACCTGCGTCGCTCCACCACCGAAAACCTGCAGCGAATCGCCGCCGCCGAGGAGCGCCATGTCGAAGACCTGACCGTGGTGGTGCTCGACAGACCGCGGCACGAGCGCCTTCTGGACGAGATCCGTCGGGCCGGGGCCAGGGTGATGCTCATCACCGATGGCGACGTCGCCGCCGGGATCATGGCGGCTCTGCCCGAACGGAGCGGCATCGACGTGCTGATGGGGATAGGCGGCGCCACCGAGGCGGTGCTCACCTCCTGCGCTGTCCGCTGCATCGGCGGCGACATGCAGTGCCGGCTCATGCCCCGAGACCAGGCGGAGAAGGAGATGGTGGAAAAGGAGGGGTTCGACCCTGATCACGTCTTCGAGGCCGAGGAGCTCTCCGGGGGCCACAACATCTTCTTCGCCGCCACCGGGATCACCGATGGAGAGATGCTGGGGGGAGTGAGATTCGCCGGAGAGCGGGTGGAGACCCATTCGGTGGTGATGCGCTCGTACAGCGGCACCATCCGCTGGATCGACGCGGTGCACGACCTCTCCAAGCTGCGCGCCCGGTCGCGCGACTGAGCCCGCTCGGGCTCACATCCCGTGGGGGGCTTCCTCCAACCTGAACCCGATCGAGGCACCGCAGCTGGGACACGTCCCGGGCGGCTCCAGACCGCGCTGGGTCGCGCCGCAACTGCTGCAGGACCACTGGTGTTGGGCGAAAAAGGTGACCAGGTCGGTCCTCGAGATGAGGCCCACGAGCTTGCCGTGGCGGACAACGGGGAGCCGGCGGATCCGCTCCTTCATGAGCACGTCGGCCACCTCCGCCAGGGGCACCTGCTCCTCCACCGTGCGCGGGCTCGCGGTCATGATCTCCGCCACAGTCCGACCGCGCTTGCGCACGACATCCATCTCGCTGACCACTCCCACCACCCTTTGGTGGTCGTCGACCACCGGCATGCCGGTGATGTGATGGTGGTGGAGCTGGTCGGCGACCTCCTCGACGGTCGCCTCGGGGGTTGTGGTGAGCACCGCCTTGGTCATCATCGCGGCCACCGTCGCCTCGCCCGCCTGGGTCCCGTCCTGGTCAGCCATGACTCGATTCCTCCGTCGATTCTCAAGGGCCCGCCTGACTCCGGCTCAGGGCAGATCGGGAGCTCCTGCCAAGACTCTAAGGGGGCGAAGGGAGAAGCGCTGTGGCGCCCATCCTGCAATTGCGGTAATCTGCCGCGGTTGCCACTCCGCGGGAGAGCTTGAGGAGGTCGTCATGACCCAGATCGCAGGTCCCTACGTTCCCCAGGCGCGAACGGTGCGCCGCCGCCCTTCTCAGGCCGAGCTGCGGGCGCTGACGGCAGCGATGCCGACGGCACGGCACACGGCCTACGACAACTACAACGTCCAGACCCAGGTGGTGGCTCGCAGCACCGAGTCCACCTACATCATCTCCGACCACCCTGAGCTCACCTCGAGCCAGACCATCTCGGTGGCGGAGGGACAACGGGTGGCCGAGCTCCAGGAGGAGCACCTGCGGGGGCGCGACGTCGTGGTGATCGACGGCTACATCGGCAACGACCCGGAGTTCCGCTGCCCGGCACGGCTGGTGATCGATCAAGCCTGGGCCAACATCGCCGGGATGCAGGACCACCTGCTGTTCCAGGATGACTCGGTGGGAGATGACTTCTCTCCATGGTTCACTGTCGTCTACACCCCGGGACTCACCGCTCCCGGGTATCCCAAGGAGCGCCTGATCGCGGTGGACCTCGAGGCCGGCGTCACCCGGGTCCTCAACTCCGACTACTTCGGAGAGTCCAAGAAGGGGCTGTTGCGAATGTGGAACAAGCTGGTCTACGAGCGGGGGGGACTGGCACTGCACGCGGGCTGCAAGGTGATCCCCACCGGCAAAGGAGACCGCACCCTCCTCATCGTGGGTCTGTCCGGAACCGGCAAGACCACCACCACCTTCACCAGGCAGAACGACAGCAAGCCGGTCCAGGACGACTTCGTCGCCCTGATGCCCGGAGGGCGCGTGTACGGGACCGAGAACGGCTGCTTCGCCAAGACCTACGCTCTCAGCGCTGAGGACGAGCCAACCATCCATGCCGCGGTCACCTCCCCGATCGCCTACCTGGAGAACGTGTCCCAGAAGGAGGTCGATGGCCCGGTCGACTTCTTCGACGAGAGCTACACCCAGAATGGCCGGGCGGTGTTCCCCATGAGCGCGCTCGGTTGGTCCAAGGACGCCAGGGAGGCGGCCGCGGTCAGCGCCCTGCTGATCCTGAACCGCAACGACGGGATCATCCCTGCGGTGGCGCGGCTCTCGGTGGAGCAGGCGGCGACCTACTTCATGCTGGGCGAGACCAAGGGCACGGCGGCAGGTGGTGCCGCCGAGGCGGGCAGGTCGCTGCGAGTGCCGGGTACCAATCCCTTCTTCCCGCTGCTTCATGCCCAGCAGGGAAACCGCTTCAGAGAGCTGCACGAGAGCGGTGGGTTCGAGGTCTTCCTCCTCAACACCGGCTCGGTGGGAGGAGACGATAAGGACCCCCGCGCCAAGAAGGTTCGCATCGGGCACTCGTCGGCGGTGGTGAAGGCGATCGCCGAAGGAACCATCACTTGGGAGCGGGACCCCGACTTCGGCTACGAGGTGGCGACCACGGTGCCAGGCATTGATGACGAGGAGCTCCTCCGGCCCCGACTGCTCTATGGACGCCAGGGCAGAGAGGCCGAGCACCAGCAGGTGGTGGAGCGGCTGCGCCGCGAGCGTCGCCAGTACCTGGAGGGCTTTCCCGGCGTGGACCAGCGCTTGCTAGCCGCTCTCCAAGACCGCTAGCAGGTGGAGATCGGACGTCCCTCGGCGCTGATCGTGATCGACGTCCAGCGCGGATTCGACGACCCCACCTTCGGCGAGCGCAACAACCGCGCCTGCGAGGCCAATGTGGGCCGCCTGATCGAGGCCTACCGAAGGGCCTCGCAGGCGGTGGTGTTCGTCCGCCACGATTCCGTCGAGGCGGGCTCTCCGCTGGCGCCAGGCAGTCCCGGCAACTCTTTCAAAGAGGTGGTCTCAGGCGACCCGGACCTCCTCATCCGCAAGCGGGTCCACTCGGCCTTCTATGGGCAGCCCGACCTGGACGCGTGGTTGCAGAAGCGGGGGATACGCTCCCTCACCATCTGCGGCATAACCACCGACCACTGCTGCGACACCACCGCCCGGATGGCCGGGGACCTGGGCTACCACACGCTCTTCGCTCTGGATGCGACCCACACCTTCGACCGCCGGGTGGGCGCGCTTCAGATGGTGCCGGCCGATCAGGTTTCCTTCGTCGCCGCGGCCAGCCTGCACGACGAGTTCGCGACGGTGGTCACCACCGAACAGGTCGTGCAGGGCCTCCTCTGACCGCTCTCCCGTGTCAAACTCAGGAGATGAAGGTGGGGTCGCCATGGTGCACGTGACCGCGGGTAGCGGCGCCCGGCCCAGCAAGCAGGAGTACCTGATGCTGCTGGCTCTGGCGGCGCGCACGAGAGCCGACTGCCTGGGCCGGCGGGTCGGGGCGGTGGTGGTGCGTGACGACCGAGTGCTCAGCACCGGCTACAACGGCACCCCGATCGGCATGCCCAACTGCACCGAGGGCGGGTGCCACCGCTGCCTGAACCGCCAGACTGAGCTCTACCCCGAGGGCAGGGGCTACGACCTGTGCGTGTGCGTGCATGCCGAGCAGAACGCGCTGCTGGCGGCGGCGCGCTTCGGCCAGTCGACCCTGGGGGCCACCCTCCACACCACCATGCGCCCATGCTTCGGCTGCCTCAAGGAGGCCCTGCAGGCGGGGATCGTGGCGGTCCACTACCTGAGCGACTGGTCGTCTGGGGACGGCGAGGATCAGGAAGCCCTCAACACCCAGTACGCCGCCCTGCGGTCGCGTTTTTCGGAGTTCGCCAAGGTGGAGGTGCCGCTGGCAGCTCTTCACCCCCTGCTGGCCGAGCTGGAGAAGGAGGGCAACCTTGAGCGACGATGACCGTTGCGAGGCGCCCAGGGTGGCAGCGGCCTGGCCCGCTGCGCTGTTGACCGTGAGCGACCTCGGGTCGCGCGGACAGCGCGAGGATCGCAGTGGGGATTGGCTGATGCGGCGCCTCCCCGACCTGCCCGCCAGAGTGGTGCTCCGTGACATCCTGCCCGACGAGCCCGACCAGGTGTCGCGCTGGATCCGCCGCACCGTCCTCAAGCTCAACCCCGCCCTCATCATCTGCACGGGCGGCACCGGGCTCCACCCCCGTGACCGCACCCCGGAGGCCTTGCTGGCGGTGGCCGATTACTCCGTCCCGGGTTTCGGTGAGGCGATGCGACGAGCGGGCGTGGAGCACACCCCGCACGCGATCCTTTCCCGCCAGGTGGCCGTGGTTTTGGGGGCCACCATGGTGGTCGCGCTGCCGGGAGCACTGAAAGCCACCCAGGAGAGTCTGGAGGCGGTCTGGACAGCTCTTCCCCACGCGTTGGAGATGATCGCGGGTCTGCCGGAGGCGAGCACCGAGGCCGGTCATCAGGGCCATAGGAAGACCAGGGGAGCTCGGTAGAATCGGCCGTGTGCCGTATCGAGGCGTCATCTTCGACCTCTACGGCACCCTCATAGACGGCTGGGACCTATCCCAGTCGCGAGACCGCACCGCCGAATTGTCCGCCGCACTCAGAGCCCCCCTCGAGCCGTTCCAGGAGCTGATGGAACGCACCTACACGGAGCGGGCCACCGCCGCTCTGGGAGATCTGCCGGCGATGCTGCTCGAACTGTGTCGGCGAATCGGGCACAGTCCGGCACCGGCCGACCTGGAGCGGGCCGCCAGGCTTCGAGTGGAGCAGTTCCGATCTGTGCTCAGCCAACCGCGAGAGGAGACGCCCTCGCTCCTTGCCACCCTGCGAGACCGGGGGCTGCGGGTCGGGGTCATCAGCGACTCGTCGTCGGAAACCCCCGAGATCTGGCCAACCCTGGGATGGGCGGCTCCCATAGAGACGGCGCTGTTCTCGTGGACCGAGAAGCTCCGCAAGCCGGCCCCCGAGCTCTATCGAAAGGCGCTGGTCAGGTTGGGCCTGCAAGCCGCCGAGGCTCTCTACATCGGTGACGGCGGCAGCCACGAGCTCAGCGGTGCGGAAGCCTGCGGCCTGCGGGCCCTGCGCATCTGCCACCACCCGGGCGATCCCGAGGCGCACCTGCAGTTCGACCCGGATCTGGCCTGGCATGGCACCGAGATCGGGACCTTGACCGAGGCTCTTGGCGTCATCTCCTGACCACCAGCGCCAAACGGGCCAAGCACAAGGCGGGCGCATACTGGGCGCGCACTCATCTTCTGGAGGGGATTGTGGAACAGATCCAGCCGGTGATCACCATCTCCTCGGCCTACGGCACCGGCGGTGAACAGGTGGGACGCACCGTCGCGGCCCGCCTGGGGCTAGCCTTTCTGGACCGCGCCATCCCAGCCACCGTGGCCAAGGAGGTGATGGCCTCCTTCGAGGACATCGCCTACCAGGAGAGCCACCCGGCCCACGGCCTGGGAGAGTGGATAGGGTTCTTCTCGCCGCTGGGCTCAGCCTGGCTGGGGGTGCCGGATCCGCTTGAGCCATGGCACAGTGAGCGGGAATACATAGCTCACACCGAGTCGGTCATGTGGCGCGCGGCCGAGCACGGGGTCGTGATCCTGGGCAGAGGAGCCTCGATGGTGCTGGGCGACCTTCCGGGGGCGCTGCATGTGCGCTTGGACGGGCCGCCCAAGCTGAGAATCCTGCAAGCGGTGGAGCTGGGCGGCGTCGACCAGCGGGAGGCTCAGCGAGCCCAGAAGGAGACGGACTCCGCGCGTCGCCACTACCTGCAGCACTTCTACAAGGCCGACATCCGCGACCCTGCCCTCTACCACCTCTGGATTGACGCCACCGCCCTGCCGTTGGCGGCCTGCGCCGACCTGATCAGCCGGGCGGCCATGGCCCGCCATGAAGCCGAGGAGGCGGCCCACAGCCCCTAGCCAGGAGGACGGGGCAGATTACATAGCTAGCCTATCTATATAATCTCGCGGTGCCGAACTCGCTGCCGCCTGGGCCCGACTCAAGTGAGGCCACGCGCCGGTTGGCGCTGCTGCTACGGCCGGTCCTGACAGCCATCACCGTCTCCTGGCGACGAGAGCTGTCGGGCGCTGTCCCTGTGAGCGTCAGTCAGGCCCAGATTCTTTACGCCTTGAGCCCAGGTCCAGCCCACATCTCCCAGCTGGCCCGGGCAAACGGGATCACCGGCCCTTCCGCCACCGTGATGGTGGGCCGCATGGAAGCAGCCGGCCTGGTCCAGCGGAGATCGGATCCCAACGACGGGCGCTCCGTCCTGGTGGAGCTGACCGCTTCCGGACAAGCGTTGCTGGCCGAGGTCTCTACGACCAGAGCGGAACTTCTGAGGGCCCGACTGGAGACCCTGAGCAGGGAAGACCTAGCCACTTTGGCACTGGCCATCCCGGCGCTCGAGCACCTGCAGTCAGCTTGGGAACGGCCCGGCGGTGCACCTATTGCCACCCGTCGTGGCTGAGCACCAGACCGTCTCCACCAATAGCGAGTTCTTCAACCAGCCCAAGGCAGTCTGGGCGGTCGCTTTCGCATGCGTGGTCGGCTTCATGGGGATAGGCTTGGTCGACCCCATTCTGCCCGCGATAGCCCGGGGGCTGCGGGCCAGCCCCAGCCAGGTCGAGCTTCTCTTCACCAGCTATTTTGGGGTGACCGCGGTGATGATGTTGGTCACAGGGGTGGTCTCCAGTCGCCTGGGTCCCCGCACCACTCTGCTCGCCGGGCTGCTGGTGATCGTGGTCTTTGCGAGCCTCTCAGGCTCCTCCGGCAGCGTCGGCGAGCTGGTGGGGATGCGAGCCGGATGGGGCCTGGGCAACGCCCTCTTCATCGCCACCGCCCTGGCTGTGATCGTCGGCTCTGCCACCGGGGGCGTCCCCGGGGCGATCATCCTCTACGAGTCCGCTCTTGGACTGGGCATTTCGATGGGTCCGCTGGTTGGAGGGCTCCTTGGAGGGATCAGCTGGCGTGGTCCCTTCTTCGGGACGGCCACCCTGATGGCGATCGGATTCGCGCTGGTGGCGACGCTGCTGGGACCGGTGCCAAAACCGGCTCGACCCACGGGCTTCCTGGACCCGCTGCGGGCGGTGCGCGACCCCGGGCTCCGCACCATCGCGGTGATGGCGCTCTTCTACAACTTCGGCTTCTTCACCATCCTCGCCTACACCCCGTTCGTCATTCACCAGAGCGTGCACGTGCTGGGCCTGATCTATTTCGGATGGGGGGTGCTGCTGGCGATCACCGCGGTCTTCTTGGCGCCCCGCCTGGAGCGGAGGTTCGGGACGGTCATCCCCCTGTATGGAGTGCTGGCCTCGCTCACGGCACTGCTGGCGATCATGGCGTTGGTGCCGCGCCTGGGCATCATCGTGGCGGTGATCGCATCCGGAGCGGTGCTCGGTGTGAACAACACCCTGGTGACCCAGGCGGCCATGACCGTCAGCCGCGCGGAGCGCCCGGTCGCGTCCGCCGGCTACAACTTCGTGCGCTGGATCGGCGGCGCGGTCGCGCCCTGGCTGGCCGGAGAGCTGGCCGTGAAGGTGGGAGCGCGGGTGCCCTTCGTGGTCGGAGCCGTTGGGGTGGCGCTCGGAGCCGCGGTCCTGGCCAGTGGTCGGCGCCACCTGGGCGCGCTGCCTCAGATGCCCCAGCACTCGCGACGCGAGCCCCAGGTTGGAGACGCGGTCGAGTAGCCACGGGGCGCCGCTGCTGGGACGACGGCCCGGCGGCGGCACGACGGCTGCCAAGTGCTGAGCGAGGTATGCTAACGGCAGCCCAAGGCAGTAGCCGCGGGAAGTGGCCCCAGGTTTACCGACGGATGCGCGGGACCCTGGGGCCGCGGCGTTTCAGAGGGTCCGCAGCAGTGACCGCTTTTGCTAAGCGAGCATGAATAGGGCAGGGGAAGGGGCGGGCATCTGAGATCAGACGCGGTCGGCCCCAGACCGGCGGCGGGGAGGTGGGCTTGAAGGTGCGTCCACCATCTCCATGGTCAGCTGCTGGAGGTCAGCGAGGAGCCTCCTGAGGCGCTTGGCGCTCTCGAACAGCGGTCGGTACTCGGCGACCTCCTCGGGGGTGAGCAGACGGGTGACTGTCTTGTTGTCGACCTTGCGAGTCCAGCGTGCGTAGGGACCGTGGAGCTTGGGTGGGTCGTGGTGACATGCGCAACTGGGCTTGCCGCAGCGCTGGGACTCCACGACCAGTGAGCCTGGAAGGGCAAAGTCCGCCTCGCCGAGTTCTTTGACGAGCCGCGCTTTGGCCGTTCGCTGCGCCTTGGTCGGTCTCACTGGAGGCATCTCCTCATGGTCACTCATGCTACCCTCCGTGCTGTCCGGCGTATACTACGCCGGACAGCAGCACCCGGAGCTGGGCAGAGGTATGCAGGCACTGGACAAACGAGTCCTCCACGCCACCTGGACCGCCTTCTCGGCCCGGTTGCCTCCCCGCCCCCCAGACCAGCATCCCCTGCACTGTCACCGGCCCCGGATTCCCGACCAGGCCTGCTTCGAGGCGATCGTCTTTCGCCTTGTGACTGGCTGCTCTTGGTCCACCGCTGGGCGTCTCGGCAAAGGCAGCGCTACCACCTTGCGTTCCCGGCGGGATTGCTGGCTTGCACTCGGCGCCTTCGATGCCACCTTCGAAGAGGCGCTCCGCGGCTACGATCGGATCATCGGCCTCGACTTCTCCGAGGTCGCCATCGACGGCAGCTTGCAGAAGGCCCCTTGCGGTGGCGAGGGAACTGGCCCCAATCCCACCGACCGCGGCAAGGCTGGCTGGAAATGGTCAATCG
>JAJZJU010000015.1 GCA_021809895.1 bacterium
CGGGCGACATCGCCGCCCACGGGCCCTCTCCGGCGGAGTCGGTGGACCTGATTCGTGGCCTGGGGGCTATCGTGGTGCGAGGCAACACCGACCGTTATCTGGCCGAGGGCTCGGCACCGGCACCCGGGACCAGAGACCCGGAGCAGTCCCTCTCACTGGACTGGAGCCGAGAGCAGTTGGGAGCCGAGCGCCTCAACTTCCTGGGCGGGCTGCCACCGTCGCTCACCGTGGCCGGCTGCCTGGTGGTGCACGGGTCACCGGGGGATGACGAGCTGGGGATCTGGCCCGACACCACTGACGCCGAGATCGACGCCCACGGCTGGGCCGGAACCCTCATTTGTGGCCACACCCATCGCCCTTTCCAGCGAATGGTGGCCGGCGGGGAGGTGGTCAACGTGGGCAGCGCCGGCTGGACCCTGGATGGAGATCCCCGGCCCAGCTATGCCGTGCTGGAGCGGGATCGCGGTGGTGGGCCGTTGCGGTGGCGAGCCACCCTGCGCCGGGTTGATTACGACCGCACCCACCCGCTGGCGGAACTGGAGCGGCGCCAGGTGCCGTGGAGGTCCGCGGTCAGCCACTACATTGAAACCGCCACCTGGCGGACGCCCGCCAGCCCAGGCCGGACGCTCAGATGAGCCTGGTTCAACCCCACGGCGTCAGCCGCGCCCTCCAGCCATTGCTCGTGCCGGAGCCGGATCGCGCGGAGCGGTTGGCCCGGGCGGCGGCGCTGCCCAGGGTCCCGATGACCTCGCGCGAGACGTCGGACCTGATCATGCTGGGGATCGGGGCCTTCACCCCCCTCTCCGGTTTCATGGGAGAGGATGACTGGCGCGGCAGCTGCGGCCAGATGCAACTGGCTGACGGGACGTTCTGGCCCCTGCCCATAACCCTGTCCGCCGGCGCGGAGGTGGCCGGCGGCCTCAAAGAGGGCACCGAGGTGGCGCTGGCGGACGGTGAGACCGGCGAGCTCATGGCCACTCTCCTGGTGCAGGAACGCTACCGCATCGACCGCCAGTACGAGTGCAGCGAGGTCTACCGCACCGTCGACCCGGCACACCCCGGGGTGGCCAAGGTGCTGGAGCAGGGCGAGTACAACCTGGCCGGGCCGGTCGAGGTGCTTTCCGAGGGGACCTTCCCCCAGCAGTACCCGGGACTGTACCTCAGCCCCGCGCAGACTCGCGAGCTGTTTCAGCGTCTGGGCTGGAGCACGGTGGCGGCGTTCCAGACCCGCAATCCCATGCATCGCGCCCACGAATACCTGGCCAAGGTCGCCGTCGAAGTCTGCGACGGGGTCCTGATCCACCAGCTCCTGGGACGGCTCAAGGCCGGCGACATCCCTGCCGAGGTCAGGGTGCGCGCCATCGATAGTCTGGTGGCTGGGTACTTCGTTCCCGGCACCTGCGTCCAGGCGGGCTATCCGATGGAGATGCGCTACGCGGGACCGCGGGAGGCGCTGCTGCACGCGGTCTTTCGCCAGAACTACGGTTGCAGCCACCTGATCGTGGGCCGCGACCATGCCGGCGTGGGCAGCTATTACGGGCCGTTCGACGCCCAGGCCATCTTCAAGGAGATACCCGAGCAGGCTCTGCAGCTGCGACCGATGTTTTTCGACCTGACCTTCTACTGCCGAGGATGCGATGGCATGGCCTCCTCCAGGACCTGCCCCCACGATCCCAGCCAGCGCCTCCTCATCAGTGGCACCGACCTGCGCCAGATGCTGTCCCGAGGAGACCTGGTTCCAGAGCATTTCAGCCGGCCGGAGGTGCTGGAGATATTGAAGGAGTATTACCTCGGCCTGTCCCAGGACAGTGGTATGGCCGGCTCCGCCCGCTCACCTGTCCAATCCACGCAGACACTCGATCAGAGGAGGACGTAGCCGTGCCGACCTATGTCAATCCAGACAAGTGCGATGGTTGCAAGGCCCTGGACAAGCCCGCCTGTGCCTACATCTGCCCCAACGACCTGATGGCGCTGGACCTGGCGATGGGCAAGGCCTTCAACCAGGAGCCGGACCAGTGCTGGGAGTGCTATGCCTGTGTCAAGACCTGTCCCCAGTCGGCGATAGCGATGCGCGGCTACGCGGACGTGGTGCCTTTGGGGGCCAGCCTGACGCCGCTCCGGGGCACCGAGTCGATCATGTGGACGGTCCAGTTCAGGGACCAGCGCGTGAAGCGGTTCAAATATCCGATTCGCAGCACCCAATGGGGATCCATCGATCCCTACCAGGGTGCTCCCGAGCCTGACAAAGCCGCCCTGAAGGATCCCCATCTTTGCGGCGAGGGGGCCTGGCTGGGCGTGGACCAGCTACCGGTGCCGAGTGGGAGGGCGTGATGAACCAGCCAGAAGTCGAGGTGGTGGAGACTGATCTTCTGATCCTGGGTGGCGGCATGGCCGGCTGCGGCGCCGCCTTCGAGGCGGGCTATTGGGGAAAGGCGCATGGACTGCGCACCACGATCGTGGAGAAGGCCGCGGTGGAACGCAGCGGAGCGGTGGCCATGGGGCTGTCGGCGATCAATTGCTACATGGGAATGCGCTGGGGGGAAAACCAACCCGAGGACTTCGTGCGCTACGTCCGCCAGGACCTGATGGGGTTGTGTCGAGAGGACCTGGTCTACGACATCGCCCGCCACGTCGACTCCTCGGTGCACATGTTCGAGGAGTGGGGGTTGCCGATCTTCAAGAATGAGGATGGGCGCTACAAGCGCGAGGGCCGCTGGCAGATCATGATCCACGGCGAATCCTTCAAGCCCATCGTGGCGGAGGCGGCCAAGAAGGCGGTGGGCCCGGAGAACGTGTACGAGCGGATCTTTGTCTCCGACCTGCTGAGAGATCCCGCCACCGGTCACGTCTCGGGCGCGGTCGGGTTTTCGGTGCGCGACCACAAGGTCTACGTGTTCAAGGCCAGGGCGGTGATCTCCTCGGCGGGAGGTGCCACCGGGGTATTCCGCCCCCACGCGGTGGGTGAGGGACTGGGACGGATCTGGTACGCGCCCTGGAACACCGGCTCCGCCTACTCGCTCATGATCAAGGCCGGAGCCACCATGACCCAGATGGAGCACCGCCTGGTGGTCACCCGATTCAAGGACGGCTACGGGCCGGTCGGGATGTGGTTCCTGCTCTTCAAGGGCAAGGTGCGCAACGCCTACGGAGAGCTGTACGAGGACACTCAGGTCAAGGCTCTGGACGAGTTCCCCCCCTACGGCCAGACCCGTCCGATCCCGACGCCGCTTCGCAACCACCAGATGCTGCTGGACCGCGCTCAGGGCAAGGGTCCGCACTACATGCGCACGGACGACGCGCTGCAGGCGCTGACCCAGGGCCTGGATCCCAAGGCGATCCGCGCCATCGAGAGCGACGCCTGGGAGGACTTCCTGGACATGACGATGTCGCAGGCACTGCTCTGGGCATCCAACAACATCGACCCGGCGGTGCAGCCCTCGGAGTTGACCCTGACCGAGCCCTACCTGATGGGTTCCCACTCCGCCGCCACGGGCGCCTGGGTGAGCGGGCCCGAGGACCTCGCTCCCGAGGGTTACTTCTGGGGCTACAACCGGATGACGACAGTCCCCGGCCTCTTCGCGGCCGGAGATGGGGTGGGGGGATCCGCCCACAAGTTCTCCTCGGGGTCGTACACCGAGGGGCGGCTGGCGGCGAAGGCCGCGATGGCTTTCATAACCGACAATCCCGACCGACCCGCCGTTGACGGGGATCACATAACCTCGATCGTGGAGACGCTGTTCCAGCCCTACCGGGTGTTCGAGGACAACCAGGGAAGCTCGACCAAGCCGGACATCAATCCCAACTACTTCTACCCCAAGCAGGGCCTGCTGCGGCTGCAGAAGCTGATGGACGAGTACGTCGCGGGGCTGGGCGCCAACTACATCACCAACGAGCCCACCCTGCTGCGTGGCTTGGAGCTTCTGGAGAGCCTCAAGGAGGACATGAGCAAGGTGGCCGCTCGTGACCGCCACGAGCTGTTGCGGTGCTGGGAGCTGTGGGATCGGATCCGCTGCGCGGAGGCACACGCGCGCCACATGCTCTACCGCAAGGAGACCCGCTGGCCCGGCTACTACTACCGTGGCGACTACCCCAAGATCGATGACCAGAACTGGAAGGTCTTCGTTAACTCCCGCTACCAGGCCGAGACCGGGGAGTGGGAGCTGGAGACTCAACCCCACCACTCCATCGTCTCCTGAGATGGGGCATGGCGCAGACACAGGTGCGTCGGAGGCAATCCTGGTGGTGGGGGGCGGGATCGCGGGGATGACGGCCGCCCTGGAGGCCGCTGAGGCGGGGGCTCAGGTCTACCTGGTGGAGAAGAATCCCCATCTGGGCGGACGGGTGGCCCAACTGTCCCGCTACTTTCCCAAGCTCTGTCCCCCCGCCTGCGGCCTGGAGATCAACTTTCAGCGCCTCCGCGACAATCAGAACATCCGCCTCTTCACCACCGCCGAGGTGGAGGAGCTGCGGGGCGGTCCGGGCCACTACCAGGTCAGGATCCGCCGCGATCCTCGCTACGTGAATGACCGTTGCACCGCCTGCGGCGCCTGCGCGCAGGTGTGCCCGGTGGATCGGCCCAATCCCTTCGACTATGGGATGAGCACCACCAAGACCATCTACCTGAGCCACGAGATGGCCTACCCGATGCGCTATGCCATCGACGGCTCGACCTGCCTCTTCGAGGAGTGCGGCAAGTGCGTCGCGGCCTGTCCCTACCAGGCCATCGACCTGCAAATGGAGGCGGCCACAGTCGAACTGGAGGTGGGGGCGGTCATAGTCGCGACCGGCTGGCAGCCCTACGATGCCCGCGCCATCACCAACCTGGCGTTCGAACATCATCCCGACGTCATCACCAACGTGATGTTCGAACGGATGCTGGCCGAGAACGGGCCCACCGAGGGGCGCGTGCTGCGCCCCTCGGATGGCTCGGCCGTGCGCAGCGCGGCGTTCGTGCAATGCGCCGGCTCTCGGGACCGCCTCCATCTCGCCTACTGCTCAGGCATCTGCTGTCTGGCGTCGTTGAAGGAGGCCAGCCTGCTGGTGGAGCGAAACCCTGAGGCGCAGGCCCATGTCTTCTACATCGACCTGCGCACCCCCGGGACCTACCAGGCCTTCGCCTCCAAGGTGATCGATCATCCCCGGGTGCGGGCTGTCAAGGGCAAGGTGGCGGACATCCTGACCGATCCCCAGAGTGGTCAGCTGGTGGTGGTCGCTGACGACATGGTCCACGGCGGGATGGAGCGGACTCCGGTGGACCTGGTGGTGCTGGCCACCGGCATGGTGCCCAATCCTGGGCCAGAGGGCCCACTCGGCCCCGATGCGCGCGACGCCTTCGGCTTCTTCGAGGAGTCGATCGGCGGGGAGGGCCTCTTCGCCGCCGGCTGCGCCCGGGCCCCGGTGGATGTGGCCACCTCGACCCTGGACGCCACCGCCGCCGCGATGCGCGCCCTGGGCGTGGTCCGGGGCGTGAGGGTGGAAGCGTGAGCCCGCGGACCGGCGTCTACATCTGCTCGGGCTGCAGCATCGGAGAGAGCGTCGACGTCGACGCCCTGAGCTCGGTGGCGGCGGCCGAGGATGGGGTCACGGTGACCCGGACCTCGGCGGCCTTCTGCCTTGAGGATGCTCAGCTGATCGCCAAGGATGCTGCCGACGGGGTGGACACGGTGGTGGTCGCGGCCTGCTCGCAGAGAGTGAATCGCCAGGTGTTCAGGTTGGGCACAACCCCGGTGCGCAGGGTCAACCTGCGCGAGCAGGTGGCCTGGAGCCAGCCTGCCCGGGCGGAGGCCACCCAGGCGCTGGCGGAGGATCTGCTGCGCATGGGGATCGCCGCCGCCACGCGCACCGCCCCGGCCACGCCCTACCAGGACGACCACCTTCATTCAATTCTGGTGGTGGGCGCGGGCCCAGCCGGGCTGAGCGCCGCCGCCGCCGCCGCCGATGCCGGGTACGAGGTCACCCTGGTGGACCGCGCTCCCGCCCCAGGAGGGTTTCTGGGCCGCCTCTTCCGCGGCTACCCAAGCGGTGCCGACTCTCATTTGCAGGATCTCCAACTCGAATCGTTGCTGGAGCGCGTGACCACTCATGCCAAGGTGACCCTGCAGACGTCCACCGCCGTCCGCCGCGTGTCCGGCCAGCCCGGGCGCTTCCGGGTTGATCTCGACCATGACGGGCAGACGAGTGAGGCGGAGGTGGGGGCGGTGGTCTTCGCCACCGGCTTCGAGCCGGCCCCGGACCAGTTCTTCGGGCGTTACGGTCTGGGCGAGCTCGGCGACGTCATCACCTCGGTGGGGATGGAGGAGATGGCCAGCCGCGGCGACATCGTCCGGCCCTCGACGGGCCAGCCGGCGCAGCGGGTGGTCATCCTGGCCTGTGATGGGCCAGAGGATTCAGCCAACCTGCCCTACGTCGGCAGTGTGACCAGCATGGTGGCGCTGAAACAGGCGATGTACGTGCACCAGCTCCGACCCGATGCCACCGTACACATCGTCTACCAGGACATGCAGACACCGGGTCTCGACGAGCTCTACTACCGTCATGTGCAGGGCCAGCGGGGGATCTTCCTGGTGCGTGGCCAGGCCGGGCCGGTCCGCCTCCAGGAGGATGGGACCCTGACCGTGCCTGTGGCCGGATCGGTGCTCGGGCGCGAGCTCGAGTTGGCGGCCGATCTGGTGGTCCTGCAGGTGGGAATGGTCCCCACCTCAGATCCTCGCTCGGGCGCCCAGTCCAGCCTCCATCTGGACTACCTTCAGGGAGAGTCGCTGCCCACCCATCGGGCGGGATTCCTCGACTCCAACTTCCTTTGCTTTCCCTTCGAGACCCGCCGCACCGGCATCTACACCGCCGGCAGCGTGCATCGGGCCCAGGACCTCGCGGCCTGCGTCCGCGACGGGGCGGCGGCGGCTTTGAAGGCGGTGCAGGCGGTGGAGAAGTCGGCTCAGGGAGCGGCGGTGCATCCTCGGGTTGGCGACCTCGGCTATCCCCAGTTCTTCATGCAGAAGTGCACCGCCTGCGGCCGTTGCACTCAGGAGTGCCCCTTCGGCGCCCTGGAGCTGGACGCCCAGCGTCATCCGGTGATAGAGCCCAACCGCTGCCGCCGTTGCGGCATCTGTATGGGCGCCTGTCCGGTGCAGGTGATCTCCTTTCCGGATTACTCGGTGGAGATGCTGAACGCGATGCAGAAGTCGGTGGAGCTGCCCGAGGACGACGACAAGCCCCGGGTGCTGGTGCTGGCCTGCGAGAACGACGCATATCCCGCCCTCGACATGGTCGGCATCAATCGGCTGCAGTACCCTGCCCACTTCCGGACCATTCCGGTGCGCTGCCTGGGTTCGGTCAACCAGGTGGTGGTGGCCGATGCGATCCAGCGCGGCTACGACGGGGTGGTCCTGCTCGGCTGCCGTTCCGGGGACAACTACCAGTGCCATTTCATCCAGGGCAGCGAGCTGTTGGGGGTGCGCATGGACAACGTCCGCGAAACCCTGGGCCGGCTGGCCCTGGAGACAGACCGGGTGCAGGTGATCGAGACCTCGATCGCGGACGCCCGAGCGCTGCCCGGGAAGCTGACGGCATTCGCCAGCGAAATCGCGCTCATGGGCCCCAACCCCATGAAGGGCTTCTGAGGAGGATTAAGAGATGAGCCAGAGCGGCCTGATCCCCCTGCCGGTGCGCCCAGACCTGGGTTTCATCGACCGCCTGACGGAGCTGGCGGGGGACTCCTTCACCCAGTGCTATCAATGCGGCACCTGCTCGGTGGTCTGTCCGTTCGCCTTCCAGGGGACCGGCCTGCCCCGTCGGGAGATGGCGTTGGCGCAGTGGGGCCTCAAGGATGAACTGCTGGCGAGCCCCAACCTCTGGGTCTGCACCACCTGCGGCAACTGTGCCCGCGTCTGCCCGCGCGAGGTCGACATCCCGGGCACAATCCGGGCGGCTCGCGAACTCTACCTGCTCGAGCGCGATCCGGGTCGGGAGCTGGCCACCGCCTTCGAGAACACCAGTCGCCACGGCAACCCCCTGGGGCAGTCGGCCCGCAAGCGCGCCGACTGGATCGCCGGTGCCGGGGTGGAGGTGCCGATCATGGCCGGTCTCGGCAGGGCGGTGGAGGTGCTGTTCTTCACCGAGTGCTACTGGTCCTACCACCCCCGTGGGATCGACGCGGCCCAGGCCATGGCGCGAATCATGGCCGCCCTGGGCGCTGATTGGGCGGTGCTGGGCATCGAGGAGCGTTGCGTGGCGGACTCGCAACGGCTGGCGGGTGAGAGCGGGATCTTCGAGGAGGCCGCCGCCGCCAACATCGCCACTCTGGACAGGTATCAATTCACCCGTCTGGTGACCCCGGATCCGCACGCCTACAACGCCTTCCGCAACCTCTATCCCGCGCTCGGCGGCAGCTATCAGGTGCAGCACTACACCCAATTCCTGGCGGAGCGGATCGACCGTCTGAGCCTGGGGCCGGTGGCATCCCGCAGGGTGACCTTCCACGACCCCTGCTATCTGGGCCGCCACAACGGCGAGTTCGAGGCGCCCCGGCGCCTGATCGAGGCGATCCCGGGTTTGGAGCTGATCGAGATGGGGCACTGCCGGGCCAACGGCTATTGCTGCGGCGGCGGCGGTGGCGAGATCTGGAACAGCGGCTACACCAGAGAGCACGTCGACGAGCGCCTCTCCGAGGTCCGGGTGCGGGAGGCGATCAGCGCGGGGGCAGAGGTGCTGGCGGTCTGCTGTCCCTTCGAGGTGTCGCTGTTCGAGGACGCCGTCAAGTCGACCGGACACCAGGGCGAGCTGGAGGTGCGCGACATCACAGAATTGCTGGATGAGGCGCTTGGCGCTGCTGCCAACTGAGAGACGCCGGCGCGCCACCGCCCCGCTCGGCGATGGAGCTGGAGAGCCGGCTCTGGTGGGCGCTGGTTGGCGCCAAGCACTGGCGGCCGATTTCCCCCTTTAGGGGGATGGGAATCACCCCGCTCGGGGGAGTGCCAGACGCTTCCCACGCCGACATACTGAGTCGCGGCCATTGACACAGGAGGCAGGGAGCCCATGAGCGATCAGCTGTCGACGCGCCCTCCGGGAGCGCTCGCGCAACCGCCTTTGGCGAGGAAGTTCCAACGTGATCCCGCCAAGGCGCCGACCGAGGATCTCCGAGAGGCGGTATTCGAGCTGGAACGGCAGGGGGAGTGGGTGGTCCAGCGGGTCCCCGAGCCCTACATCGAGGTCGAGACCAAGTACGGGCGCACCAAGAAGATCCCCACGCAGCACACCTGGCACCACAAGAGCTGCGGTCAATGCGGGCACATCCCCGGTTACTCGACCTCGATTTTCTGGCTGCACCGGGCCCTGGAACTGGACTACAACGATCCCCGGGACCAGACCTCCTGCACGGCCTGGAACTACTACGCCTCGGCGACCTCCAACGCGGCCGCCCAGGCGGCCGTCGCCCAACGCAACTTCGCGGCCGCCTACGAGACCGGCTACTACCCCATGATCCATTGCGGCACCAGCTACGGCCACTACAAGGAGGTCCGGGAGCAGCTGGTGCACAACCCCGAGCTGCGCCACCAGGTGCGCGACATCATGGCCCGGCTGGGCAAGCCGCTGGTGATCCCGGAGGAGATAGTGCACTACAGCGAGTGGGTGCACGCCATGCGTGAGGAGTTCGCCAAGCGGCGGGTGCTCGACCTCTCCAACATCACGGTCACGGTGCATCCCGCCTGCCACTACTACAAGCTGGTCGCCGAGGACGCCATCTACGACGAGGACATCTACAGCGGCCAGCGCACCGCGGTGGTGTCGGCGGTGGTCCAGGCCATGGGAGCCACCGTGGCCGACTACTCGACGTGGTTCGATTGCTGCGGTTTCGGCTTCCGGCACATCCTGGTGCAGCGCGACTTCACCCGCTCCTTCGCGACCTTGCGCAAGATCCAGGTGATGAAGGAGGAGGCCAACCCAGACGTGGTCCTGACCCACGACACCGGCTGCGTCACCACCCTCGACAAGAGCCAATTCGTGGGCCAGGCCAAGGGCTACAACGTCGGCATCCCGGTGATGTCGGAGGCCCAGTTCGTGGCCCTGGCCATGGGCGCCCATCCCTATCGGGTGTGTCAGCTGCACTGGCACTCGGTCGACTACCGGCCGCTCCTGGAGAAGATGGGCATCGACTGGGAGGCGCGCTGGGCCGAGTTCGAGCAGGACCTGAAGCGGATACAGAGCGGAGAGATGCAGTACCTCACCTGGGAGCAGACCGGTGTCAGATGAATCAGTTCTGGTCATAGGCGGCGGCCCGGCCGGCCTGGAGGCCGCGCGGGGGGCGGCGGACCTGGGCAGTGAGGTGATCCTGGTGGAGCAGCGCGCCCGCCTGGGTGGCACTCCGGATTCGGCGGGCTACTCGGCGTTTGCGCTCGACCATCGGCCGGCCCAGGAGGTGCTGGAGATAGCCCGCCAGGCGGTGCTCACCCATCCTCTGGTCAGGGTCCACCTGGAGACCGAGGTCAGCTCGTTCGCGGGCGAGCTGGGGTCCTTCAGGGCGACGCTGAAGGCGGCTGACGGGACTCTCACCGAGGTCAGCTGCGGCGCCGTCATCATCGCCACCGGCTTCGATCACTTCGACCCCGGCCGGGAAACCCAGTCCTACGGCTACTACGAGTTCGAGGACGTCATCACCCTGGTCGACGCTGAGCGGATGCTCCAGGCCAAGAACTTCGTGCGCCCATCCACCGGCGAGCCTCCCAAGCAGGTCTGCTTCATCCAATGCGTCGGGTCCCGCGACCGCCGGATCGGCAACGAGTACTGCTCCAAGGTCTGTTGCGGGGTCGCCACCAAGGAGGCCTCTGAGATCCGGGAGCTGGTCCCCGACTGCCGCGTATTCATCTTCTACATCGACATGCGCATGTACGGCTTCTGGGAGGACCGCATCTACTGGAAGGCCCAGGAGCAGGACCACGTCAACTTCGTGCGCGGGATCGTGACCGAGATCACCCGCAGGGGCGACCGCCTGGTCATCAAGGGGGAGGACACGACCATGAACCGCCCCATGGAGATCCCCATGGATGTGGTCGTACTCTCGGTGGGGATGGTGCCCTCCGAGGGGACCAAGGCGGTGGGAAAGATGCTCGGCGTGGCCCAGGACAAGCATGGCTTCATCGTGCCTTCGGAGAGCGCCCTGGACACGGTCGCCACCTCGGTGCCGGGCATCTACGTGGCCGGGGCTGCGGCCGGCCCCAAGGATCTCGACGACTGCGTCTCCATGGCCGGGTCCGCCGCCATGAAGGCGGTGGCGGCTCTCCGCCGCCGGTCTCCGGTCTCTGTGTGATGGCGATGGCCGGCCACGGCCAGGTGGTCGACACCGAGGCTGCCCAGGAGTTCATGCGCGAGGCTCAGCGCCTGATCCAGGTGCCCGAGCTCGACGGCATCGCCATGGAGCTCGAGGTCAAGTCCAGGCGGTTCCGGGAGCTGCTGGACCAGAGCTCGCTGTCGCAGCTCTCGCACGACCAGCTGCGCGGCTGTCTGCGCACGATATTCGCGGCCCGGCGGCACTCCGACGAGCTGCTTGCCCAGGTAGGGGATGAGCGGTGGCGCCAGGTTCTCCAGAGCCTCCTCCACGGCCCGGGACCGGTGGGGGCCCGGATCGACTCGTTCGACAAGGAGCTAACCGAGGTGGAGAGGGGCGTCCGCCGCGACGTGGCCGGCGAGGTGCTCCACTTCTTCGATCCCGAGCGCTACTGGCTCTGGACCCGCTGGATCTGGGACCCAGATGTTGGGACCGGCGCGCTGCCGCTGGTGACCATGGCAGATCACGACCTCTCCGCTATCTCCGCGGGCCAGACCTATCTCAGGGTGGGAGAGGGGATCGCCTTCGTCAATAAGACCGGTCGTTCGGTGGGATTCACTCGCTTCGGCGATGAAGCATTCGGCGTCGATGTCTACCTCGCCTGCGTATATGGGGTCTATCTCTACACCATCACCAGGATCCGGATGACCCAGGAGTTCAACAAGGTCATCCCACCCTTGCCGCAGCTGGCCCGCCGGCTGCTCGGCGTCCACCGGATGGAGGTCTGAATGACTGAGATCGAGAAGGAGCGAATCCACGAGGAGGAACACCTGGTCTTCGAGGGGATGGACATCTCGGGCCATTGGAACCGGATGTTCGAGCAGCGAGTCGTCTGGGAGCATGACGTCTCGGCGCTGGACCGGGTCACCGAGATCCCGGGCGCGGAGTCACTCGCCTACTGCTACCAGTGTGGCAAGTGCACCCCCGCCTGCCCGGTCGACCATGTGGGGGACTACAGCCCCCGCAAGATCTACCGCCGCACCCAGCTCGGCGCCGACCTGGTCAGCAGCCCCGACCTCTGGCTCTGCACCACCTGCGGCAACTGTCTTCGAGTGTGCCCCAAGGAGGTCAACCTCCTCAAGATCATGCCCGCGGTCCGAGAGCAGGCGGTGGCCGCCGGCAACGTCCCGCCCGAGCTGCAGAAGGCCTTTGAGAACACCTTTCAGTACGGGAACCCGATGGGCGAGCCAGCCCGCAAACGGGCGGACTGGGTAGCCGACGCGGGGGCGCCGGTGACCGTGCTGAGCCGTGACCCTCGTCCGGTGGACGTCCTCTTCTTCGTCGAGTGTTACTGGGCGTACCACCCCCGGGGCCGGGATGCGGCGCGTGCCTTCGCCCGCACCATGGAGATCCTCGGCATCGACTGGGGGATCCTCGGCTCCGAGGAGAAGTGCTCCTGCGACAGCCAGCGTGCGGCCGGTGAGCGGGGGCTGTTCGAGATGGTGGCGGAGCAGAACATCGCCACCCTGAAGCGCTACCAGTTCACCCGCCTGGTGACCCCCGATCCCCACGCCTACAACTCCTTCCGCAACCAGTACCCGAAGCTGGGCGGTGTCTACGACGTCACCCACTACACCCAATTCCTGGCGCCCCTCATGGCCAAGCTGCCCTGGGTCCGCGAGCTGCCCTACCGGGTGACCTTCCACGACCCCTGCTATCTGGGCCGGCACAACGGCGAGTACGACGCGCCCCGGGAGATGATCCGGCAGATCCCCGGGCTGGAGTTCGTGGAGATGTTCCGCTGCAAGGAGAACGGGTACTGCTGCGGTGGTGGCGGCGGTGGCATGTGGTTGGACAGCTTTTCCGGCAACCACACCAAGGAGCGGCTCAGCGAAAGACGGGTGCGGGAGGCGGTTGAGACCGGGGCGGAGATGCTGGTGGTCTGCTGCCCCTACGAGGTGTCCCGCTTCGAGGATGCGGTGAAGTCAACCGGAAACGAGGGCAAATTGCTCGTCCGCGATGTCATCGAACTCGTGGATGAGGCCCTCCACTAGGAGACCGTGAGTGCATATAGCAGTGATCTTGAAGCAGGTGCCCGATCTGGTCGAAGAGGTTGAGGTCGATGCCAGCGGTGCCGGCATCGACCGCGACAGTGTCAAGTGGAAGTTGAACGAGTTCGACGACCACGCTCTGGAACAGGCGGTCCTGATCAAGGAGAGTACCGGCGGGGAGGTGACCGCGCTGGCTCTCGATGGGGACGGGGTGGACCAGCTGCTGTACGCGGCGCTGGCCAGGGGTGCAGACCGGGCGCTCAAGGTCCCCACCTCAGATGAGCGCACCGATGCGCCCAGAATCGCGGCGGCGCTGGCTCCGGTGCTGCGGGAGATGGCCCCCGACCTGGTCCTGACCGGGGTCCAGGCCGCCGACGACCTGCACGGCCAGCTGGGGCCCATCCTGGCGACCAGTCTCGATTGGCCCCATGTCAGCGTGGTGAGCGGGGTCGAGGTGTCGGGGGCCGCGGTCCAGGTACAGCAGGAGTACTCGGGGGGCCGCATGGCCACCCTCGAGGTCCAGTTGCCGGCGGTCCTGGGGGTGCAGGCGGCAACCCGCCCACCCCGCTACGTGCCGATCAGCAGGCTTCGCCAGATCATGGCGTCGGCCCAGATCGGCGAGGCCGCAGCCGCCGGGGAGGCGGCTGCGCTGGGCTCCACCGTGACCAGGCTGGCGCCGCCGGCCCAGGGCGCCGGGGCCCAGATGTGGGAGGGCAAGCCGGAGGAGATAGCGCAGCAGCTTTTGGACGTGCTCCGCGAGCGCGGCCTGTTGGGAGCATGAGCATGGCTGGGGTTCTGGTCTACATCGAAACCGACAAGGATCGGGTGGCACCCATCAGCTTCGAGCTGCTGGGCCTGGCCAGGCAGTTGACGGAGCAACTGGGGGGCTCGGTGGAGGCGCTGGTGGCGGCCGCGGATCCGGAGCCACTGGTGGCGGAGCTCGCCGGAGCCGACGTCGTCGTCAGCGTCCAGAGCCCCGCCCTTGCCGCCTACACCCCCGAAGCTCACCAGGCGGTGCTGGTGGAGGCCATCCGGAGCCGGGAGCCGCAGGCGGTGCTGGTGGGATACACCTCGGCCGGCCTGGACCTGGCCGCCGGGAGCGCCACCGCCACCGACAGGCCGGTGGTCGGCTACTGTGTGGGGCTGGCCGTCGACCAAGGTGAGCTGGTGGCGGACAGCCAGCTCTACGGCGGCAAGCTGGTGGCGACCACCAGGACTCGGCCACCGGCCGTCTTCTCGGTGGTGTCGGGCAGCTTCCCCGAGGCGGCCGGCCGCTCCGGCGGCCGGGGGGAGAGGGTCGTCATGGACCCCCCCGACGCGCTCAACCACCTGAGGACCCGCCTGGTGGGGACCAGCAGTGGCGGCGACGGCGCCATCGACATCACCAAGGCGGAGCGGATCGTCAGCGTCGGGCGCGGCATCGGAGGTCCCGACAACATCGAGGTCGCCGAGGAGTTCGCGGCGGCATTGGGAGCGGAGCTGGGCGCCTCCCGACCGGTGGTGGACAGTGGCTGGCTGCCCAAGGAGCGCCAGGTCGGCAAGTCGGGCATGACCGTCAAACCCAAGCTGTACGTGGCGGTGGGCATCTCCGGGGCGCCGGAGCACCTGGAGGGGATGCAGGGGGCGGGGCTCATCATCGCCATCAACACCGACCCCAACGCGCCCATCTTCCAGGTCGCCGGCTACGGGACCACCTGCGATCTCTTCGACCTCCTACCGGCGCTCAGCGAGCAGCTCAAGGCGGCCGGCTGATCCCATGGCACCGACTGGGATCGCCCTGCTGGCCCTCATGGTGGCGACCTTCGCCTGGTCCGGCTACCGCTTTTCACGGCTATTGCGGCCGCTGACCAAAGGGGCGGCCGAGAACCGTTTCGATCAGCCCCTGCGCCGGGCCTGGGGGGTGGTGACCAACGTCGGGGGACACACGCGCCTGCTTCAGATCCGCTACTCCGGGATCCTGCACCTGATGATCTTCAGCGGCTTCGTGGTGCTGCTGACGGCGGTGGTCCAGGAGTTCGGCAAGGGGCTGGTGCCCGGCTTCAGCCTGGCGCTGATCGGGGGCAACAACTGGATCGCCCTGCTGCAGGACATCTTCGACGTCCTGGTCCTGGTGGGACTGGCGATGGCTGCCTACAACCGCTACGTGCGTCGGCCCGCCCGCTTCCAGGGCTCCAACGAGCGCGACGCCACCATCATCCTGGCCCTGATCTTCCTGGTGGTGGCCAGCATGCTGCTGCACAACAGCTTCAGGGTGGCCGAGGGTCACGACCCCTCGGCGGCCTGGCGCCCGGTCAGCTCAGCCCTGGCGGGCCTGGTCGGGTTGGTGGGGGTTCACGGCGCCAAGGCCGCCCCCTACTCGCACGTCTTCTACTGGACCCACGTCCTGGCCATCCTCGCCTTCCTGGCCTACATCCCGACCTCCAAGCACCTGCATGTCTTCGTGGGCATCCCCAACATCTACTTCCGGGACCTGGCTCCCAGGGGGACCCTGCCGGCGGCCGACCTCAGCCAGCCCTCGGTCGGCCTGAAGCAGATCTATCAGATGGGTTGGAAGCAGATGCTGGACCTCTACGCCTGCACCGAGTGCGGCCGCTGCCAGGCGGTCTGCCCAGCCTTCGCCGCCGGCCAGCCGCTCAGTCCCAAGCTGCTGATCATGGACCTGCGGGATCACCTGCTGGAGCAGGAGGGGATCGGCTCCCACCGCAAGGGGGTGGGCGGCGTCCAGCTGCTGGGCGACGCGATCAAGGACGACACCCTGTGGGCCTGCACCACCTGCCGGGCCTGCATGCAGGTGTGCCCGCTCCACATCGAGCACGTGCCCAAGATCGTCGACATGCGCCGCCAGCTGGTTGAGCAGGGCCGGATGGAGCCGCGCCTGCAGGACACCCTGGCCAGCCTGGCCCAGTACGGGAACTCCTTCAACCAGTCGGAGCGGATGCGCTCGAAGTGGACCAAGGAGCTCGGCTTCACCATCAAGGATGCCCGCAAGGAGCCGGTCGACGTGCTCTGGTTCGTGGGCGACTTCGCCTCCTACGACCCCCGGGTGCAGCGGCTCACCCAAACCGTGGCCCGGGTCATGAACCGGGCCGGGGTGGACTTCGGCATCCTCTACGAGGGGGAGCGCAACAGTGGCAACGACGTGCGCCGGGTCGGCGAGGAGGGCCTGTTCGAGATGCTGGCCCAGCACAACATCGAGACGCTCGCCAAGTGCGACTTCCGCAGGATCATGACCACTGACCCCCACAGCCTCAACGCCATCGGCCAGGAGTACCCGAGGCTGGGCGGCAACTATCCGGTGCTCCACTACACCCAGCTGCTCCTCGAGCTCTTGGAGAAGGGCGCGCTCAAGCCCACCCGGGGCCAGGAGATGGTGGCCACCTATCACGACCCCTGCTACCTGGGGAGGTACAACAACGGCTTTGAGGCCCCCCGCCGGATCATGGAGCTGCTGGGCGTCAGGGTGCACGAGATGCCCCGTTGCCGGGAGAACAGCTTCTGCTGCGGTGCCGGCGGGGGGAGGATCTGGATGGACGACCGAGGGGTCAAGGAGCGGCCCAGTGAGAACAGGATCCGCGAGGCGGTCTCCCTGGGCGACGCCGGCTACTTCGTGGTCGCCTGCCCCAAGGACGTGGTGATGTACACGGCCGCGGTGCAGTCGACCGGCATGGAGGGCCGCATCCAGGTCATGGATGTCATAGAGCTGGTGGAGGCGGCGCTGGAACCGGAGGTGGCAGCGGTTGCCGTCGCCTGAACAAGGCTCCAACGCGGAGGCCCTGGCCGCCGCAATCGGCGACCGCCAGGCCGGCCTCCTGCGTGCCCAGGAGCGCTGGAGGGCGCTGGAGACCCGCCCTGCGGGCACGCAGGTTGCGCCGGGCGGAGGGCGCGAGCTCTCGGAGGCGCTGTTGCGCCGGGCCCTGCAGTGCCTGGCGGGTTCGTCCGAGTACGCCCTGGCGCGGCAGCTGATGGGGAGCCGCCAGCTGATAACCGCCGATCCGCTCACTGAGCTATCCCTCCAGGCGCTGGCGCAGGCGGGGCTGGCGAGCTGGGATCCCAGCACCGGCGAGCTGGCCGCGACCGCTCTGCTGGAAGCGCTGATGGGCTTCTTCGACTCCGCGGTCGAGGGAGCTGTCGGGGATGGCAGGCTGTGACCTGTCCCTTCTGCGACCGCCCCGGGGAGCGTCGGGAGCTGCATGCGCACATGCTGAGCGACCATCCCGACCGGCTCATCACCAGAGAGGAGGCGGGGCGCATCTTCATGGAGGTCAACTGCCCCGCCTGTTCCGAGGGCATCAGCAAGGAGGTGAACCCCAGAGGTCGCGACCCCCTGTTCCTGGACAAATTCGCAGACGAGATTAGGATGGTGGGCTTCGACCTCCTGCTCTACCACTGGGAGACGCATGCAGGGGCCGCTGCAGAACAACCGACGGAGGGATAGCCTTGGCGACAGTCAACAACTGCAACATCCCCGACGACCTCCACTACCTGATCGACAAGCATGTATGGGTCCAGCGGGAGAGCGACGGCGCCGCCCTGATCGGGATCACCGATGTGGCCCAGAAGCTGGCCGGCAAGATCATCGTCGTCACCACCAAGAAGGTGGGCCGCTCGCTGACCCGGGGCCAGAGCACCGGCACCATCGAGAGCTCCAAGTGGGTGGGGCCGATCCCGAGCCCCCTGACCGGTGAGATCCTGGCCGTGAACCAGGCCCCCCAGGACGACCCCACAGTCCTCAACCGGGACCCCTACGCCAACTGGATAGTGCGCCTCCAACCCGCGGACTGGGATGGGGAGAGCGGCGACCTGGTGACCGGGTCCGATGGCGTGGAGGCCTACCGCCGCCTGCTCGAGGCGGAGGGGATCGACTGCGGCAGCTGATGATGGAAGCTCTCCCTCGCGTCCACCAGGGCTGTGCCATTCCCGAGGAGTTGGAGTACGACCTCGAGAAGGACGTGTGGGTGCGCTTCGACCCCGACGGCACGACCACCATCGGCATGACCGACCCCGCCCAGACCAGGGCCGGCAAGCTGGTCAGCATCCTCTTCAAGCGCCCGGGCAAGATGTTCGAGGCCGGCCAGAGCGTGGCCACGATAGAGAGCGCCAAGTGGGTTGGGCCGTTTCCCACCCCTCTGTCCGGTGAGCTCCTGGAGGTCAACCAGGCCCGCTTCGAGAAGGACATCCTGATCGCCAACCGTGACCCCTACGGCGAGGGCTGGCTGGCCCGGCTGAGGCCCACCGACCTTGCCCAGGAACGGCAGCGGCTGACCGCCGGCGCCCGGGCCTTCGAGTTCTACAAGGAGCGCATCGACCGTGACGGAATCCGATGCTTCCGCTGCGCAGACTGAGCGGCTGTGCCCGCTGTGCCAGATGATGCCGGTGGAGGCAGGGCGGCCGATGTGCCTCACCTGCTGGCGCCTGGCACCCACCTGGGTGCGCCGCACATTCAAGGAAAAAGAGCAGGTGGACTGGGCGCACCTGCTCGAGGAGGACTCCATCCGCAGCCCAAAACCGGAGGGAAACGATGGCCATTGAAGGCGCCGACAAAACGCTCGACTGTCTCCACATGATGTGCCCCATGCCGATCGTGAAGGTCTCCAAGGCGATCAAGGAGGTGGAGGTGGGGCAGACCCTGCTCCTGATCGCGGACGACCCCGGGGCCACCCCCGACATCCAGACCTGGTCCCGGCGGATGGGTCACGAGCTGGTGGCCACCGAGCAGGAGGGCAAGGTGCTCCGGTTCCTGATCCGGAGGACCAGCTGATGCGTCCCACCTCGATCCCGGAGGCGACCGCGGAGGAGAAGCAGCGCATCTTCAGCCAGGTGCAGGCGGACATCCGCTTCCCGGAGTACCTGAAGGGCTGTTACGAATGCGGGATCTGCGTGGCCGCCTGTCCCTCCGCCCGTTTCTACAACTTCAGCCCCCGCCGCATCACCCAGGCGGTCGCCCGCCAGGACATCGACCTGGTCTGGGAGCAGATGAACGGCGAGGTCTGGGACTGCTCCCAGTGCTTCTCCTGTCTGCGCTGCCCCCGCGGCAACAACCCGGGTGGGGTGATAACCATCCTGCGCGAGGTGGCGGTCAACAACGGCCTCGGCACCGCCAAGGAGGCCCTGGAGGGATACGGCCGGATCATCTACAAGATCATGGGGACCGGGACCCAGGTCTCCCCGGACATGATCCAGCCTGAGGCGTTTCCGGATTGGGGGCCCGAGACCAAGGCGACCTCCGAGAATCTGCAGCTGTGGCGCAAGGCCCTGCCGCCGGAGACCCTGCACACCACCAGCACCTCGTGGGACGTGGCCCCCAAGACCCTCACCGAGCTCTACCTGATCTGGCACCTGACCGGGGTCCTGGACATGATCAAGGGTGTCGACCCCAACCTGCACGCCATCCTCGGCGACGTCATGGAGGAGATGCTGGAGGAGGAGGGCTACCAGGTCTGAGCCGCCAGAAGTCGCCCTCCGCGCAGAAGAGGTACAGGTCATCTCCCACCCACTCACCCCTGGCCGGGCGCTGGAGGTTGGCCTGCCCGACCGTCCCCCCCTCGCCCACCACAAGGACACCCTCCCGGCAGTGGGCGACGACGCCGTGCCCCGTGGCTCGCAGCGAGCAGTGCCACCCGGCCGGCACCGGGACCACTCGACCGTCGGCCAGCTCCAGCTCGTCCGCCCCTCCAGCCGCGACCAGCTCCCCGCTGGAGTTGACGGCCAGGGTGACCGGCGAGCGGTGCCTGAGCCTCCCATCCTCCAGCTCCCGGCCCTCCCCATCGATGAGGTGCCAGCTGCCGGACCTGGTGGCGACCCAGACCCGCTCCGGCCCGGCCGGCCACACCCCGCCGACCTCCAGCAGATCGCTGACGACCAGGTGGTCCGGCGCTCCCCGCTCCTGGTGGATCAGGACCGCGTAGGCTTGGGCCACCACCCGGAAGCGGTGGGCCGCATCCGGCTCGTCGGGATGGTGATCGGGGTGGGTCTCCTTGGCCCGGCGCCGGAAGGCCCGCCGGACCTGGGTCGGGCTGGCGTCGGCGGGGATCCCGAGCACCTGGGCGGCCTGGCTCCGGCGCCGCTCCGAGACTTGGTCGGATGCTGCCACCGCCGGCGCCTCCCAGCTCCAGCGCACGGCTCCCTCGCCGTCGAGCTCGGTGACGCCACCTCGCTCGGAGACCCACACCCGCCCGCCCTCCGGGTCCGCCCACACCCGCTGCTCTGGGGTGGCCGGCCACCCGGCCACCGGATGGCTCCAGCGCCTCCTGCCGTCGGGAAAGAAGGCGTGGAGCGCCCCTCCGGAGGTGGCGACCAGCACCAGCTCCGCGGCCGCCACGGTCTGCACCAGGACGCCCTCCATGGTCAGGAGTCGGCCCACCTCTCCCGCCGGAGAGAGCACCAGGAGCTCTCTGGCGAAGGGCCGCTTGCTGGCCCGCTCGGCGAGCTGGCTAGGCCAGCACCGCAACCAGATCCAGCCCTGGGGCGCCGCCACGATCCGCTGCGCCGGCAGCGGGAGCTGGGCCAGCGGCAGGTACTCCCGGTTCGGAGCCGGCAGTCGGGCGAGCTCAGAGCCTCCCATGTCGCGGGCCACCAGCACGGTATGATCCGAAGTCACGGCCCAGGCCCGCACGATGGGGCGCAGCGTGAGGGACTCGACCGTCATCAGCCCCGCTGGGAGGGGCCGCAATGGACTCGGAAGCTCTAGTCCGGGGGTGACCCGAACCGCTGGTGGGGGCGCGCTGGAAGCCAGGTCGGAGTGATTCATGAAAGCTGTCAGGCTGCTGGATCTAAGGCTCTGCTCTTACACCGAGAGTCAGACGCTCTATCACGCCGTCGCCGACAGCCTGCGTCCCGGTGACCCCAACACCATCATCCTGTGCCGGCCGCGGCGCCCGTATGTCTGCATCGGCCGCCATCAGGAGCTGAACCGTGAGGTCGATCGGGAGGCCTGTCGGCGGCTGGGGTTGCCGATCATGCGCCGTCAGGTCGGCGGCGGAGCCGTCTACCTGGATCGCGATCAGCTGTTCTTCCAGATAGTGTGCCATCCCCGGGACGTGCCCTCCAGCATTGCGGGCGCCTTCGAACACTTCGCCCAGGCACCCGTCGAATGCTACCGGGCGCTGGGGGTGACCGGGGCGCACTTCGCCCCGGTCAACGACCTTCAGGTGGAGGGGCGCAAGATCGGGGGGCTGGGGGCCGCCACCATCGGGCGGGCTTTCGTCTTCGTGGGCTCGATCATCAGCGCCTTCGACGCCCGCGCCGCCGCCAGCGTTCTGCTGATTCCCGACGAGAAGATGCGCGACAAGGTGGCGGAGACCATGGAGGCATACGTTTCCAGCCTGGAGCGGGAGTTGGGCCGGCGCCCGTCGCCGCAGCTGGTCCGTCGCGAACTGGTGCATGCCTTCGAGGGGGTGTTGGGCTCCAGGCTGGAGCCGGGGAGGCTGCGGGAAGATGAGCGCGAGACGTACCACCGCTGGGTCCAGCGCATGCGCAGCGCCGCCTGGCTGGACGACGTGCGCTTCTCGGACGACCGGCTGAGGCCCGTGAAGATCACCGGCCACGTGCGGGTCGGGCGGGCCACCCACAAGGCGCCCGGTGGCCTGTTGCGGGCGACCGTGATGGTGGCCGAGGGACGCATCACCCAGGCTCTGGTCAGCGGCGACTTCTACGCGGTCGGACACGCGGTGGATGACCTGGAGGAGGCCATCGTGGGGACAGCCGACCTGGCCCAGGTGCGGGAGCGCATCCGCTCGGCGTGGGTTGAGGACGCGCTCCCGGGGGTGGGGCTGAGCGACCTGGTCGAGGTGGTGCGCCTGGCCCTGGAGCCCGGTGCAGCGGCAGCGTCGGGGTGAGCCCGAGCCGGGCCGCGCACACCGCCGGGCTTGGGCAGCGGCGTCTGAAGCCATCCCACGCCGCTTCGCACTGACCGCCGCCACCGCGCACAGCGGCAGCCGGCCGGGGCTGGAGCGGCGACCGCTGTCAGTGGCGGGCCGGCGCCTCCTGGTGCCGGTGGTGCCGGTAGACCTTGAAGAGCGAGAAGAGGACCCAGATGATGGCCAGGCCGATGACCAGGTGGAAGATCAGGGCGAGCGCGGGCAGGACCAAGAAGAAGGCCACGAACAGGACGACCAGGGCCAGCAGGACCGCAGCCAGGGGGTGTCGCAACAGGTGCTTCATGCTTAGATCGTACGCCCCGGCGGCGACGATGCTCAGCAGAGTTGATGGCGGGGAGCGTCCCGGGTCTCGGGCCGCTTCCAGGAGTGAGTGATGGGCGACCTTACCCCGGCGGCGAGTCTGGACCTGCGGGGGATCTCGTGCCCGCTCACCTTCGTCAAGACCAAAATCGCCCTTGACCGGCTGCCGAGAGGCACCACGCTGGAGGTGCTGCTCGACTCGGGCGAGCCCAGCGAGTCGGTGCCGAGAACGTGCCGCGAGTCGGGAGACGAGGTCCTGGAGCTTGGACCCTGGGAGGCTGGGGTGGTCAGGATGGTGGTGGTCCGGCCTGTCTGAGCCGGAGCTCCACTCACCCGGTGTGAGGAGACCAGGCGGTCGCCCGGGCGCGTCGCAGCCACACCGTGAACTGGGCGCCCTGGCCCACCTGCGAGTCCACCGTGACCCGCCCTCCCATGCGGTCGGCCAGCGCCTTGACGATGGCGAGCCCCAACCCGCTCCCCCCCTCCTGGCGTGAGCGCGAGCCGCCGGAGCGGTAGAAGCGCTCGAAGACGTGAGGCAGGTCGTCGGGGGCGATCCCGGGCCCGCGGTCCAAGCAGCGGATCCCAGCCTCATCCGGGGCGGAGACCGTGCTCCATTCGATCGCGGCACCTCCGCCGTGGCGCTCCGCATTGGTCTGCAGGTTCAAGCAGATGGTGAAGAGGGCATCGGGGTCGGCCAGCACCGCCAGGCCCGGCTGGAGCGCACGGCTCAGCTCGACGTCGCGGCCGTCCAGGAACTCCTCCAGAAAGTCCGCCAGGTCCACCGAGCGAAGCTCCAGCTCCCGGGATGCGTCCGCGCGCGCCAGGGTGAGCAGGTCGGCGACCAACCGGCGCATCCGCTCCGCCTCCTGGGACATCGTGGCGAGTGCTTTGGCGGCCGTCTCGGGGTCCGCGACGGCACCCCTTTGGAGAACCTCCAGATACCCCTTTATCGAGGTCAGTGGGGTGCGCAGCTCATGGGAGGCGTCGGCAATGAATTGGCGCATCTGGCGCTCCGCCTCCTCCCGCAGCCTCACCGTGCGCTCGACGCTCTCCGCCATCTCGTCGAACACCTGCGCCAGCACTCCCACCTCGTCGCCCTTGGGGGTCAGCCCGGATCGTCGGGCCAGGTCGCCCCGCCCCAGAGCGGCGGCTGCCTCGGTCAGCCGGCCCAGCGGTCGAAGGGAGCGGCTGGTGATCCAGAGCCCGGTGCCCAGGGCGATCAGGAGCACCGCCAGGCTTCCCAGTTCGATCACCAGGGATGCGGTGGAGAGCTCTCCGAGCAAGGGCGTGGCGGACTCCGCAACCTCCACCGCTCCCAGGTCACGGCCGCTCCTGGTGGTCACCGGAAAGACCATCACCAGGTAGGTCTTGCCGCCCGAGGAGATCAGGGAGGGGGCGATCCTGGTGGAGAAGTCGGCCGCCGCCTGGAGGTCGGACCTGCTGGCCAGGGGGGTGCTCCTGCCCGCCACCACCGCGGGGCTGGGGGCGGTCCCAGGGGCGGCGGAGGCGAGAACCTGCAGGTCGGGCCCCACCACCAGCGCGCCCAACCTGGCGAGCGCGATCTGGTCCGCCAGCGCCTTGGCGAGCGCCGCCGCCGTCAGCCGGGGGCGGTGGTCGGCCGCTCGCAGACGCTCCAGACGCACCAGCGCCGCCCGAGCATCCTGGTAGGTCGAGGTCATGGCCTGGCCTCGGCTCGAGATCACAGCGCCCCTCAAGAGGGAGTATTCGACCGTCCCCGCGGCCGCCAGCAGGACGGCCAGCAGCACCAGAAAGCTGAGGGTCAGCCGCCAGCGCAGGGTATGGTGCCAGGCGATTCTCGGCTCAGTCGACGACAAGGCGGTAGCCGACCCCACGGACGGTCTGGATCAGTTGGCGGTCGGAGTCCCCCAACTTGCGGCGGAGGTAGCGCACGTAGACCTCGAGGTTGTTGTCGTCGCCGTAGAAGGAGACACCCCACACCGCGTTCAGGATGCGGTCGCGCTCCAGGACCTGGCCGCGATGCTCGGCCAGGTAGCAGAGCAGGTCGAACTCCCGGGGAGACAGCTCGACCGGTTCCCCGCGGTAGCTAGTGCGGCGCTCGGCCCGATCGAGCTCCAAGGGGCCAGCCCTGAGCAGCACCGCCTGCTCCGGCTGCCGCCGGCGCAGCACCGATCGGACTCGGGCCAGCAGCTCGCCGAAGTCGAATGGCTTGACCAGGTAGTCGTCGGCTCCCAGCTCCAGACCAGCGATCCTGTCCTGGGTCTCATCCCGGGCGGAGAGGATGATCAGGCTGCGAGCGCGCTCGCCGGCCAGCTCCTTGGTGAGCTGGAAGCCGTCGAGGCGGGGCATCATGATGTCAAGGATCACCACGTCGGGACGGAACCTGTCGACCAGGGTGAGGGCCGCCCTCCCGTCTCCCGCGGTGCGCACCTCGAAGCCCTCTCGACTCAGGCCGAGTTCGATGAACTCCGTGATGGCCGGCTCGTCATCGACCACCAGCACGCGGGTGGAGCGGCCCGCAATCCTATCCTCGGGCAAAGCTGACGGAATTATAGGGGCGGGCCATCAACTGATCTCACCACATCCGAGGCAGACCGCGGCTGAGACAGCCCTTAGACTCAACCACCGATGCTGACTGAGGGCCCCGCCGGGTCGCTGGCCCGGACCAGTGGTCGAGTCGACGGTCAGACCCTCTCCTGGCTGGAGCGCGCGGGCCAGGAGCCGGCTGTGCTCCTCCTCCACGGCTGGGGGTCGAGTGCCGCGTCCTTCACCGGGCTGCTCCGCTCGAGTCGCAGCCCCAGGCGGCTGGTGGCGCTCGATTTGCCGGGCTTCGGAGAGTCACCCCTGGGAAGGGGGGACTGGGACACTTTCTCCTACTCGGAGCTGGTGGCACTTTGGGCGGCGGAGCATCTGGGGCCTCCCCACAGCTTGCTGGGGCACTCCTACGGCGGAGCGATCTCGATGAGGTTGGCGGCCCGCCCGAGCCCGCCCGACCGTCTCCTGCTCTGCTCTGCCTCCGGCATCCGCCCCCAGGCCCGGGGCGCTCCCACAGCTCGAGTCCGTGCCTATCGCGGTCTGCGCTCGCTGAGCCATATGCTGCCGGGGCAGCTCGGAAGCCAGGCTCGCGAATGGTTGGTCCAGCGCTTCGGGTCGGCCGACTACCGGGCCGCCGGCCCGCTGCTGAGGCCGACCTTGGTGGCGGCGGTGACGGAGGACCTGAGCGAGCTGGCCCAGCGGATAGAGATTCCCACCCTGGTCATCTGGGGAGCCCTGGACGCCGAGCTGCCGCTGGAGCCCCACGCCCAGCGGCTGCGGGCCCTGATCTCATCCTCCGAGCTGGTGGTGCTGGAGCACAGCGGCCACTTCCCCTTCGTCGATGAGGCGGGCCGGTTCGCTCGGATCTTCGATTCGTTCATGGATGCCACTCTGTGAGCCTGCCCTCCTGGCAGGCTGCCCTGCTGGCCCTGGTCGCCCTGGCGGCCTCCGGTCGGCAGCTGGCGGGGTGGCTTTACCTGTTCCAGTTGGATGAGTACCTGCCCTCGCGGCTCTGGCCCACCGCCAGACGCCGGCTGTCCACCAGGTGGAGGTGGCAGCTAGGCCTGGTGGCCGGTGGCACCGCCCTTTTGATCGCCAGCCTACTGGTGCCGTCGCTCTGGAGGCCACTTCCACTGCTGATGGCGGCGCTCCTGCCCCTGGTCCTCTACCGGCCCTTCGCGGTCCGGGGAGCTCTGCACTGGACGCGGCGGGCCAAACGGCTGGCAGCAGGGGCCGCCGTCGTCAGCTACATCCTGCTCTTCTTGGGCTTCAGCCTGGGAGGACTGGGAGCTCTCGCCGCCGGCCTGGTGGATCTGCTGGTGGTGCTGGGCCTCAGCCTTTCGGTCGCAGCCCTTGCCCCCTACGAGACCGCCCAGCGCCGCCACTACATGGCGGCGGCGCTGGCCAGGTTGAGCAAGGGCGGCCCGCTGGTGGTCGGGATCACCGGAAGCTACGGCAAGACCACCACCAAGGTGCTCCTGGCCCAGCTCCTGGATGAGCCTGGTCGGCCCTGCTTCGCCACTCCTGAGAGCTTCAACACGACCCTCGGGGTCTGCCGCGCCATCAACGAGGGCTTGCAGGACGAGCATCGGGCTGCCGTGATCGAGATGGGAGCCTACCGAGCCGGGGAGATCGCCGAGATCTGCTCCTTCACCCATCCCACAGCCGCGATCCTGACCGCCATCGGCCTGATGCACCTGGAGCGGTTCGGCAGCCGCCGCCGGATAGCGGAGGCGAAGTCGGAACTCCTGGACGCCATCCCCGAGGACGGGCTCGCGGTGATGCCCTCGGACATCGCGGAAAAGGAGGTGCTGCTGAGCCACCTGCGCGGACGGCTGGTGGAGGTGGGCCACCCGGGGGACCGCTGGTGGCTGGAGGGCGAGGAGATCAACTCGGAAGGAACCGGATTCCGGTTTCGCGGCAGCCAGGGCGAGGATGTCGCGATGGTGGTGCCGCTCTACGGGCACCACCTGCTCCGCGACCTGCTCTGCGCGCTGGCGGCGGCAGTCGAGCTGGGCCGGGATCCCGACTCCCTGGCCGCCAAGGTCGCCGGCCTGCGGGGCGCCCCTCACCGGCTGGAGGTGACGAGAAGCCACGGGGTCACCATCATCGACGACTCCTACAATTCCAACCCGGAGGGTGCCGCCGAGGCGCTCCGACTTCTGGGGGCCCTGCCCGGCCAGCGGCGGGTCCTGGTCACCCCCGGCTTCGTCGAGCTGGGTTCCGAGCAGGAGCAGAACATGGTCGACTTGGGTAGGCGGGCGGCGCAGGTGTGCTCCCACGTGATCCTGGTGGGGCCACGCCACTCCGCGGGGGTGGGCCGGGGGCTGGCGGAGGCGGGCTACCCGGCGGGGCAGATAAGCGTGGTCGAGGATCTCTCAGGAGCCCAGGCGTTGCTGCCGGAATTAGCCGGAGCCGGCAGTGTCGTCCTCTTTGAGAACGACCTTCCCGACCAGTACCTGGAGAGCCAGTGAGTCTGCAGGGAGTCCGGATCGCCGCCATCTTCGGGGGCGTCTCGCCCGAGCACGAGATCAGCGTGATCACCGCCTGCCAGGCCATGCCGGTGCTGGCCGAGCTGGGGGCCCAGGTGATCCCTGTCTACGTCACAAAGCAGGGGCGGTGGCTGACCGGCCCCTCCTTCCTTGATCTCGCCACCTTCCGCCGGGGGCTGCCCGAGTCGGGTGATCCCCTGAGCCTCGACCTGGACGGCGGCGTCCTCCGCCAGGGCGCCCCGTCCAGGCTGCGGCCAGCTCACGAGCTGGCGGTGGACCTCCTCTTTCCGCTGACCCACGGTGGTCGAGGTGAGGACGGGGTGCTGGCGGCGCTGGCCGAGGTGGCGCGCATTCCAACCGTCGGGGCCGGAGTCCTGGCGGGGGCTCTCGCGATGGACAAGTTCCGCTCCAAGCAGGTCCTGCACGCCCAGGGGCTACCGGTGGTGGAGGCCAGGCTGGCCTCGTCTCCACAGGAGGCAGGTGCCGCGGCGGCCGACCTTCCCCTTCCCCTGGTGGTCAAGCCCAACCGCAGCGGCTCCAGCATCGGGGTGAGCCTGGTCGTTGAGCAGGCAGGACTGGGGGATGCGATCGCTCTCGCCTTTCAGTACGACTCCGAGGTGATCCTGGAGCCCGCGGTCGAGGGTGCTCAGGACCTCAACTGCGCGGTCAGGTCCTGGGGGACCCCTGGGGTCTCGGAGGTGGAGCGGCCGCTCAAGGGCGAGGGGGTGCTCTCCTACTCCGACAAATACGCCCCTCAGGGCCAGCTGCTACCCAAGGCGAAGGCCGCGGATGGCAAGGGCGACTCCCGGCGGGAGCTGCCGGCCGCCATCTCGTCCGACCTGCGCCAGGAGATCCAGCGGCTCGCGGTCGCGGCCTTCGAGCTCATGGGCTGCCGGGGCACGGCCAGAGTCGACTTTTTGCTCGCCGGTGACGGCTCCCTCTTCGTCAACGAGGTGAACACCATCCCGGGCTCACTCGCCTTTTACCTATGGGAGGCGAGCGGGGTCTCCTTCCCGAGCCTGCTGGAGGATCTGGTCAGGGAGGCGCTGGCTCCGCCCCCGGCACTGCAGCTGGTGCTTCCGGGTAACCTCCTGGGCGAGGACGCGCTGCTCGGCAAGCGTTAGCTCAGGCGCGGGTCCAGACCCTCTTCATAAGGATCTGGGCGAGTTTGTCGGGGTCGTGGTGGGTCGTCAGCCGGGAGCTGGCGAGGTCGGCGAGCACGTAGCGGGGTCGGCCCCCACCCCCCACCAGCTGTTTGCGGTCGAAGGTGACGCGCCGGATCCCCGCCTCCACCGCCGCCGGGGAGAGGGGCAGGCTCAGGTTGCTGTTGGCCACCACCACATCGAAGAGGTCGGGCCCCACGTAGCGCTCCAGCGTCTCCACGTGGTCGTGGATCGAGTAGCCGCCGGTCTCTCCAGCCTGGGTGGCGACGTTGCAGACGTAGACCTTCAGAGCCGGGGAGCTGCGCAGGCAGTCGACCATGCCGTCCACCAGGAGGTTGGGTAGAAGGCTGGTGTAGAGGCTGCCCGGCCCGACCACGATCATCTCCGCGTTCATGATCGCCAGCTGGGCCTCGGGGTTGAGCTGGGGATGCTCGGGCACCAAGAAGACGTGGCCGATGGGCTCCTTGCCGGTCGGGACCTTGGACTCGCCGACCAGGACCTCCTCGCCGGAGACAGCGCACAGGGTCACGCTCTCCAGGGTGGAGGGGACGATCTGGCCCCTGACCGCCAGCACCCGCCCCGACTCTCGCAGCGCGTGCTCGAAGTCGCCAGTCACCGCGGTCATGGCCATGATGAAGAGGTTGCCGAAGGAGTGTCCGCTGAGCGAGCCCTCATCGAAGCGGTACTGGAAGAGCTCGGTCATGAGCGGCTCCACATCGGCAAGGGCGGTCAGGCATTGCCGGAAATCGCCGGGGGGCAGGACCCGGTACTCCTGACGCAGCCGTCCGGAGCTGCCCCCGTCGTCGGCGACCGTGACCAGGGCGGTGATGTTGCCGCTGTGGCGTTTGATCCCCCGGAGCAGGGTGGAGAGGCCCGTGCCCCCGCCGATCGCCACGATCCGGGGGCCCTTGCGCAGCCGCCGGAAGTCGTAGAGGCGCTCCACCAGCGCCTTGTTGCCCCCGGGGAAGGGGCTGAGCAGCGAGGCCGTCAGCTTGTAGAGGCCAAGGCCCAGAAGTACCAGACCCACCCCGGCGAAGATCGCGGCCCTGACCCAGCGGGGCCAGAACTGGAGGGTCAGTGAGTAGGTGAAGGCCGGCAGCCTCGCGTGTAGGTAGAACTCGCGCAAGGCGTAGCTGATGCCCAGGCTGATCGCCACGATCGCGAAGATGGTGACCCCCAACCATCGCTTCACGTGGAGGCCTGGGACCAGCCAACGCGTCACGCCCGAACTAAGACGTGGCGTTCGCATGATTCCGCGGGATCGTACCACCGCCCGGGTGGCACGCCCCCCTGGCAGAGGCCGGCAGCCCGCTCCCGGACCCGGCCGTATAGTGGATGGGGCCGCACGGCCGAGCGATCAGAGCTCTTACAGGAGGGTGTCATGGACCCCCACGGGTCGAGCGACCTGTCCCCCCAGATGGTGCTGGAGCCGAGGGAGGCCGAGGCTCCCGAGGAGGCTGCCGCCCCCTTCGATCGCGGCCTCGCCTGGGTCTACTTCCAGGGAGAGATGCGTCGCTACCGGGACTGCCACCTGGGCCCGATGACCCATGCCCTCCACTACGGGACCGGCTGCTTCGAGGGGATCCGCGCCTATTGGAACCGGGAGCAGCAGCAGCTGTTCTTGTTCCGGGCCGAGGAGCACTACCAGCGCCTCACCCAGTCGACCGGCATCCTGAAGATGAAGCTGCCCATGGCAGTCGACGAGCTCTGCTCCACCACGGTGGACCTGCTTCGGCGCAACCACTTCAGAAGCGATGTCTACATCCGCCCCCTGGCGTACAAGTCGTCGGAGGAGATAGGGGTCAGGCTGCACAACCTGGAGGACGCGTTCCTCATCTACGCCCAGCCCTTCGGCAACTACATCGAGGCCAGCCACGGCACCCGCTGCATGGTCTCCTCCTGGCGCCGGGTGGACGACAACACGGCGCCGGCCAGGGCCAAGATCACGGGCACCTACATAAACTCGGCGCTGGCCAAGTCGGAGGCGTTCGACAACGGCTACGACGAGGCGATAGTGCTGGGCCAGGACGGCCATGTGAGCGAGGGCTCGGCGGAGAACATCTTCATCATCCGCAAGGGAACCCTGATCACCCCCTCGGTCTCGGACAACGTCCTGGAGGGGATCACCAGGGCCACCCTGATGCAGCTGTGGACAGAGGAGCTGGGGCTGCCGGTGGTGGAGCGCTCCATCGACCGCACCGAGCTGTACATTGCCGACGAGGTGGTGCTTTGCGGCACCGGGGCTCAGCTCTCGCCGGTGGTGGAGATCGACACCAGGCCTGTCGGCCGCGGGGTGCCCGGGCCCTATGCGCGCCAGCTGGAGAGCCTCTACTTCCAGGTGGTCAGAGGGGAGTTGGAGAAGTACCGGGAGTGGTGCCTACCCGTCTATTGAGCCGGGGCGTCCCCGCTGCGCCGCAGCCTGCTCGCCGCCGGCCAAGCGCGCGCTTGGCGATGGCTCCTGTCCGTCAGGCTGAGAACAGCTGATGAGGGACACCGGCGGCCGCGGCTCCGCGCCATCGTCCCCGGGGGGGATCCGCCCCGTCCACCTGGCTCTGTCCGCGCGCTGGAACGGGCTCAGCATCCGTCGGCGGCTTTTGGTGTCGATGCTGGCGGTGGCTCTCATCCCGCTCACCCTGTTCAGTCTGGCGGGGCTGGTGGCTCTCTCCAATGTCAACACCGGGGCGTTGAGCCGGGCCAACCAGGAGCTGGTACAGAACCAGAGCCTCCATCTTGAAGATCTGGTCCAGAGCAAGGCGGCCGTAGTCAACGATGAGCTGATCTCGATCCAGGACCAGATCGGCTTTCTGGCCCTGGACGCCACCGACACCCTCAACAATCCGGCGCAGGCGACCACCACTCCGGTGGGCGCCGCCGCGGACGCGGTGATCCTGGGGCGGGGCGCCGCGTCGCCGAGCCCCCAGGTCCTGGCCCTGCGGAGCCTGGAAGTGGAGGCGAGTTCGGTCGCCCAGCTCCACCCGGAGATCGCCGAGGTCTGGCTCCAGCTGCCAGGTTCCGGGCTTCTGGAGGTTTCCCCGCGCACAGCTGTCACCAGCTCTGATCGCTCACGCTTCGAACAGCTGCTGCCACCCCAGGCGGAGTACCTGCTCGGGGTGCAGCAGGAACAGGCGGCCAGCGCGATTGGGCAGTGGCGCCAGCTGATCGCTCCCTCTCCGCAGTCGGCCTACTGGACCCCGGTGTACTCCAACCCCCTGACCGGCGGGCAGACCGTCACGGTGGCTGCCGAGGGGACCACCGCCTCCGGGGTCGTCTATCGAGTGGGCGCCAACATCACCGTGCACAGCCTGGTCGCCAATTTCCTGGCCGGCCCTCCCGGCAGTTCCCACGGAAGTTACGCCTTCCTGATCAGCAGCACCGGGACGGTGATCAGCGTGGGCCGGGGCGGCCCGGCGGCTCTGGGCCTGGGGTCGAAGCGGCGTCCGGCAGCGCCTGTCACCGTGACAGCCAAGCACAACCCCTGGTTCCCGGTGGGTGCGGCCATGGTGCTGGGTCAGCAGGGCCAGCGCCGCATCTCCCTGGACGGCTCCCCCGTGGAGGTCTACTACAGCCCGCTGCCGGCCAGCCGCTGGAGCCTGGGGGTGGCGATCCCGGTCTCGGGGCTGGACGGCAGCGTGGTCGGTCTGGCGCAGGAGATAGACCACGGGTTGACCGGACTCACAGCCCTGCTTCTGCCCATCGTCCTGGTGCTGGGGCTGCTGGCGGTCGCCTTCACCAACATCCTCTCGAGGCGGCTGATCGAGCCGCTCCGGCGGCTGACGGTGGCATCCGAGAGGATCGCGGCCGGGGACCTGGAGACCGGAGTCCCGATCTCGGCGGGACCGCTGGACGAGGTGGGGACCCTGGAGCGGACGCTGGAGGAGATGCGCTCGCGCCTGGTGCAGCAGCATCGCCAGATACAGGAGGCCCACCACCAGCTGGAGCACAAGGTGGAGGAGCGCACCGAGGAGCTCACCCTGCGCAACCAGGAGCTCTCCACCCTCAACTCGGTGACCGGAGAGATGGGTCGGTCCCTGGTGGTCGCCGACGTTGCTTACACCGCCGTCTTGGAGCTGAGCCGCGTATGGCAGTTGGATGAGGTCGCTGTGTACCTCGCGGACGGGCTGGCCGGGGCCCGCCTGGTGGGGCGCTCCGGCGGCCCTCCCGACCCCCAGGCGGACGGGGACCTTGCCAGAGAGCTGGCCGAGCTGGGCGGTGAGCCGCTGGCCACTCCGCGACAGCGGCCGGGGCTGCTCATCGTTCCTCTGATCACGGCCGCCTCATTGGTGGGCTTCTTGGCCCTGCGCCGCCAGCAGCCGTTCACACCCCGCCAGCTCGAGCTGCTGGCGGTCATGGGCGGGCAGCTCGCGCTCTCCCTGCGCAACGCCCAGCTGTTCGCCGACACCCAGGAGCTGGCCACCATCAACGAGCGCAACCGGATCGCCCGGGAGATCCACGACACCCTCGCCCAGGGCCTGGCCGGGATCATCGTCCAGCTGCAGGCGGCCGAGGCCTGGCTGGGCAGGGACCCGGCCCGGGCTCGGGACGCCGTCGACCACGCGACCGAGCTGGCCAGATCCAGCCTTCAGGAGGCGAGGAGGTCGGTCTGGGACCTGCGCCCCGAGGGGTTGGAGAGAGCCGGTCTGGCAGGGGCGGTGAGGGACGAGATGAACCGGGTCAGCGAGCGCACCGGGACCAAGACCTCGGTCAGGATCCGCGGCCTGCGGGGCCTGACCATTCCCGCCGGGGTGGAGGTGGCAGTCTTCCGCGTGGTCCAGGAGGCGGTCGCGAACTCTCTTCACCACGCCTCTCCCACCATTGTCAAAGTCGAGATGGTGCGCAGCGATGGTCAGCTCAGAGTTGCGGTCACCGACGATGGCCGGGGCTTCGAGCCCGAGCTGTCGATGCGGTCGGGGAGCTTCGGGATAACCTCCATGCGGGAGCGGGCGGCCGCCTGCGGGGGCACCCTGGAACTCAGGAGCCGCCTCGGGGGCGGGACCAGGGTGGTGCTGCGGGTGCCGTGCCCCGACCCTCAGGTTCCGGCGAGCCCAGCTTGATCAGGGTTTTGGTGGCGGATGACCACCCGGTGGTCCGGCAGGGGATCTGCGCCATGCTCGAGGTCGAGCCGGATCTGGACGTGGTTGCCGACGTCGGCGACGGCGCCCAGGCCGTCACCCTGACTCTGGCACGGTCCCCCGATGTGGTGTTGATGGACGTTCAGATGCCGGGGCTGGACGGGATAGAGGCGCTGCGGGAGATCCTCCGCCTTCGTCCCCAAACCAGGGTCGTCATGCTCACCACCTTCGGACACGAGAACTACGTCGTCCCCAGCTTCAAGGCCGGCGCCTCGGGCTACCTCCTCAAGGATGTCGGCCGCGCCGAACTGGTGGACGCGATCCGGCGGGTGGCAGCCGGCGAGTCCCTGCTGAACCGTCCGGTCGCCGAGGGGGCGCTGCTGCTGAGCCGGCGCGAGCTGGAGGTGCTCTCCTGCATGGCCCGGGAGATGACCAACCGCGAGATCGCCACCACCCTGTTCCTCAGCGAGAACACGGTCAAGACCCACGTCAGCCACATCCTTGCCAAGCTCGGAGCCCTGGACCGGGCGGGAGCCGTCCTCAGGGCCTGGCGCCAGGGCCTCATCCCCCAGACGGTGGAGGGCGCCCCGTCCCTAAATCACACTGATGGGGGATGACGGGCGGCGAAAGCTCGGTCTAAGATCTCGATACTGCGTGGATCAGACCCCGCAGTGCGTCGTATTGGCGGCGGAAGTGAAAGTATCAGGGCACAGGAGGGAAACGAAACAGGTGATTAGCATGCCGAAGCTCTCGTTCTGGCGCATGGCGGGGGTTGCCACCGTGGCAGCGCTCTTCGTGGCCGCCTGCGGGGGGACGACGACGACTCCCAAGACCGTCTCGGGAGGCACGGTGACCTTCGCGGAAGGCCCCAACGCCCCCCCCAACTACATCCTGCCACTGGCCAGCGGCAGCTATTTCAGCGTGACCAACCTCTCCGACTTCTCCCAGAACATGTACCTGCCGCTGTTCTGGTTCGGCAACACCAGCAGCGAGCCGGTCTTCAACCCCGGCCTGAGTGTGGCCAACGCTCCCAAGTTCTCCAACAACAACACCAAGGTCACCATCACCCTGAAGCACTGGCAGTGGTCCAACGGCAAGCCGATCACAGCCCGTGACGTGATCTTCTGGATGAA
>JAJZJU010000113.1 GCA_021809895.1 bacterium
TGGTCAGATCGCTGCTGACCGAAGCCGGTATCTCCGGCCGGGCCAACCCCCATCGCTTCCGCCACAGCTACGCCACCCTCACCACCAGCCAGACCGGCAACGTGGAGCTGACCAGGGAGCTGCTCGGCCACACCGACATCACAACCACCAGCCGCTACCTGCACACCGCGATGAAGGATCGCCACCTGGCCGCCGACGGGGTGGACCTGGTCCCGGTCGTAGACGCCCCGGTTTGGGCCGGAGCCGACGTCGCCTCCCTTCCATCACCGTCCCAGCCGCCCGGCTCTTGGGGCAGCGCGCCCGGGCCCCTGGTTGTCCCCTACTTGGGCAAAGAGCCCGGGGCGGCTTTACCCCCAACGACCATCGCAGAAAGCGTCCACCTGGCCCGGCCAGACAGTAAGCCCCAGGGCGAAGCTCTTGATGTGTGGGCCGATGGCATCCTCGCCAAAGCAGTCGAGGCCGCGAGGCGGGTCCCACCCCAGCTTCTGGCCCACCTCAATCCCGAGCGGCTCCTAGAGGTCGCCCTCGGCTCCATCATCACCACCGGCCTCAACACCGAGATCTTCTTGGCCGCGGCGGGAGCGGTGCTGAGCACGGCCCACGACCTGCCCGTTCCCCTTAGCCCACTGCTGGCCACCTACGGCAGGGGTGCTGGCGAATCCCTGCTTGAGGTCACCCGTACCCTCGACCTGCTCAGGGACCTCCGCCCGCCCCGCCCACGACCCTGGTCGTGACTCTCAGCCGAGTGAACCCTGGCGCCGGCTGAGTGCCCAGCCCCCAACCGCTGGAGTGGCTGGTCCCAGGCCCAGCTCGTTATTTATGGACCTTTCCGGCGAATGCACGGCCCGGGTGGGTCACACCAGACCCTTCCAGTGGACAGGCCGGGCCTCAAACTTGGGCGCCCGGCCGGAGGTTGGGCGGGCACCCGCAGAGTGGCCCATGCTCCCACGCGTCGCGGGCACCCCGAGGCGCCTCCGGGTCGCCGGAAACACCTACGGCAACTACCGGGCAACAGGTAGCACGTGCTGCTGCCGGCGGCCCGGGGTACCGGAGGCCTTGTGGTCCGCTATCATTCCCGATAGCATGATGGACGCAAGTTCTCAACTCAGATTTGTACGGGCAAGGGCCGGCTTTTCACAGCGCGAGGTCGCGCGCCGTGCAGGGACCTCTTCGGCGACCTTGAGCCGGTACGAGTCTGGAGCGCTGGTCCCCAACGTGGGGACGTTCAACCGGCTCGTGGAGGCGTGCCTGCCCAGAGGGCGCCGGTGGCCCTCGTTGACAGCCCTGGCTCCCGTTGTGGCGGAGATGCGCCTCTCCGACCAGAGCACAGCGGCCTGGCGCTTGGTGGGAGAGGTGCTGGACGACGAGGCGATGGGCACCCCGGCCGAAACCGCCCTCGTGGTGGCCGACGCGCCAGCTCCAACCGGTGACAACGCGACGGATGCCCTCATGGCCGCCTTGGCGGAGTATCTCGCCCTCCAGCGTGGCATCCAGGCTCCGGGCTGGTCTCAGGATCCCGATCGTGTGGCCCGGCCTTGGTGGTTCGTCGCGGACGCCCCGGCGTGGATCCCCACGAGTCTGCGAGAGAGCCCGAGGTCCTTTGCCAAGAGGGGGGTTTTCGTGACCGCCGCTGGGTTGGAGCGGCGATGACCAAGAGCCGAGAGGGATTCCTGACGCGGGATCGAGCCCTCGAGGCCTTGACCCGTCTTGGCCAGCACCTGTTTGCAGCAGGGTTGGTTGGAGATGTCTACCTCGTCGGTGGAGCGGCGATGGTTCTTGCTTACGACTCCGACCGGATGACCCGCGACATCGACGCTGTCTTCGCCCCTACGGACGAGATCTACAAGGCTGCCCAGATCGTGGGCGATGACCTTCGGCTGCCGCATGGCTGGCTCAACGATGCGGCCAAGGGCTTTGTGCCGGGTGCGGATGCGAGTGCGAACAAGGTGCTGGACATCCCAGGCCTGCGGGTCACTGCCGCCTCACCAGAGTTCTTGCTGGGGATGAAGCTGCTGGCTGCGCGGCCCGAGCAGGACCGGGGAGACATCGCCTACCTGGCCAGGTTGCTCGATCTCAGGACGAGAGACGAGGTCCTTGCGGTTGTGGAGCGTCTGTACCCGCTGGACCTCCTGCTGCCTCGGACCCGCTTCTTGGTCGAAGAGATGTTCCCAGCGGGGCGGGAGTCCACCCGTGTGGACGAGCCGGATCCTCCAGCTGCGATGAGGCCACGCCCCAGGGGCAGGAACGGCGGGCCGCACACCCCCGGGGGGCTCAAGCGCTGATCGCGGCCGCCTGAGGTCCCTGGGCCCTCCCTCCCTCAGCCCGCCCGCGCTTCCCTGCCCACGAGGTCCTGGGTCTGCTACCTCAACGGTTACGCGACGCTGCAGGGCAGAGGGAGACCGAGGGCCAGGTGAGTTGCCCGGCTGACCTCGGCCATCCGCGACGGGCTGAGCCTGGTTATGCGAGACCGAAGGATGCTGCGTGGGATCGTCGCAAGGTTGTCCAGGTTGACCACGCATGGCCGTGACAGTCCGTCGGCCTCGGTGAGCGGAACCTCGGCATCGAGACCCCGAACGTGGGTGGTGATGTCGGCCACGGTCACTCGGTCCCGCCAGTCGCCGTGCGCGTCCCATGAGAGCAGGAGTACGGGATGACGTTGGCCGGGTGGCCGCTCGGCCCACCAGACCTCAGCGCGACGCATCGTTGCCGGCGTCGCCGGTACCCCAGGCAGAGTCCTCCTCGCCGAGGAAATCGGCGGCCGCCTGGTCGGCCCATGTCTGCTCGCGCCTGGTGTCGGGCTCCGCCTGGTAGGAGGCGCGGTATCGGTGCTCGCGTTCCTCCGCCTCGGCCTGGCGCCAGCCGCGCCAAAGCAGTTCAGAGACCACTTGGGACCGGCTGGTCTCGCGGCCGCGACGGCGATCCTCGATCCGAGCCAGCAGATCTGCTGGGAGGCTGACGGTGACCTTCTCCATCGTGCTCATACCATCTAGAGTACCACTTGCCCCACCATTGGTGCGCTCAATTTGTAAGGCAGGGCTGGCCCTCACCGCGCCGGCGTCCCCTTGCCCCACGAGGCCTCACCCCACGCCCAGGCGGCGGGAAGCAGCAAGGCGGGCACCGTGGCGTCCATCTCTCGGTTGATGCTCAGCCCGTGGCGATGTGTAGGGTTGGCAGCAGCTGGCGGAGAAGTGTGCGGTAGTGCCCATAAGGGCGGTTGAGTGAACCGGGAAGAGGTTGGCGAGGGGGACTGGCGGGCCAGGCTACGGGCGACTTCTGTTGAGGGCGCCCTGCGACGACTGCTGGCGGGACATTCATGGTGTGAAGGATCAGGTCGCCCCGGCGTCAAGGCTTCGGCCAGCGCCACCGCTGGTTGAGCCGAAGCCCCCAGGGCGCATCTTGTCTGTGGGGGTCGGGCACCTGCGCCAGGCGATCCCCCAGCTGCTGGACCTGGCCGAGGTGAGCGGCGCCAGGTGCATCACCATCGAGGACTTGAGCTTCTCGGATATGCGCTCTGTTGGCCGGGAGCGCTACGGCTCGAGGCCCTGGCTCCGCAAGATGGTCTCGGGGATGCTGACCGCCAAGTTCAGGGACCGGCTGGTGGCTGGGGCATCCCGGCGGGGCATAGCGGTGGTCGGCGTCCCCGCCGCCTACTACTCAAACTGGGGCCGCCAGCACCGGCTGGCTCCCCTCTTGGCCCAGCATCACCAGGTATCCGGGCACACGGCCGTGGCCGTGGTGCTCGGCAGAAGGGCACTCGGGCACTCTGCCCGGCGCAGACCCAAGGCAAGTCCAGGTGTGACCACATCCGACCAGAGGATCGAAGCGGCGGGGCAACCCGCTGATGTGGAGAGCTACTCAGGGGGCAGCGCCGGCCAGGCAGGTACCGGGTGCGAGGTCCAGTCCAAGTTCCGAAGGCGTGAGGGCAGCCACCCAAGTGGCGTAAGACCCGAAACGGCGACGGCGACCTTGGGCAGCGTCCAGGCCGGGAAAGACCGCTCGTCCCGACCGGGTGTCTTATGGGCACTCAGCAGGAACGGTCGAAGACCACCCCGCGCCAGGTGGTCCAAGCTCTTCTCCAGCACCACCTTGATGACCGTCTGATACGGGGGGCCGTGCCGCGATGCTTCGGCCTTGGTGCGCTCCAGTAGCTCCTCCGGCAGCTTCAACGAGATCGCCCGCGGGTCGCCACGAAACCATGGGGAGTCGATCGCGTAAGGGACCCGGGCCAGCTCGCAGCCGGGATTCGACTGCGGGGTCCCCGCTATCGGGCGCGGTTTCGCTGTTGCCACGGGCATCAACTGTACCGGACGAAGCATCTCCTCGCTGACGCAGAGACATCACGCATGTCATCATTAGATGACGGTCTTGATGTCTATAGGAGGTTGACCATGCGTACGACCCTCGCCTTGGACGATGACCTGCTCACTGTGGCGCAGCGCCTCACCGGCAAGACCGAGAAGACCGCTCTGGTGCGGGAGGCCCTGGGCGCTCTGATCGAGCGCGAGAGTGCCCGGCGCCTGGCCCGACTGGGTGGAACCGAGCCGTCCCTTGCCGACGTACCCCGGCGTCGGACTGAGCCGCAGTGATACTGGTCGACACCTCCATCTGGATCGACCACCTCCGCAGTGGAAACGCGGCCCTGGTCCGGCTTCTCGACAACAGCGCGGTGTTGACCCACCCCTGGGTCACCGGAGAGCTTGCGCTGGGCAATCTGAGCCACCGTGACGAGGTCATCTCATTGCTACGCGGTCTTCCACAGGCGGCGTTGGCCGACAACGACGAGGTCCTGAGGCTAATTGACCAGGAAGGCTTGTACGGCGCGGGTATCGGTTATGTTGACGCCCAGCTTCTCGCTGCGACCAGGCTCACCCCTGACACCAGACTGTGGACCGCGGACAACCGCCTGTCGACAGTCACCGCACGACTTGGCCTGGATCACTCGGAATCGCGGCCATGAGACAGTTGCTGGGTGTCCCGATAGCCGAACGTCTACCAGGACGACAGCCCCGGTAGTGGCCACGCCCATCGTCGACTTCTCGTAGCCGTCCCAGTAGACCCGTCCGAATTGGAGTCCCGCACAGGGGCGGCATACGGCCCACTGTCCGGGTGAGCTGACTCAACGCCCGATTGCCCTGCCTGGGTCCAGCCGCCTGCGCACCAGGAACGACGGCTACCGCACTGCCACCTCTGTCCCCCTGGTTGACACCTCGCCCCTCCGGGTGACCAGCGATTCGAACCCGCTCCTCATCCCAAGCAACAGCTTGCTGGACACCGGTAGCGGCCCCTCGGCGCCCGGGCAATCCGGCCCATCCGCCACAGCCTGGAACTTGAAGGCGCCCCCAACCAACGTCAGCTCCTCGAAAACGACGGGCGACCGAGCAGGGCCCCGCAGGCCAGAGCGACACCAATTTGTGGCGCGGCCCACTCAGCTGAGCCGGGCCGGCCACCTTCTGGCATGGGAGGTGGCCATCGGCAGCCGCTGGCGCCCGTCCCCCGACCTCCAGGTGCACCGACTGATCCGGCAACCCGGGGCTTAGGGGGGCTAGGCCCCGGGCGACTCGCGGGTTAGGAACTCTCCGCCAGAACGAAAGGAACCCCGGTCCCTTTCACAGGACCGGGGCTCCCACCACACCTCAGTTAAGAGGCGTTAAGTCGATCAGTCTTTCACCGACAGGGCGAAGCCTGAGAGGCCGCTACCGGTCACGGTAAGCACGTCCGTACTACCAGCCGTGCTGCCGGTGGTGTATGTAAACGTTCCGACCCCACCGGTCAACCCTACCGAAGCCGGTGTAGTCCCTCCATTGACCGTGGCACTGTCACTGCTCGCGACGGTCACCGTCGCGGTGCTTGGGGCCCCTGTCGTGGTGTCGTTGCCGAACTGGTCAACTATCTGAACCTCGAGGTCGTAGGTCGTCGAAGCGACAGCACCCGTCACCGTAAAGGCCTGCGGCCCAGTCCACGGCCCACTGTTGTAGGCCACCGGCTCGCTCCCGGCAGTTGTGCCCGATCCGAGGTCATGCGCTGTACCAGAGTTCAGAATCTCACCATAGGCGGCCGTTGCCGCCGCCGGAGTCACCGCTGTGTCCCCGGTTGACGTGGCGCCGTTCACCGTGAACTCAAGGGTCTGCGCTGCCGCGTCCACCAGCGTCACCGGCACAGTTGCCGATCCGTTTGTGAACGTGACGGTTGCCGAGGAGGTAGGCGCAGCTCCGTTCGGAGAGTTCGTGGCGTTGTCCACCGTGACCGTGTACAACCCATTCGTGCTCGGGCCACCCGACAGCGTCCAGTTAGCTGGGGTTCCAGCCGTGGCACTGGCTGGAGCGGATGCCGTGAACGGCGCAGCCGTGAACGCCGTCCCCGAGATTGTCTGGGTTGCCGCGAAGACCGACGTGCTGCCGGCCGCATACACAGCGTTCGAAGTGGTACTCGTTGCAGGAGCGGTATAGGTGAGGCTGGCACTGCCCTGTGGGGCGTTGAATGCGCCACTCAGGACCAGCGTATCGCCAGCCCCTGATGCGCAGCCCGTGGCTGTGCCGCCAGAAACACCGGAACTTGAGTCGTATGTGAACGCTCCGTCAGCGCCCGCAGAGCAGCTGACAGGCTCGTTGTATGTGATCGTGATCGACGCCGCAGTAGCCACGGCCGCCGTGACCATCTTCGGGGCGGCCGTCGCGGTCAGGTCAAAGGTCTGACTCGCGGGGAAGGCCGGGAACTCGCTCGTCGCGTTCACCGAGTTGGTCGTGGTGTTCGTCGCCGAAGGAGCGGTGTAGGTGAGCGTGTCCGCCGCCCCGGGAAGCACCAAGGTCTCTCCTGTGGTGCCGGTCGCCGAGCTGTAGAAGGTCCCCAGGGTCAGCACGTTGCCAGATGCAGAGCACGTGGACGGGTAGGCTGGGGTGCCCCCGTTGCTGTACTCGAACTCCGCCTGGAGATCGGTCATTGAGGTCGGGCACGCCATGTTCGCGTTGTTTCCGTTGGCGTCCTGGTAGCTAACAGCGATCTCGCCCTTCCCGCTGCCAGTGCCGCTAGGACCAGCC
>JAJZJU010000114.1 GCA_021809895.1 bacterium
CGCGGTCGCCTCAGCTCTCGCCGGGGCTCTCTTCGGGGTCGCCATCCCGCTACCGTTCGTGGCCACGGCGGCCGTGATGCTGGTGGCCGCGATCGGCCTCTGGCCTCTCTGGCGGGGGGTGGACGGACATCCGGGGCGGCGGCCCGCACTCGGAATCGCGGCAGAGTGATGTTGGGCCCGGCGCAGCTCGCGCCGGGCCCAACCCAAGGTCCTATCAGTTGGTTGGCAGCACCACCCGCTTGAAGGTGGCGTTGGTGACGTCGGCGAACGAGGTGTAGAGCGCTGCGATCGCGGTGATGATCCCGAAATAGCCGCCGATGTGCGAGAATCCGGTGCCCCCGCCCCAGCCCCAGGCGCCGAACGCGAGCAGGAAGAAGGTGATGAACAGCAGCAGGAAGACGACCTGCACCGCCCTGGTCCCGCCCAGCGAGGCCACGAACATGTAGAGGGTGAAGACTCCCCACATGAAGAGGTAGAGGCCGATGATCGGGCTCGCGTCAGCCGGGGTCACGGTCTTGGCCCACACCCCGACCAGCAGGTAGTAGCTGAACCAGAAAGCACCGTAGGAGGTGAACGCGGTCGCGGCGAAGGTGTTGCCCCGCTTGAAGGCCCACATGCCCGCCAGCAGCTGTCCAAACCCTCCGTAGGCAGCCGCCATCGGCAGCACTGCGGTGGTGGCGCCGGCGCCGATGATCCCCGCGTTGATGAACGACAGCAGCATCGTTGTGACCCCGAAGCCAGCTAGCCCCAGAGGGGCTGGGTCGGCGATCGCAGGAGTCGCTTCCTGCGTGTGCATCACCGGCTGAGGACCCGCCTGGGCCCCCATCGGCTGCTGGCCACTGGCCGGATTGTTAACTGACATAACTTGACTTGCAAGCCTCCTTGAAATTTGGATGAATTACCTCGATCAGGGCAACCCGGGTGTTACTGCTCCTTGCCCTCCTCTGCTACTGCCCGCGAGCGCAACTCCTCCACCACCCCCGGATCTGCCAGGGTGGTGGTGTCTCCCAGTGCACGATGCTCCGCCACGTCCTTCAACAGGCGGCGCATGATCTTCCCGGAGCGGGTCTTGGGCAGCTCCGGGGTGAAGACGATGTTGGCGGGAGCGGCGATCTTCCCGATCTTCTTGCCCACGTGGTCACGCAGCTCGGAGAGCAGCTCCACCGAGGGCTGGTGAGTGGATTTCAGGGTCACGTAGGCCACTATCGCCTGTCCCGTCTGGGCGTCCTGCCGACCGGTGACCGCCGCTTCGGCGACCGCCGGGTGGTCGACCAGGGCGGACTCCACCTCGATGGTGGAGATGCGATGGGCGGAGATGTTCATGACGTCGTCGATGCGGCCCATCAGCCAGAAGTCGCCGTCCTCATCCTTGCGGGCCCCGTCGCCGACGAAATAGACGCCGGGGAAGCGCGACCAGTAGGTCTGCTGATAGCGCTCCGGATCTTTGTAAACGCCCCGCAGCATCGCCGGCCACGGCTTGCGGATCACCAGGTATCCACCCTGTCCAGGCGGCACCTCCTGACCTTGCTCGTCGTAGACGGCTGCGTCGATGGTGGGGAAAGGCTTGGTGGCCGATCCCGGCTTGGTCGTCACGACCCCCGGGAGTGGCGTGATCAGGATCATCCCGGTCTCGGTCTGCCACCAGGTGTCGACCACCGGGGTCTTGCCCAAGCCGACGTGGTCGCGGTACCAGATCCACGCCTCGGGGTTGATCGGCTCCCCCACTGTGCCCAGCAGCCGCAGGGAGCTGAGGTCGTGCTTCTGGGCGTACTGCGGCCCCCACTTCATGTGAGTTCTGATGGTGGTGGGGGCGGTATAGAGGATGTCGACCTTGTAGCGCTCAATGATCTCCCACCAGCGCTCCTCATTGGGATGGTTGGGAACGCCCTCGTAGATAACCCCGGTGGTGCCGTTGCAGAGCGGGCCGTACAGGATGTAGCTGTGTCCGGTGACCCACCCGATGTCGGCGGCGCACCAGTAGACCGAGTCCGGCTTGACGTCGAAGATGTAGTGGTGAGTGGTGGCGACCCCCACCAGGTAGCCGGCCGTGGTGTGGACGATCCCCTTTGGCTTGGCGGTGGTGCCACTGGTGTAGAGGAGGTAGAGCAGGTCCTCCGCGTCCATCGGCTCACAGGGGCAGGTTGAGGGGTCGTCGCTCAGGTCCTGCAGAAGCTCGTCCAGATAGATGTCGCGCCCGGCCTTCATGTTGACCGGGTCACCGATGCGCCTGACCACCAGGCAGCTGCGCACCGTGGAGGCCAGATCCATGGCGGCATCGCAATTGGCCTTGAGGGGGACCTTGTTGCCCTTGCGCCAGCCTTCGTCCTGAGTGATCAGGACCTCCGCCTCCATGTCATTGAGCCGGCCGGCCACCGCCTCGGCCGAGAAGCCTCCGAACACCACCGTGTGCGGGGCGCCCAATCTGGTACAGGCCAGCATCGCCACCGGAAGCTCCGGGCACATGCCCATGTAGATGCCGACCGGGGTGCCCTTCTTGACCCCCAGCTTCTTCAGCCCGTTGGCGAAGCGCACCACCTCATGCTGCAGATCCGAGAAGGTGATGGTGCGGCGCTCATCGACCGGCTCGCCCTCCCAGTAGAAGGCAACTTTGTCCCCCCGCCCAGCTTCGACGTGCCTGTCGACGCAGTTGTAACAGACGTTGAGCTGCCCGCCCAGGTACCACTTGGCATATGGCGCGTCCCACTCGTAGAGCTTGTCGAAGGGTCGGAACCAACTGACGCGGGTCCGCCCCTGCTCCTCCCAGAACTCCTCGAAGCCGCGGTCGTAGATGTCGGCCTTGGCATTGGCCTGGGCCGCGAAGTCGGGCGGGGGAGGAAAGCGCCGGCTCTCCTCCTGCAGCGCGTCGATCCTGTTTCCGTCCACTGTCATATCGCCCTCCTGTCTGCTGGCTACGGGCACCTCATCGGTGCAAACTTCCTCCCCCCTCCCGGGGACAACGATGGGCGGCTCGTCAGGCTGCAGGTTAGGCACTGGGGGCACGGCCGGTCGCGGCCTGCGCGGTGAACGGTGCCATTTGGTCTTCCAAACGGTGGATTCCGGCCCCTGAGCGGCGCCCAGCTTGCGCCCCGCGACGTCTCAGCGGATGATGCGGCAATGCCCTGGCCTCTCGCCACCGTCCTGGAGTTTGGCCTGACCGTGGCCGCAACCCTGGCCGTGACGCGCCGTCTTGGCCGCCGGGCCCACGCCTTCGACACCGACGAGGAGCGGGCGACCATGCGGACCTTGGCATTCGCAACCCAGGCGGTGTCCACTCTGCGTCAGGGGCTCACCGCCAAGACGGCAGCGAAAGTGCTTCGCTCTTTGGTAACGCAGTCGGCTGGGCTGGCAGCAGCGCTCTACGACAGCCGCCAGCTACTCGGATTCCAGGCCTCCGCGGGGAGCAGGGCTGAGGCCCACGCCAAGCACCTGATCCAGGACGGAGACGAGATCCGGGCCTCCCTTCTCACCGGCCGCACCCAGCTCGTGAAACTGCACTCCGGAGAGCCTGCCGGGGACTGCCCACTGCGAGTGGCGGTGGTTGCCCCAATCGTCCTGGAGGACCGACCGGTGGCCTGCCTGGTCACATTCCACGCCGGCGAGCCCAGCCCCGCGCTGCTGAGGATCACAAGCGATCTGGCGGAGCTGCTGGCGACCCAGCTGCGGCTGCAACGAGCCGATCAGCAGCAGGCGGCGCTGGTGCGCTCCGAACTGCGTGCCCTGAGGGCACAGATCTCCCCCCACTTCATCTACAACACCCTTGCCACCATCGCCAGCTTCGTGCGCACCGATCCCGAGCGGGCTCGCGATCTCCTCACCGAGTTCGCGGACTTCAGCCGGCGGGCCTTCTCCGGGCCGGCCTCTGAATTCACCACCCTGGCTGACGAACTGGTCTACGTGAATCAGTACCTGACCTTGGAGCAGGCTCGGTTCGGGGCCCGGCTCACGGTCCGGTACCACATCGAGCCGGAGGTGCTCAGCACAGTGGTGCCTACCCTGCTGGTCCAGCCCCTGGTGGAGAACGCGGTCAAGCACGGGATCGAGCGCCGCCCCGGCAACGGCACGATCGTGATCGAGGCGGACGATCAGGACGACGAGTGCCTGATCACGGTTCGAGATGACGGCGATGGCTTCCGGGCCCCGCTGGACCTGGGGGAGCACCCCGGCGCGCTGGCCAATATCAACCGTCGCCTCAACCAGATCTTCGGTCCCGCGCATGGGCTGGAGATCGAATCGACTCCGGGGGCCGGAACCTCGGTGAGCGTGCGCATTCCCAAGTACCGACCCGGAGTGAAAGCGTCGTAGTGATAGGCCCCTTCTTCCGGACGCTGGTGGTCGACGACGAGGCGCCGGCTCGATCCGAGCTCTGCTATCTACTTCGCCAGACGCCTCGCGTGACCGACATCCTGGAGGCTGAGGACGCCAGTGGGGCGATGGACCTGCTGGCAGGCCCGGGAGCCGACGTGGTCTTCCTGGACATCCAGATGCCAGGCTTGGACGGCCTCCAGCTGGCGCGGTTGTTCAGCTCCCTGGAGATCCCGCCACCGGTGGTGTTCGTGACCGCCTTTCAGGAGCACGCCGTTGACGCGTTCCAGCTGGCCGCGTTCGACTACCTACTCAAGCCGGTGCGCCAGGACCGGCTCAACCTCACCCTGGAGCGGCTCGCCCTCTGGGCCCATCGGACTGGTCGCCGGGGAGGTGAGGCCAACGAGAGTCAGCCTCTTGACGACCGCCTGGCCGTTACGCACCGGGGCCGCATCCTGCTGCTGCCGATCTCGGAGATCCGGGCCGCGGAGGTTTCTGGGGACAGGATTGCCCTGATCACGCCGGAGGGCAGGTTTCTGGCTCGCCTGCGCCTGCAGGAGCTCGAGGAGCGGCTCGGCCGCCAGGGGTTCATGCGGGTGCACCGCCACTACCTGGTCAACCTGCGCCATGTGGCGGCGGTGGAAACCTTCGTCAACAACACCTACCTGCTGCGTATGGAAGGGATCAGCGATCTGACGGTGCCGGTGTCGCGCCGGCACGGCGCACAACTGCGCCAGGCCCTCGGGCTCTGAGGTGGCCAAGGAGCTTCCCGGCCCGGGATCGGTGGCCGGTCAGAGGGTCGAGGCCCCGCCATCCCGGTTGCTGGAGTTCGAAGAGCAGACCGAGGTGGGCAGTGTCTACCTCCAGGCACTCATGCACCGCCAGCTCCGGCTCAGCCTTACCCTGGCCCTGGTTTTCGTGGCCTTCCTGTTCGTGCAACCGCTCATCTCCACCTGGTTTCCACAGTGGGCAAGCCTCCGCCTCGGGGGAGTCCCCTTGCCCTGGCTGATCCTGGGGATCGGTTCCTACCCGATCCTCATCTGGCTCGGTTCCGTTTACGTCCGCCGCGCCGAGGAGGTGGATGATGAGTTCACCGACCTCCTCAGCTGAGGAGTCGGCTTGAGCCCGTCCGCGGCAGCGGTCCTCGGCTTGCTGGCGATGGCCTCGGTGAGCCTGGGTGCTGGCATGTTCGCACGCCGCTTCGCCCACACCACCTCCGACTTCATGGTGGCCGCCCGCGCGGTGCCACCGCGACTCAATGCCGCCGCCATCAGCGGCGAGTACCTGAGCGCGGCCTCCTTCCTAGGAGTGGCTGGCCTGGTCATGCAGTACGGATACGACGTGCTGTGGTACCCGGTCGGGTACGCCGCCGGGTACCTGCTGCTGCTGCTCTTCATAGCCGGACCGCTGCGGCGGTTCGGCGCCTACACCATCCCCGACTTCGCCGAGGGGCGCTTCGACAGCCCCCGCTTCCGTCAGCTAGCAGTCGGCTTGGTGCTGGTGATCGGGTTCTTCTACGCCCTGCCGCAGGTGGAGGCGGCCGGGATCACGGTGCAGACGGCCTCGGGCCTGCCCTACTGGGTGGGGGTCGCGGTGGTCTCGGTGGTGGTGGTGGCCGCCGTGACCGGTGGGGGTATGCGCGGCATAACCCTGGTCCAGAGCCTCCAGTTCGCGGCCAAAATCTTCGCCATCTCGCTGCCGGCATTTTTGCTGCTGCTCCACTTCGGTGGCCCCGGGGAGGCCTTCGCATCGACCTCAGGCGGCCTGGCTCGACTGCCTGCTCGGACGACCTTCCAAGTCTCGAGCGGAGAGCTCTGGCAGCTTCCCGCCCAGACCCGGATTCGAGTCCGCCGCCCGACCCCGGTTGTGTGGACGTCGAGGGGCGTGCTGCGCTCCCCCGGGGCGGTGACCGCGGAGGTCTCCGGAGGGTCTAAAGGCGCCGGGGTCACTCCCCACGGGGAGCGGCGCCGATTCCTGATCCGTGGACAAGAGTCGATCCCGGCGGGAACCCTGGTGTGGAAGGCGGCTGGGACCGCGATCCTCGGAGCGGGCCAGCCCGCTCCATTTGGAAGTGCCACACCGCCCAGCAGCAACTCGGCCTGGGCCGATCCCTTCGGGCCCCTGGCCGGTGGCAGTGGCCACTCCCTGCTCTTCACCTACTCCCTGATCCTGGCAATCCTGCTGGGCACGATCGGTCTCCCCCACATCCTGGTGCGGTTCTACACCAATCCCGACGCCCGGGCGTCCCGGCGCACCGCCCTGCTGGTGCTGGTGCTGTTGGGAGCCTTCTACATCTGGCCCCCCGTCTACGGAGCCCTGGGGCGAGCCCTCGATCCCGCCCTTTACGGCAGCAACCTGACCGACTCGATCGTGCTGGTGCTGCCCGGTCTCCTGGGTGGCTGGCTGGGACAGCTCCTTCTGGCGGTGGTGTCGGCCGGTGCCTTCGCCGCCTTCACCTCGACACTGAGCGGGTTGCTGGTCTCCCTTGCGGGAGCACTTGGCCACGATCTCTACGGGCACTGGTGGCGGCCGGCGGCGACTGCGGCTGCGCGGCGCCGCGCCTTCCAGATCTCGGCGGTCGCAGCCGGCGCGGTGGCCGGAGGGTTGGGGCTGCTGGTCGGCCAGTTCAACATAAGTGTGCTGGTGGGCTGGGCTTTC
>JAJZJU010000115.1 GCA_021809895.1 bacterium
CATCTAAAGTCGAGGTGCGCAACCGCACCCGTCAGGTGGCCGCCTTTCTGGCAGAGCATCGAGAGTTGCCCGCAGGGCTCACCGAGATCGAGCCAGCGCCAGGAGTGGGCAGGACCCTCCCTCTGGCTGTCTGTGATCGCCAGCAGGTGAGATTGGAGCGGACCGCGGCTGATACGGCCGAGCTATGCCTCCGCCTGCCGCTGGTCCAGCAGCCGGCGAGCCGCCAGGACTTCTCCGAGGTCCGGGTCACATTCTCCCTCCCGCCAACAGTGCTGGCGGAAGCAGCCCTTTCCACTCCGAGCCTGCGGGTGAGCGGAGAGCGGGTTTGTCTGGACCTGCCCTGGAGCCTCGGTGGCCTGCCTGTGGCTGCTCGCACCGGGCATGCACGTGGGATTGGCTTCGACTGGGGCGTGTCCCGGATCCTGACCGGGGTGGTCGTGAAGCACATGGTCGACCAGGGTCGGCAACGGGTCCTCACCGACGGCCGACCGCTCTTCTTCGACCCCGCTGGGGTTGTGTCCAAGTACCACCACCTGCGGGTGGAGCGGGAACAGATGGCGGCGAAGATAAAGCACTCCGAAGCCCTCCTCGACGGGCGGGTGGGGAGGCGTGACCTGGAGGCGAAACTCCTCGTCCTGCGTGCCGAACATGAGGCGGTCTCCAACCGCATGTCCACCTTGAACCACGAGATCGCATGGGCGGCAGCCCGCTGGGCGGTAGACCAAGCAGTCGATCTCGGGGCGAGTGTCATCTACATCGAGGGGCTTGGCAGTCTGGAGGCGAGGAAGCTGGGGCGGGTCGTGAACGCCAGGGTCTGTGCCCAGGTACGCTCCCAGGTGTTCTTCGCCATGCGCCACCTGGCCCAGGAGCACGGGATAGCCGTGGTAGAGGTGCCGGCCAGAGGAACTTCATCTGGCTGTCCGCGCTGCGGGCGCGACCTCTCGCACGTCAAGTCCTCCGACAACCAGGCGAGCGGGTACCACTGGGCGCACTGCCGGCATTGTGGGCTCAGTTGTGACCGGGACCTCTCGGCAGCATGGCGGATCGGGGCCCGAGGGCTGGCGTCCCAGGCGAGGGCCAACTGGCGCAAGGACGGTTCTTTAGCCATCTCCATGTCCTCGTGCGCAGATGCCCCCGTGAGCCTGGCGAAGCGCCGCGCACGGGACAAGCGCCATGCCACCATCAACTCCACCCCTGTGCCCAGGCGGCGCAGGATCCCCTCCTCCGCCGGCTCGCAAGGGCTTGCGGAACAGCGTCCGGAGGGGCAGGTGCCAAAGGCCGGCAGCCAGGCCCTGTGCGAAAGCAGTGCGAGCAGCACCAAGCGGATCATCAGGCACCGCCCTCGTGGCGAGCCTCTGGGCCGTGGCTTCCACCGCAACGTCTACGCCTCTCCAGTCCGTCCGTACGGGGACTGGGGACCAGGACGTGAAGGCACGCCATCGCTCAGGATCGCTTAGCTGTTCTGAGACGCTGGCTGCACGATCCACTGCCTCACGCGTTCATCGGTGTCCGCCTGCGCGCCAGCCAGTACCGCAACCTGGGTTGTGAGCTGCTCCATCCCGGCTGCGAGCTGCTCCATCCTGGCTGCGAGCTCGTTGACCCGGGCGGTGAGCTGCTCCATTCTGGCTGCGAGCTCGTTGACCCGGGCGGTGAGCTGGTCCATTCTGGCTGCGAGCTGGTCCATTCTGGCTGCGAGCTCGTTCACCCGGGCGGTGAGCTGGTCCATTCGGGCCGCGAGTTCGTTGACCCGGGCGGTGAGCTGGTCCATTCGGGCGGTGAGCTCGTCGACCCGCGTCGTCAGTTGTTCCATGCGAGTAGCCAGCTGGCCCAGTGCGGATGCCATCTCCGAGAAGCGCGCTTCGCTTTGCGCGGGCAGAGCCAGCAGGTCCTCTGTGAGGACTTCGCGCCGGATCGCCTCACGTGCTTCCGGGTCAGCCTTGAGCGCGGCGAGCAGTGCGCTGAGATCCGCAGTCATTGGGTGAGCATACCTTGCGAATCAGAAGTCCCCTCGAGCACTCCCGCCGGGCCCTGGTGGCGGTGGTTCAAATGCGCTGCAAGATCGCGTCAGGCCGACTGGCCTGTGGCGAGAAGCTGGAGCCGGATCAGTCACGCAGAGCCGTCGCCTCTGAGGGGCGTGGCTGGGCGATCCGTTGCCGCCGACATTGGCTTGCTCGGATCGACCAGCGGTTGGACGGCCGGGAGGTGGCTCAGGGCCGCCATGACCCCGGATGAGAGGTCAAGTTCCGACTCGCCACCACCACCGTGGGCCATGCTAAGATCCGCTCGATTTGTCCGCGGAGGGCGATCCGAAGCGGCCCGGGGGAGTGTCGGGTCCCGGAGGAGCCCTCGCGTTGGTAGGAGTCTTCTCGATCACGGTCGTAACTGGGGTCGTGGCCGGGGTGCTGCTGGATCAGCGCTTCCACACGCTGCCGTGGCTGACGCTCACGGGGCTGCTGGTCGGGCTGGCGGGGGGCGCCCTTGCCGTGTACCGAGGGTTGGCTCAATATCGGGACAACAGGGATTGATGGTGCAGAACGCTGACGAGATGGCGGGGGCGGTCAGGTCGGCCTGGCTCGCGGCTCTGGCCGCGGTGGTGGTCGTGGCAGTTGTCGGCTTTGTTGTCGCGGGTCTGGTCGGCGGTGGCCTGGCGCTGGCGGGAGGGCTGGTCGGGATCGGCAACCTGCAGCTGGCTGTCTTCGCGCTCAAGCACTCCCCGGTCGCCTTTCTGGGCTCCAGCCTGCCCCGCCTGGCCGTGATCACGGTCGCGATGGCGGCACTTGTCGTCCTGCTGGGGCCGGTGGGCATCTGGGCCCTGCTGGGGCTCCTGGTCACCCACCTCGCCCAGGTGGGGGCCGTGCTCAGGCTGGGCGTGCGGATGAGCACCAGATGAAGCCCCTGGTACTGACCCAGATCGCGGTCGGCAACCACTGGGTTGGGCACATCTTCGGCCAGACGATCTACCTGGACACCCTGATCAGCTCCGGGGTCGCCTTCATGATCGTGCTGGTGGCGGGCCTCTACCTCAGGCACAAGACGACCAGCGGGGTGCCGGGGAGGTTCCAGACCGCGATCGAGATGGTCTGGACCACAGTCGACGACTACATCAACCGCATGATCGGGCCCTTCGCCCGCTGGGTGGTGCCGCTGGTGACCGTCCTGTTTTTCTACATTCTGGTCAGCAACTGGCTGGAGCTGATCCCCACCGGGGGGCGCCTGACGTCACCGACCTCGGACGTGAACGACACCGCCGCTCTGGCGATCATCGTGATCGTCCTGGTACACGTCACCTCGATCCGACGCAAGGGCTTCGGGGGCTACCTCAAGCTCAACTACGTCCACCCCGACGGGCTGCCCTGGTTCATGTACATCCTTTTGGTGCCGATCAATGTGATCGCCCAGATCTCCTATCCGATCTCGCTCACCCTGCGACTCTTCGGCAACATGTTCGCCGCCGCCCTCATGCTCGAGATCATCGCCATCCTGCCGATCTACATCGGCTTTGTGTTCAACGGGGTCTGGAAGCTCTTCGAAGGGCTCTTCGTCGACGTCATCCAGGCCTTCATATTCGCCCTGCTGACGGTGATCTACCTCAGCATGGCGACCATGACCGAGGACCATCAGTCCACCGAGACCGCCAGCAGCCAGGGCTGACAAGCCCCCATCAGACCCGGGAGGAGACACACTTGCTAACGACCGCACACGCAGAGGTTTACGCCGGAGCCATGATCGGCACCGGAGTCGGCGCCGTTGGAGCCGCCATCGGTGACGGTCTGGCCGGCGCCCAGTTGATCGCCGGGATCGCCCGCCAGCCCGAGGCACAGGGAAGGCTGCTCACCTGGACCTTCCTGACCGTCGGTCTGGCCGAGGCCGTGTACTTCATCAACCTGGCGTTGATGTTCGTCTTCATCGCCCTGGCGGGGAAGTAGGCAGCAGCCGTGGTCCTCGCCTCCAACCCGCTCTCGCTGAACGCGACGTTCATCGTCGAGATCATCGTCTTCCTGGCGCTGCTGTGGCTGCTTAGCCGCTACGTGTTCCCACCTTTGGACAAGGCCATCCGGGCGAGGCAGCAGCAGATCGCCCAGGCTCTGGGAGAGGCCGAGGCCGCCCGCAAGGAGGCTGAGCAGGCGAGGGTCTCGGAGCGGGCGGAGATGGCGGATGCCCGGGCCAAGGCCCAGGAGATCCTGGACCGAGCCCAGCAACTGGGAGAGCAGCTTCGCGACGAGCTGCGCCAGAAAGGCGAGCAGGAGCAGCAGGCGATGCTGGAGCGTGCCCGCGCGGAGCTGGCCAGGGAGCGCGAGCAGGCGGTCGCCGAGCTGCGGCGCCAGGCGGCCGACCTGGTGATGCTGGCCACCACCAAGGTGCTCCAGGAGGAGCTCGACCCGGCTCGCCAGCGCCGCCTGATCGACCAGGCTCTCAAGGAGGTGGACCTCAGTGCCTGAGGTCGCCGAGACTCCCCGGGTGCCCAGCACCGCCCGCCACTACGCTCAGGCGATCTTCGAGCTGGCGGAGCAGGAGCAGGGCTTCGCCAGATGGCGGGAGCGCCTGAGCCGGCTCAGGGAGGTGCTGGAGCGAAGCGAGCTCGGAGCTGCCCTGCGCAGCCCGGAGTTCTCCGCCGCTCAACGCCGCGAGCTGGCCCAGGCGGTTCTGGAGCAGGACCGAGAGATCGACAAGGAGGCCGCCAACCTTCTGCGTCTTCTGATCGAGAGCCGGCGCACCGCGATGCTGGCAGCGATCGAGGCGGGCTACCGGCAGTTGGTGGACCGGGCGGAGGGCCGGGTCGCGGCCCAGCTCTCGACCGCGGTCGAGGTCGCTCCTGGGGAACTGGCGAGGTTCTCCAAGGAGCTGTCCACCCGGCTCGGGGTGGAGGTGAACTTTCAAGCCCAGGTGGATCCCTCCCTGCTGGGCGGGGCGGTGGTGCGGGTGGGGGACAGGGTCTTCGACGCGAGTCTCAAGACCAAGCTCCAGCAACTGCGCCGCGAGATGCTGACAGAAGTCCAATCTTCGTGAGGAGACCATGAGCCTCAGTGCCGACGACATAGGCAAGATCATCAAGAGCAAGATCGCCGACTTCGACGCGCCGGTGGTCACCGCGCAGTCCGGAGTCATCACCGCCCTGGCCGACGGGATAGCCCAGATCTACGGGCTGGAGGGGGCGATGGCCGGCGAGCTGCTGGAGTTCCCCAAGGGGGTTTCCGGGATGGCCCTCAACCTGGAGGAGGACCTGGTCCGGGCGATCATCATGGGCCCCTACTCCGAGCTCAGCGAGGGCGATGAGGTCCGCACCACCGGCAGGATCGTGGAGGTACCGGTCGGCCGCGAGCTGGTGGGCCGGGTCGTCAACGCGATGGGTGAGCCAATCGACGGCAAGGGCGAGCTGGCGACCTCGGAGCGGTGGCCGGTGGAGCGCCCCGCGCCAGGGGTGGTGGACCGGCAGCCCGTCAACACCCCGGTCGCCACCGGGATCAAGGCGATCGACGCCCTGGTGCCGATCGGCCGGGGCCAGCGCGAGCTCCTCATCGGCGACCGCCAGATCGGCAAGACCGCGATCGCGATCGACACCATCATCAACCAGAAGGGCAAGAACCTCACCTGCATCTACGTGGCGATCGGCCAGACCGCGACCTCGGTGGCCCGGGTCGCCGCCCTGCTGGAGGAGTACGGGGCGCTCGAGCACACCATCATCGTCTCCGCCACCGCCGCCGAACCGGCCGCGCTGCAGTACCTCGCCCCCTACGCGGCCTGCACCATGGGCGAGTGGTTCATGGAGCGTGGTGAGGACGCTCTGGTCGTCTACGACGACCTGAGCAAGCACGCCTGGGCGTACCGTGAAATCTCCCTGGCGCTGCGCCGGCCCCCGGGCCGGGAGGCATATCCCGGGGATGTCTTCTACCTGCACTCGAGGCTCTTGGAGCGGGCCGCCCGGCTCTCACAGGAAAAGGGCGGTGGGTCGCTTACCGCGCTGCCGATCATCGAGACCCAGGCCAACGATGTCTCCGCCTACATCCCCACCAACGTCATCTCCATCACCGACGGGCAGATCTACCTGGAGGGCGACCTCTTCTACGCCGGCACCAGGCCGGCCATCTCGGTCGGCCTCTCGGTCAGCCGGGTGGGAGGGGACGCCATGACCAAGGCGCTGCGCTCGGTGGCGGGCGGGATGCGCCTGGACCTGGCTCAGTTCCGGGCGCTGGCCGCCTTCGCCCAGTTCTCCTCAGACCTGGACAAGTCGACCAGGGACCAGCTGGAGAGGGGCCGGCGGCTGACCGAGCTGCTGAAGCAGGACCAGTACCAGCCGGTGTCCCTGGCCCACGAGGTGATGACCATCTTCGCCGGCACCAACGGCTATCTGGACAAGGTGCCGGTGGAGAAGATCTCCGAGTGGGACGAGCAGTTCCGGCGCTGGATCGAGCAGACCCACAGCTCCCTGGGCCAGGCGATCGAGGAGCGCAAGGCGCTCGACGAGGCGATGGAGAAGGAGCTTCGCTCCGCCCTCGATGAGTTCATCCAGGGCTTCGACCTGGGCGACCAGGCCGGCGCCGAAGGCAGCTGAGGGCCTCTGATTGGCGACCCTTCGCGACATCCGGCGGCACATCCGCGCGGTCCGCAACATCGAGCAGATCACGAGGGCGATGCAGATGGTGGCGGCCGCCAAGATGCGGCGCGCCCAGGCGCGGGCCGAGGGTTGTCGGCCCTACGCCCTGGCGATGGACCAGGCGGCCCGCGACGTGGCCAAGATCGGCAAGGAGTACCGCCACCCGTTCCTGGTCCCCCAGGAGAAGGGGCGTGGCCTTTTGATCCTGGTCACCTCCGACCGGGGACTCGCGGGATCCCTCAACGCCAACACCATCCGGGCCGCCCACTCTCACATGCTGCGCAACTTCGGCCCCCGCTACCTGG
>JAJZJU010000016.1:0-8265 GCA_021809895.1 bacterium
CTCCGCCAGATCCCGGAGCAGAGACCGCCTACTCCCCTGCGGGCCCGGCCCGGGGGTGCTCCCGCCTCCCGGGCCGGGCGCGGGCGCAGGATCCAGGGGCACTCGGGCAGTATACGAAGCAGATCCGCGAGCGCCGAGCGCGCCGATGGCTCGCCCCACGGCCCCGGGCTGGGGCTCGGGCGAGGGGCAAGACCCAGACACCGAACTGACGTGCGTGTCCGGCTCACCGGCATCCCTTCCGGGGAGACCCGTGCCGAAACGGCGGCACTGGATCCGCCGGACTCACGCGGTACTGCAGAACCGTGTGATTCTCCGGCCGCGGCTGAGGTCCGAACCCGCGACGGTCGCTTGGCGGGGACTGGGTTGCCCGGAAGAAGCACGGTCGCTCCGGCGGTGCCCGTCCGAGACGTCGGAACATGTGTGTGGGCTTTGGACCCGCCCCACTCCAGCAGAGCGGCCGGTGTCGACCGGCGGGCCGGCTGGGTACCGGACTGGGCTAGAGCGTCACTCCCAGCGCCTCGCAGAGGCCCCCCAATTCGTCGGCGGAGAAGTATTCGATCACGATCCTGCCGCGGCCCCGAGCCCGGGTTTGGATCTTGACCCTGGTGCTCAGCCTGCGCGCCAAGGCCGCCTCCAGGGCGACGATCTCCGGGGCGGGCTGGTCGGATGCCCGCCTGGGGGCCTGCTCCCGGGCCGAGAGCTGTGCCACCAGCTGTTCGGTGTCGCGTACAGACAGCCTTCTGGCGATCACATGGGCGAGCGTCTTGGTCTGGAGGTGGGGGTCGGGCACGCCCAGAAGAGCACGGGCGTGGGCGGCCGAGATCCGTTCCTCCTCGAGCGCCCGCTGCACCGCCGGCGTCGCCTGCAGCAGGCGCATGGTGTTGGTGACCGCCGAGCGACTGCGGCCAACCTGCTGCGCCACCGCCTCTTGTGTCAGCCCGAATTCGTCGCAGAGCCTGGTGAAGGCACGTGCCTCGTCCAGTGGCGAGATGTCGCTGCGCTGGAGGTTCTCCACCAGTGCCATCTCCAGGCGCGCCCGGTCGGGCCCGGCGGGGCGCACCACCACCGGCACGCGGGTGGCACCGGCCAGCTGGGATGCCCTGAGCCGGCGCTCCCCGGCCACCAGTCGATATCGGTCGCCATCCCGTTCCACCACCAGGGGCTGGAGCACACCGTACTCCCGGATGGACTGGGCCAACCCCTGCAGATCCGCTTCGTCGAATTGGGACCGGGGCTGCAGGGGATTGGGGTCGATGAGCGAGACCGCGACCTCCTGGACGCTGGGCCCGGCCATCACGGACCGCAGGGACTCAGCTCCTGCCGGGATCAGCTGGTCGAGCCCGCGCCCGAGCCCGCGTCGCTTGCTCACGCCGCCACCCGGGAGTCGCGGTTGACCAGCTCCTCGGCCAGGGCCCGGTAGGCGCTGGCCCCGCGGCCGGAGGGGTCGTACTGGGTGATAGGGATTCCATGGCTCGGGGCTTCGCTCACGCGCACCGACCGGGGGATGACGGTGGTGAACGCCTGATCTCCGAACTGGCGCCTCACCTCGGCCACCACCTGGGAGCTGAGCACCGTCCGCTGGTCGAACAGGGTCAGCACGATGCCCGCCAGCCGGAGTGACGGGTTCAGCGACTGGCGCACCAGTGATTGGGTATGGGTGAGCAGGGTCAGGCCCTCCAAGGCGTAGTACTCACACTGGAGCGGGATCAACAGAGCGTCGGCCGCCACCAGGCAGTTCACCGTCAGCAGTCCGAGGGAAGGAGGGGTGTCGAGCAGGACATAGTCGAAGTCAGACAGACCGTCAAGTGCCAGCCGGAGGCGGGACTCTCGCAGGGGCAGCTCCGCCAGCTCGAGTTCGGCGCCGGCCAGGCCGACTGTGGAGGGGACCAGGGTGAGCCCGGGCACATGCTCGATCGGAACCGCTATCTCCAGGAGAGGCCTGCCCAGCACCACGACGTCGTAGATCGAAGCCTCGAGCTCCTTTGAGTTCACTCCCAGGCCGGAGGTCGCGTTCGCCTGAGGGTCGCAGTCGATGAGAAGCACGCGAAGCCCGCGCTCTGAGAGGGCGGCCCCGAGGTTGATCGCGGTGGTGGTCTTCCCCACGCCCCCCTTCTGGTTGGAGATGGTGATGACGCGGGGACGGGACATGTGGCCAGTATAGGTTCCGCCTGCAGTTTCACGTGAAACATCGGCGAGCCGCCGAATGACTCAGAGGCAGAGCGACTCGCCTGGCTGAAGCCATCTCCGCTGACCTCCGAAGCGGTGCTCCACCGCCGCACTGCCCTGGACGGTCCAGCCCGTGGGACTTCCGACCACGGCAGTCCGTTCGGAGATCCCAAGCAGGTGTCTCTCTGGTGGAACGCGTCCTCCCAGCAGGCCGCGCCAGGGGCGCATCATCGGGGCGTCCCAATGAACTCCGAAGACATGACCAGGGGCCAGGCCCAGGCCCTGACCGAGGGCTCTCGCCGCGAGGCCTCGCACACCCGGCAGGGGATCTCCAGCGACCATCGCACCGGCGCTGCAACCAGCGTACACGCCGCCTCGTTCGAGCAGCGCCTGGATGGCCTCCAGCAGCACGGTTCCAATCAGGGTGCGGTGGAGGTGACCCGGGTCGCCTCCTGAGAAGAACACCATGCTGGCGGAGCGCACCACCGACGCGTGCCCTGGCTCAAGCGCATCTCGGCGATCTCTCACGGGCACCACTCTGGACCGGATCCCGAAGCTTTCGTAGTGGGCAAGAGCCATCTGGTTCCAGCGCTCGAACACAGACTCTCCCTCGGGGGCGCTGGCGGTCGCCAGCACCGCCACCACACCGTCGCCGCTGGCCCCCATTAGCAGCGATTGCTCGATGGGCCCCACCCATGGCTCGAACTCCCCGGAACCCAGCAGAAGGAAGCGGCCGCCCGACCTGGGATCCGCTTCCTCTGTCGGGCCTCCCGCGCTCAGGTCTTGGGCTCCGCTCCGTTCACCGGCGCGACCACGGTTGCATCAGCGGGATCCGCCACAGCCGGCACCGCTTGATGGCCATTCTTGGCGGCCTGGCTCTGCTTGATCCTCAGCAGCGGCTCGAACATGTCCAGCGGCATCGGGAACACGACCACCGAGTTCTGATCCGATCCGATCTCAGACAGGGTCTGGAGGTAGCGGAGCTGCAGGGTGGCGGGCTGGGTGCCTATCACCTGAGCGGCGTTGGCGAGGGTCTGGGAAGCCTGGAACTCACCCTCGGCGCGGATGATCTTGGCCCGCTTCTCCCTCTCCGCCTCCGCCTGTAGAGCCATCGCCCTCTGCATGGACTGCGGCAGGTCCACGTCCTTGACCTCCACCGCGGTGACCTTGACGCCCCACGGCTCGGTCTGCTCGTCGATGATCGTCTGGAGCTCGGCGTTGATCTTGTCGCGGCGGCTGAGAAGCTCGTCCAGGGTCGCCTGGCCCAGCGTCGAACGCAGGGTGGTCTGAGCCGTCTTGGAGATGGTGCCCATGTAGTCTCGGACCTTGACGTAGGAGTCGCGGGCGTCGACAACCCTGAAGAAAACCACCGCGGTCACCCGGACCGTCACGTTGTCACTGGTGATCACGTCCTGGGGGGGGACCTCATGGACCATGGTGCGCATGTCCACCTTCACCATGCGGTCGAAACCGAAGGGGATGATGAGGCGCGGCCCCGGTCCCTTCACGTCGATCAGCCGCCCCAGGCGCAGCACCACCCCCCGCTCGTACTCGTTGATGACCCTGAATCCGGTCGCAAAGGCGATCAGAGCCAGGAAGGCGACCACGATGACCACCACCAGGATCCCGACCACAGCGCCACTCATGACCTCACTCCTCCTATTGGCCCGCCGGTTGAGGCGATCCCCCCGCCGGGTCCTGGTTGATCCTCTTCACCCTCGGGCGACCGATCACGTCCACGATGAGGGTCAGCCCATCCTGGGCCAGCACCTCGATGTCCCCGCCCGCCTCCATGGGCGTGCCGTCGCGGGCGACCACCCGCCACAGCTCACCGTCCACCAGGGCTAGCGCCGAGCCCTCCTGCACCTCCTTGATCACACCGACCTCCCCCAGCAGCTCTTGGGGCTGATGTGGATAGGGCCGGTGGCGCACGGCCAGGGCCCGGCGGCTCAGCACCAGCCAGATGCCGCCGAATCCGACCGGCAGGCCCACCAACGCGACCGGGTTCACCCCCTGGCCCCGGAACATTAGTACGCCTCCGGCGATGGCGGCGCCGATCCCTCCCAGTGTGAGGACGCCATGGGTGGGCGCCACCAGGTCGATCACGAAGAGAGCGGTGGCCGCCGCCACCAGGAGCAGTCCCAAGACGTCCAGGGGCAGGCCCAGCAGGCCGGCCGTGGCCAGAACGCCCGCGATCAGGCCGACCACTCCGGGGACGAGGGCTCCCGGGTGGACCAGCTCGAGGCCAATCCCGACCAGGGCCAGCAGCAGCAGCCCGAAGGCGATGGTGGGGTTGGCCAGAAACTGGAGTGGCGGAGAGAGCTGGGGCACCAGAGCGGCCGGCGGAGTGGCCCCCAGGCTGTGGGCCAGCACCGGGGCGGTGAGCCCCAGGGAGCCGCCGGCGGCCCCCAGCGTGGCACCTGCGATTGCCAGACGGCGCATGGCAACCACCAGTGTACGCCCAAATTTCCGGCCTCCCGATCTGAGCGTCCGATAATCGCCCGATGCAGTCCCGCCTCCCTAGCGACCGTCCCCGCCAACCCGCCACCGAGCTTGTCGGCCCCGACCAGCGAGCCCTCTGGGACGGGTTCGTCGGCGACCGCTGCGACGGTGTGCTCATGCAGTCCTGGGGCTGGGGCGAGCTGCGGCGGCAGTATGGCTGGCGGGCACTGCGGATCATGGCCCGCGACCCCAGCTCGGGTGATCCGGTCGGGGCCCTCCAGGTGCTGGATCGCCCGATCGGCCCGGGAGGGCTGAGCTGGGCCTACGCTCCTCGCGGTCCCGCCCTGGGGCGCTCGGCCGACCTGGCGGTGGCCGCCGCGCTGCTGGGCCGCGCCGCCCACGAATTGCGGCGACGCCGGGCGGTCTCGTTGCACCTGGACCCAGAGTGGCCGCTCGACAGCCCCCAGTGGGACGCCCTTCGCCATGGCCTCAGGCTGCGGCCGGCCCGCTACGACATCCAGCACCGAAACACCTGGCTCCTCGACCTGACCGGGGAGGAGGCGGCGCTTTTCGGCCGGCTGCCCTCATCCACCAGGAGAAATATCCGGATGGCGAGCAGGGCGGGAGTTCAGGTGGAACGGGAGACCACCTTCGAGGCGGTGCAGCGGTTCTACCGACTCCACCTGGCCACGGTGCAACGCCAGGGCTTCACCACCCGGCCCTGCGGCTACTACGAGCTGGCCCGCCAAGAGCTCGGCGCCGCCGTGTTCACCGCGGTGCACCGGACGACCCCGCTCGCGGCCGCGATCGCGGTCGTGTTCGGGACCCGGCTGATCTACCTGTACGGGGGCACCTCGACCGACCTGCCCCAGGCCAGGGCGAGCTACGCGCTGCACTGGGAGATCATCCGTTGGGGGCTGCGGCAGGGCTGCACCAAATACGACATGTGGGGGGTCCCCAGGCGCTTCGACCCGGCCAATCCCTCCCATGGCTACGCCACCTTCAAAACCAGATGGGGGGGCGCCCAGGCCTCTCACTCGGGGCTGCTCAACGCTCCTCTTTGGGGGGCGCTTGATCCAGCCGTCCACTTGGCCGAGTCGCTGGCACTGCGGAGGCGTCCCCTGCTCACCTGAGGGACGCCTCCGCCGCCACCACTACAATCGGGGCATGCTCTACCTCGGCCCGAAGCGCAAGGATCGCTGGGAGGCGGTGGTCTTCGCCCCGCCCCGCGAGGTCTTCGCAATCGCCGAGCAGGTGAGCGGGCTTCCCCCCTTCAGCTTCCGAGTGATCGACGATCACACGGCCGAGGTGGTGCAGGATCTGGCCAATGGACTCTTCGGCCAGTGGAGCAAGGTCCGCTACCCCAAGAACCGGATTCGCATCGAGTGTGAGTCCATTCCGGCCGGCACCAAGGTGACGGTCACCGCGCAGGGCGAGCGCAGCGCCACCATGAGGGCCACCAACCTGCTGCGGATCCTGGGACGCGGCGAGCGCGATCGCCACACCGTCTACCGCTACCGCGCGATCCCCCCCGGCCCCTGCACCATCGTCCAGAGTTGGGCGGGCACCGGCTACCCCATCTTTTCAGAGCCGGATCACAACTCGGAGCGCGGCCGCGTGGTCCGGCCGGCATCGCCTTTGGTGGCCCTCGAGCAGCGCGGCCGCTGGGTCAGGGTGAGGGCTGGAGAGGGAGACGACGCCGAGGACGGTTGGATCGAGGCGGACCAGCTGGTGCCGGACCAGAGCCCCGCTCGAAGGATCGCTTCCTAATCCTGGGAGTGGTGGCCCAGGGTGTGCCACGAGCCTGTGAGCATCAGGTTCTGGGCCTCCGGCGGCCCCTCGCTGCCTGCGGAGTAGAGCTTGATCGCCGGCATGTCGTCGAGGACAGGTTGCAGCGCCTTCCAGGCGTACTCGGTCTCGTCCTGGCGGATGAACAGGGTGTGGTCGCCGAGCAGGGCGTCGTGGAGGAGGCGCTCGTAGGCCTCGGCGGGCTCGGTCCGAAATGACTGACCGTAGGAGAAATCCATCCTGACTCCCTGCTCCACCACCACCGGCCCCGGTTCCTTGGCCACGAAGGAGAAGGAGATCCCCTCATCGGGCTGGATCCGGATCGTGACCCGGTTGGGCTGCAGCGCCTCGATTCCGGTGCCCTCAAAGAGGTGGAGGGGCACGTCGCGGCAGAAGAGCATGATCTCGGTGCGGCGGGTGACCAGCGCCTTGCCGCAGCGCAGGTAGAACGGAACTCCCGCCCAGTCCCAGGAGTCGACCGCCAGCCGCAGGGCGATGTAGGTCTCGGTGGTGGAGTCCGGGGACACCCCGTCCAGCTCCCGGTAGCCCGGCATCATCTTGCCGTTGACGGAGCCCCGGGTGTACTGGCCCCTCACGACCTCTGTCGGAGCCACCGGCCGGATTGACTGGAGCACCTTGACCTTCTCGTCTCGCAGGGCTTCCGGATCGAAAGAACTGGGAGGTGACATGCAGGTCAGGGCCAGGAGCTGGAAGAGGTGGTTCTGCATGATGTCTCGCAGCGCGCCGGTCTCCTCGTAGAGATGTCCCCGATTCTCCACTCCGATGTCCTCAGCCACTGTGAGCTGGACATGGGACACCACATCCCGGTTCCAGATTCGCTCCACCAGGGTGTTACCGAAGCGAAAAACCAGTAGGTTCTGGACCGTCTCCTTGCCCAGGTAGTGGTCTATCCGGTAGATCCTCTCCTCGGGCACATTGCGGTGCAGCGCCTGGTTCAACTGGCGGGCGGAGCTCAGGTCGTGCCCGAAGGGTTTCTCGATGATGATGGAGGAGCCCCGAGACAGGCCGGACTCCTTGAGCTGCTGCAGGATGGGGGCGAAGGAGGAGGGGGGCACGGCCAGATAGACGATCCGACGGGGCAGCCGCAAAACCCTGGCGAGCTTGGGGCCGGGATCGGTCACCGCCGGCACGTAGCGCAGCCGCTTGGCGAATGTCGCGAAGGCGTCCTCGTCGATGCCGGTCCTGGCGAACTCCGCCACCGCGTCGTGGGCGAAGGCGCGGAAGCCCGCGTCGTCGAGTTCCCGGGTCGCGGTTCCGACCACCTCGCCCCGCCGCGGCAGCAGTCCCTGGATGCTGAGCTCATAGAGCGCGGGCAGCAGCTTGCGCCGGGCCAGGTCGCCGGTCGCCCCAAACACGACCAGGTCCTGGTCCGGGGGCACGCGCAGAGTTCGCCGGGGCACGTCTCGAGTGTACGGGGCCAGAAATCCAGGCAGGCGGCCGCAGATGATCTGTGAGGGCGCTCGCCTATACTCGCCCGGTGGTCACCTCCGCGCCCTCCGAGCCCCCGGACGAGGAGCTGGCGGCAGTTCGCGAGATGGTCCAGAGCTACCCACCGCTGGAGGCCGAGGCGATCAGCCAACTGCTGGCCGAGGTGGGATACGAGAGCCTGGACGAGGACCCCCGGCGGCAGCTGGTCCAGCATCACCTCTGGTTGGTGCTGGAGGAGGCGACCGGGGCGGCTCGGCCCGGGACCTCCACCGCCGATCTCTTCCAGGAGGGGACCACCGCCCTTTTGAAGTTGGTTCACGGCCTGTCCCGGAGGGACCCACTGGCTCCCTCCGAATTCCAGCGGCAGGCGCGGGAGGCGGCGATCGCTGCCATCGCGGCCGCCCTGGAGGAGGAGACCAG
>JAJZJU010000016.1:8365-34060 GCA_021809895.1 bacterium
CAGGGCCCAAGGGCGCTCGAGGTGCTGGCGCCCCTGGTGGCCGAGGGCTCGCCCGCGGACATCCGCTACTACCACCACCGCCCGGGCACGGTGGCGGGGGTCCGGGTGCGCATATCCCGGACCGGATACACCGGGGAGGACGGCTTCGAGCTCTACGGTCCCGCCGATTCGGCCGCCTCGGTGTGGGACGCGATCCACGAGCGGGGACAGGCGTTCGGGATCCTGCCCGCCGGCCTGGGGGCGCGCGACACCCTGCGGCTGGAGTCGGGGCTGCGCCTCTACGGCCAGGACATCGACGAGAGCACCGACCCCTTCTCCGCAGGACTGGGCTGGGTGGTCAAACTCGGCAAGGGTGACTTCGTGGGGTCCGCCGCGCTACGTCGAGCGGCGGACTCGCCAGAGCGCGCCTTCGTCGGCCTGCAGCTGGGCCCACGGCAGATCGCCAGGCGCCACCAGCCAATCCTCTCGTCCGGGAAAGAGGTCGGTGTCGTCACCAGTGGCTCCTTCGGGTTCACTGTCGGAACCGGGATCGCCATGGGCTACGTCCCCCCCGCTCTGGCCGCGCCGGGCACGGAGTTGCAGGTCCGGATCAGGCAGGAGCCCGAGCAGTTGGCGGCAACGACCGTGGTGGCGCTACCGTTCTACCGTCGGGCAGGCCAGTAGGCCGCAGTCGGAGAGGAGGATCAGTGGTGCCGGAGCGCAGCGACTACAGGTTCACAAAGACCCACGAGTGGGTCTTGCCCACGGGGGACGGCGGGGCCCTGATCGGGATAACCGACAACGCCCAGGCCCAGCTCGGGGACGTCATCTTCCTGGAGCTCCCCAGGGCGGGGACCCGGCTGGCAGCCGGCGCGCGTCTGGGTGCGGTGGAGTCTGTCAAGGCGGCGAGCGATCTCTACAGCCCGGCCGCGGGTGAGGTCACCGAGGTCAACGACGCGGTCGGCTCAGCGCCGGAGCTGGTGAACCAGGATCCCTACGGCAAAGGCTGGCTGGTCAGGGTTCACCTGGAGGGCGAGATCCCCGATGGGCTGATGGACGAGGCCGCCTATCTCGCCTTCTCGGAGGCCGATCAGCACTGACGGCACCTTAGGGCAGCTCCCTGGGCGCCCCCGAGCTCCTGAGGAGCGGCTGTCGGGATCCGGCGCAGGACTTGGGATGTCCGGGAGTTGACCAGTCGGAGAGCGCAAGCCCCCGGCTTCAGCCGTGGGGTCGAGCGAGTCACGGAGTGGTACGATGAGAGCTCGATGCGGAGCATGGCTCCAGCCCCAGGACTTCGGGGTAGGTCGGCATCGAGCGGCATGGAACCCACGAGTCAGCTGCTATGCGGCGGTACCGGAAGCGGGGCTTCCGGACAGAGTGGGTCGGCTTGAACCCGGTACAACCCCGGCTTACGGCGGGGACGGTGAAAGCCGCCCACGAGACAGCCGAGGCGAGACGGGAATCCCCCGGATTTATCCGTGGGGAGGAGGTCAACGGACTTTGACTAAACTTGTGGTGAGTTCACCCGCTCCTCCGGCCAGCACAACTGAGGACTGACACCGATGGCATACCTGCCCAATTCGGACCGCGATCGCCAGGAGATGCTGGCGGCTCTGGGCCTGCAGGACCAACGGGAGCTCTTCAGGGAGATCCCGGGCCACCTCCAGAACCCCCGGGTGGACCTGCCCGAGCCGCTCAGTGAGTTCGAGCTGGGCCAGGAGATGAGGCGGCTGGCGGATGCCAACCGGCCGCTCTCCAAGTGGGACTGCTTCCTGGGGGCCGGCATCTACTCCCGCTTCGTGCCCGCGATCGTGCGCGCCACCATCGGCCGGCCGGAGTTCTACACGGCTTACACCCCCTACCAGGCGGAGGCCAGCCAGGGGTACCTGCAGACCATCTTCGAATTCCAGTCCTTGGTGGCGGAGCTCTATGACCTGGACGTGGCCAACGCCTCCATGTACGACGGCGCCACCGCGACCGCGGAAGGGGCCCTGCTGGCGGTGGCGCACACCGGCCGGGAGCGCATCCTGGCGTCGGCGTCGCTGCACCCAGAGATCCTGGCGGTGCTGACAACCTACGCGTCAGGCCGCGGCGCGGAGCTTGACCTGATCCCCACCAGGGACGGTCTGACCGACACCGAGGCGGCGGAACGGTTGCTGGCGACGGGCTCCGAGGTGGCGGTGGTGATCGCGCCCCAACCGAACTTCTGGGGGCTGATCGAACCCACCCGCGACCTGGTGGAGCTGGCCCACCGCAGCGGTGCCCTGGCCCTGGTCGTGGCCGATCCGCTGGCGGCCGCGGTCCTGGAGCCACCGGGCGCGCTGGGGGCGGACCTCGCCGCCAGCGACGGCCAGCAGCTGGGGATCCCCGCCCAGCTGGGCGGGCCCACGGTGGGGCTCCTCGCCTGCCGTCAGGAGCTGGTGCGGCGCATTCCCGGCCGACTGGTGGGGATGACCAAGGACAGCGCGGGTGAGCGGGCCTACTGCCTCACCCTGCAGACCAGAGAGCAGCACATCCGGCGCGAGCGGGCCACCTCCAACATCTGCACCAACCACGCCCTGATGGCGCTGGCCGCCACCGCCTACATGGCGAAGATGGGCGAGGCGGGGATGCGTGAGGTGGCCGACATCTCCTACCGGCGTGCCCACGAGCTGGCGCGGCGCCTGACCGCGCTGCCGGGATTCTCGCTGGTGCACGGCGAGGCGCCCTTCCTCTGGGAGTTCGCGCTCAGCTGCCCTGGAGACGCCGCCGTGTTGGCCGCGCGCCTGGCGGAACGGGGGATCCTGGCCGGGCTGCCGCTGGGGCGCTTCGACCCCAAGAGATCCAACCAGCTGCTGGTATGTGCCACTGAGACCAGCTCTCCAGCCGCCATCGAAAGGTACGAGCAGGCGGTCAGAGAGCTGGCCCAGGCCCCCGCCGCCGCCGGAGCTCGCTCATGAGCGAGCTCGAGCCCAGCTGGACCGGAGAGGAGCCGCTCATCTTCGAGCTCGCCCATGAGATGGGGGCCGGCCCCCGCCTTCCCGCAGCGGGGGTGGCCGCCCAGGGCTTGGACTCAGGGCTGCCGGCGGGAGCGGCCCGCACCACCCGTGCCAGGATGCCCGCGGTCAGCGAGCCCGAGCTGGCCCGACACTTCGGCCGGCTCGCCCGTCGCAACCACAACCTGCAGCAGGGTCCCTACCCGTTGGGGTCGTGCACCATGAAGTACAACCCCGCCTTGAACGAGCAGGTCGCCGCTTTGGACGGGCTCAGCGACATCCATCCCTGGCAGCCGGAGGACTCCATCCAGGGGGCCCTGGAGCTGATGTGGACCCTGGAGCGCTATCTCTGCCAGATCACCGGCATGAGCGCCGTCTCGCTGCAACCGGCCGCGGGTGCCCACGGGGAGTGGACGGGACTGCGGATGATTCAGGCCTACCACCTGAGCCGGGAGGACCACCAACGGCGGACCGTGATCATCCCGGACACGGCCCATGGCACCAATCCGGCCAGCGCGGTGCAGTGCGGATTCTCGGTGGTGACCGTGAAGAGCGCCGCCGACGGCACCGTCGACCTGGAAGATCTGCGCTCCAAGCTGGGGCCGCAGGTGGCCGCGGTCATGCTCACCAACCCCAACACCCTTGGCATCTTCGAGCGCAACATCGAAGAGATGGCCCGCCTGGCCCACCAGGCCGGCGCTCTGGTCTATTACGACGGCGCCAACCTGAACGCCCTGGTGGGAGTGGCCCGGCCCGGCGACATGGGCTTCGACGTTGTCCACCTCAACCTGCACAAGACCTTCTCCACCCCCCACGGCGGTGGCGGGCCGGGGGCCGGCCCGGTCGGGGTCACAGCCGAACTGGAGCGCTTTCTGCCCGTGCCCCGAGTGAGCCACGACTCTGGCCGTTTCTTTCTGGACCATGATCGGCCCGAGAGCATCGGCAGAGTGCGCTCCTTCTACGGCAACTTCGGGATGCTGGTGCGCGCCTATGCCTACATCCGGGCCTATGGGAGCGAGATCGGGCAGGTGGCTCGGGACGCGGTCCTGAACGCCCGCTATCTGCGCCGCCTTCTGGCCGATCGGCTGCCCACCTATGTGGACACCGACAGCTTCCACGAGTTCGTGGCCACCACCAGGCGCTCGGGGAAGGGCGAGCTGCGGGCCCTGGACATCGCCAAGCGCATGATCGACCACGGTGTCCATCCGCCCACCGTCTACTTCCCCATCACCGTCCCCGAGGCGATGATGTTCGAGCCCACCGAAACCGAGTCGAAGCGTTCCCTGGACTACCTGGCGGAGGTGGTGCTCTCGATCCTCGATGAGGGCGAGCGGGACCCCGAGTTGCTGCGGACGGCGCCCCACAACGCTCCCGTGGGCCGGGTGGATGAGGTGACTGCGGCGCGCAACCCGATCCTGCGCTGGCGCTCGTCCGAGCCCAGCTGAGGTGGATGCCAGCGACCGTCGGGTGCTGCTCGAGCTCATGCTCCAGCGAGCCTTCCGGGTGGGCGACTTCCTGCTCACCAGTGGCAGGAGGAGCCCCTACTACTTTGACGGCCGGATGGTGACCCTGGATCCGGTCGGGGCGCTTTTGATCGGCCGGGAGATGGCAGCCTGGGCCCGCCAGGACAGGGTGTCGAAGGTGGGTGGGCCGACCCTCGGCGCCGACCCCATGGTCGCCTCCGTCGCCTGCTGCAGCGCGCTCGACCAGGGCCCAAAGGTGGGAGCCTTCATAGTCCGCAAGCAGGCCAAGGAGCACGGCGCGGGCGGCCGCTTCGCCGGCCCGGCCCCCGAGCCCGGGGAGCGGGTGGCATTGGTGGACGATGCGCTCACCACAGGGGGATCCCTGCTCGAAACCGCCGCGACGGTGGCCGAGACCGGGGCTGAGATCGTTTGCGTCTACACCCTTCTGGATCGGGAGGAGGGAGGCCGAGAACGGCTCACGGAAGCCGGCTACCCGCTGCGAGCGATCTTCTCTCGCACGGACCTGCTGGCGGAGCCGGCGACATCCGGCTGAGGTCCTCCGAGCAAGCTTGCTGATGGGCAGACGGCGCTGGCCGGTGGCTCTGGGGGCGGCTCTGCTCTTCACTGTGCTGCTCAGCTCCTGCGGGAGCAGCACCACCACCGCTTCGCGGGCGGTGAGGGACCTGGTGGCCGGGCTGCCGGTCCGGACCCACGCCCAGCCGCTCAAGACGGGCCTCGACAGCTGCAGCCCCGACGGAGGCTTCTACATCGACCAGACCAGGATCTCCTTCTACTACATGCGCCTAGTCCCCCTGCGAGACGTCCTCCCCCTGCTCCCCGGCCAGGAGCGCCGGGACGCCCAGAGCCTGGCCCACTTCGGCAAGCTGCTGGAGGTGGTGGCCCTGGCCACCAATCCGGGCGCGTCCACCTGCGGGGTGGGCCTGACCCAGACGGTGCTGGAGACCGCGGCCGCCTTTGGCGGCACCAACCATCTGGACCCCTCCCGGCACCTGAGCTCCCTTCAGAACACCTACTACCAGCCCATCCGTCCGATCCTGGAGCTGGCCAGCGGGCCCCTCTCGGTCTGCTCCGCCGACGTCAACCCCGGAGCCAGCGTGTGGCTGATGGCGGTCTTCCCGCCGGTCAGGGCCTCCGTCCCCGTCGCGGTGGTCAACCCTTCCCCCCCGTTCGGGTTCTACCTGCCCCTCAACCGGGGCGCCCTGCCCGCGCCTCCGCCCACCACCCTTTATCCTGCATCTGTCGATCACTGCCTGCAGATCCTCAATGCGGGCTGAGGCACTCGACCAAGGCGGCCGCGGCGAGCCAGGATCGAAGGGCCTACCAGACAGCAAGACTCCAAGACCAGAGCCGGAGGCAAGCAGTGGCAGCTGAGGCAGGCGACGCCCCACCCGGGCTGGAGGCCGGCCGCGAGCCGGGTCCGCCATGGCAGTATCAGATGCGCGGCGAGCTCAAGGTGTTCTCCCTCGAAAGCCGCCTGCTGCGCGGGAATCCCCTGGGCGACCCGTCCAGGCGACCTCTCTATGTGTACCTGCCGCCCCAATACCAGACCGACCAGGGGCGCCGGTTTCCCACCATCTACCTGCTCCAGGGGATGACCGGTCAGCTCGACATGTGGCGCAACCGCACCGCCTTCCGGCGCACTCCCCTGGAGCTCTACGACCAGCTGTTCAGCGACCCGCAGGTGGCCCCGGCGATCCTGGTATTCGTCGACTGCTGTACCAGCTTGGGTGGGAGCCAGTTTCTTGACTCGGCCGGTACCGGGCGCTACCACAGCTACCTCTGCGACGAGGTCGTCCCCGCCATCGATGGCGCCTTCCGCACCCAGGCTGACCGTGACCACCGTGGTGTGGCCGGCAAGTCCAGCGGCGGCTACGGAGCGATGGTCACCCCGCTGCTGCGACCGGACCTCTTCTCGGGGCTGGCCAGTCACGCCGGCGACGCCCTATTCGAATACTGCTACCTGCCTGAATTCCCGGAGGTGGTGCGCACCCTGCGTGACCACTACCAGGGTTCCTTCGCGCGCTTCTGGGCGGACTTTCGCAGCCGTCCGGGGGTCGGCCGCGCCACCGACCACGTCCTCATCAACAGCTACTGCATGGCCGCCTGTTACTCCGCCGGGCAGGACGGCACCCCAGAGCTGCCGTTCTCCGAGGAGACCGGGGAGATGCGTCCTGAGGTCTGGGAGCGCTGGCTCAACCTTGACCCGGTCCGGATGGCGCCCCAGCGGCCGGATGCGGCCAGGGCGCTGCGGGCGGTTTACCTGGACGGCGGCCGCTCTGACGAGTTCCATCTGGAGGTGGGCGCGATCGCCTTTCGAGCGGCGCTGGAGCGGCTCGGGGTCAGTGGCGTCCGCCTGGAACTCTTCGACGGCGGCCACGGCGGCATCGAGTACCGCTATCCCATCGGGATCAGGTTCTTGGCGGAGGCCCTGAGCGCGGAGGGCTGAGCGGGGCCGTCAGCCCTTCACCGTGGGCTGGTTGTAGTCGTGGAAACCCCGGCCGGTCTTGCGTCCCAGCTGACCCGCTTCGACCATGCGCTCCAGAAGAGGGTTGGGCGCGTAGCGGGAGTCGTGGAGGCCATGGTGCATCACCCGGCAGATGCCCAGGATCACGTCCAGCCCGATGAAGTCGGCCAGCTCGAGCGGCCCCATCGGGTGCCGGAACCCCAGCTTGGCAACCTGGTCGATGTCGGCGGCGCTGCCCACCCCCTCCTGAAGCGCCTGCATGGCCTCGTTGAGGAAGGGGATCAGGATGCGGTTGCCGATGAACCCCGGGGTGTCGGCCGAGCTCACCGGAACCTTGCCCATCTCCCTGGCCAGCGTCTCGATACGGATGTAGGTCTCCTCGGCGGTGAGCAGGCCGCGCACCAGCTCCACCAACTCCATGACCGGGACCGGGCTGTAGAAATGCATGCCCATGAACCGCTCCGGGCGTCGGGTGGCGGCCGCCAGGCGGGTGATGGGAATGGAGCTGGTGTTGCTGGTGAACAGAACCTGCTCCGGGCACAGCTCCTCCATCTCGGCCCAGAAGGCGAGCTTGACCGACAACTCCTCCGAGATCGCCTCGATCACCAGATCGGCGGAGGCGGCCTTTACGGGCTCAAGGCAGGCCCGCAGCCGGCCGGCCGCCGCAGCCGCCTGCCCGGCGGCGACCTTCCCCTGGCTCTCGCTCCGCCGCAGGCGCTCGCCGATTAGCCGCACCGCCGAGTCGGCGGCGCCCTCGGCGCTGTCGTAGAGGAGCACATTCAATCCGCTGGAGGCGGCGGTCTGGGCGATGCCGGAGCCCATCAGGCCCGCCCCGGCCACGAACACAGAGCCGATCTTGGACTCGCTCATCCCTCGCCTCCCAATCCCTGACCCCCGGGCTCCGCCGTAGTGCCCGGAGTCGTCTGGTCACCCATGGGGCGCTGCCCGCGGCGCCGGTGGCGGTTCCTGCGGCGGTTGGCTGACACCTGCCCTTCCGCAGCCGGCGTCGGGGTCACGCCACCTTCGCCGGTGGCCTGGGGAGCGGGTCCGAAGGGCCGCCGCCGCCGCCGCCTTCGCCGCCGCGGCGGGATCGCACCGGGGTTGGCCGGGTCCTGCGCCCCCTCCTGGGGAGCCGCTCCCGAGGTCCCCATCGGCGCCACGCCGGGGACCGAAGGCCGTCTGCGCCGCCGGCGGTGACGCCGCGGCAGTCCATCGCCCGGTTGTTCGCCAGCCTGGTCGGACCGGCGGGGCTGGGCGCGGTTGCGCCGCCCGCCCAAAAGATCGGTCGCCCGCAGATACCCTCCGCAGGCCTTGGCGGACTCCACCAGCCGGCCGTACATCGTCTCCTCACCGGCTCTTAGGGTGGTCGCGTCGCCGACGCACACGACCAGGTGCCGGGCCCTGGAGATGGCCACGTTGAGGCGGTTGGGAACCCGCAGGAACCCGATCCGGCCGCGCTCGTTGCTGCGCACCAAGGAGATGACCACCAGATCTTCCTCGCGGCCCTCGAACGAGTCCACGGTGTCGATGCGCACCGGGCGGCGGAAATGCCGCCGGCTGAGCGCGCGGCGGAGGTGGTCGACCTGGTCCGCATACATCGCGATGACGGCCAGGGAGAGCTTCGGGTCCACCCGTTCATCAAGGAGCCGGACCACCTGAGCGCAGACCTTGACCTCGGCATCATTGCGCAGAGCGCCGCCCGCCCCCCGACGCTCCCTGCCGCCGCGCATCCCGGTCGTGTCGACCATGTGGAGGGCGACGGGGAACGGTCGCCGGGTCACGTATTGGTACTGCAGCACCTCGGGCGCGTTCTCGAGTTGGTTGTCGTAGGAGGCGGCGCTGATGTACTGGGAGATCTCCGGGTGCATGCGGTGCTGCTCCACCAGCAGGCAGCGGGCGGCGTCGGGCACCCCGCCGTCCCAGCAGCGCTCGAAGAGGCTGGTGTCGACGATCTCCTCCAGATCGGGATGGTCCTCCACGATCTGGTAGATCGCGTCGTCTTCGACCGGGGGGAGCTGCTTGTGGTCGCCCACCAGCACAACCGCCGCCCCCAGCCGAAGGCAGGGCAGGGCCTCATCGATCCTGGCCTTGTTGGCCTCGTCGAGGATGACCAGGTCGAAGGTCTCGTCGGTGGTGATCGAGGAGGTGGCGGCGGTGGCGCAGGTGGCGAAGAAGACGTTGGCATTCAGCAGTCGGTCATCGTCCTCGTCCTCGACCCGGAACGCGTCCACGGCGGGATGCACCCGTTCTGCCTTGGCCACCCGCACCGCCCTCAACCCGTCGGTCCCGGCCAGCCGTTCCAGGGCGTTGTCGACGGCCAGGTTGCTGTGCGAGCAGACCAGGATCCGCTCTGCGGGCCGCTCCTTGAGGCGGTGCTTGATCGCCTCCACGATCACCGTCGTCTTGCCCGTCCCCGGTGGCCCCTGGATCAGCGCCGCCTGCCCCGGATCCAGCGCCACCATGATCCCGATGGCCCGATCCTGGGCGGAGTTGCTCATCATCCCGGGGGTGACCCAGTCGTCGCGGGGTCCGGCGGAGGGCGCGTAGACAGAGGCCGGCTCGATGAGGAGCTGGGCCAGCAGCAGGCTGCGGGCCTCCCCACCGGCGATGGAGGCCAGGGTGCTGCGCTTGGCCGAGTAGAGCTGCTTGTTGAAGGAGGGCGTGATCCAGCCGACCTCGCCCGCCGTCTCGTAGCCCTTGCAGGCGACCTCCACGATCCGGCGGCGATGGTCGATCCTGGTCACCCGGCCCAGGTAGTGGGGCTCATCCTCGGGCTCGATCATGACGGCGGCGTCCACACTCAAGGTGATGGAGTGATCCTTGGGTATGGAGAATTCCAGCCGCCCCGCCTCTTGACGGTGGCGGTCCTCCTCGGTGAAGGCGCGACCGCAGGAAGGGCAGCTCTCGTCCCGATCCGGGCGCCAGAGCCCCCGGCAGCTCCGGCAGCGCCAGAGCTCGACCACACCGTCAAAGGGGGTGCGCTGGGTGGCCGCCCGCCCCCGCTCCGCCTGCTCCAGGCCGTCGACCAGGGCCAGCGTCTGCAGAAGGATGCGATCTGGCTCCTTGGAGCCGCGGGCCAGCTTGGCCAGGTTGAGAAGATGGAAGGTGTCACTGGCGGCGCCCTCCTTCGAGGAGACCAGCGGGTGCGGGCAGCGCACCCGGATCGCCCCCCGGAGCTGGCCGTCGCGATCCGGCGGGGCGGGGTGAACTGACTCCACGCGCAACGCCACCTGGTCGCGAGCGGAGCGTGCCTTCTTGATGGGGGCGCAGGCGACGTCAAGGCCCGGCAGAAGCAGGGTCACGGCTGGAGTCTCGCCGGCCCCCGCCACGACCGCGAAGTCGTCCAGGGATCCGATCTGCTCCGCGAAGTGGCTGCGGGCGTCGCCGTTCTCACGCCCGTTGAGGGCTTCCAGGAACGACATCGCTTCCGAGCCCTCGGGCACCACCAGGTGTAGCCGGTCGAGGGTCAGGTTGGGGGGCGTCAGAGCGCCACTTCCTCCGAAGGAATCCGCCTATTCAAATTCAGCCCATACGGGCCTTGTGGGTGAAGGTCCCCCGAGCGCGTGCACGACCTGCACCCGGAGCCTGATGTCAGCTGGCCCGGCCGCACCGGCGGGCCGCTTCTCCCGTACACGATACCGCAGTGGCCGATCGGACGTGCAAACAGCAGGTGACGCGGGTGGTGGGGACGGCCCCCGTGAACTCAGGGGTGCGCGTCTGAGACAATGGCGCGCGAACTCCCGCCGCCCCACCTCGTCTCTTGAACCCGGTCGCCAGGGACGGACCCGGGGATGGTCTTCGGTCGGGCGCGCCATCCCCTTCGGCACCCGCCATGCCCCCTCTGGCGCGGCCGCCGCGGGGATGGGTCTCTCCCACCCGGCACACCGTCACAGAAGGTGCCCCAAAACCATGGCACACATCGACCTGGCCCACGTGAGCTACCGGCTCGAAGGCGGGCGGGACCTCATCCGCGATGTTTCCTTCCGCGTGGCTGAGGGATCTCGGACTGCCCTGATCGGCCCCAACGGTGGCGGCAAGACGACCCTCCTCCGCTTGATCGCCGGGGAGTTGGTCCCCGACGAGGGCGCGGTCAGCGTCGGCGGCGAGCTGGCGGTAATGCACCAGTCCATCGGCCGCATGAGCGGGGCCCTTTCGGTCAGGACTCTGATGACCTCGGCCGCGTCCGCCCCGGTGCGGGCCGCCGCCGAGTTGCTGCGGACCTCCGAGGTTGAGATGGACCAACACCCCAGCGAGAAGACCCAGATGTCCTTCGCACAAGCGCTGTCGGACTGGAATGACGTGGGTGGCTACCGGACCGAGGCGCTCTGGAACGAGTGCTGCCTGGCCGCCCTGGGAGAGCCCTTCGAGGAGGTGGAGGACCGCCCCGCCGGCACCCTTTCCGGGGGCGAGCAGAAGCGGCTGGTGCTGGAGCAACTGCTGCGCGGGGAGCAGCCGGTGCTGCTGCTGGACGAGCCCGACAACTTCCTGGACGTGCCGGCCAAGCGCTGGCTGGAGGAGCGCCTCCTGGAGTCCTCCAAGACCATCCTGCTGGTCTCCCACGACCGCGAGCTGCTCAGTCGCTGCGCCCAGCGGATCATCACCCTGGAGGACGGCACCTGCTGGGTGCACGGCGCCTCCTTCGCGGAATACCCGGCCGCCCGGCGCGCCCGTCTCCTCCGCCTGGAGGAGGTTCTGCGGCGCTGGACCGAGGAGCGGGACCGGCTGCGCACGATGGTCCGGACGCTGCAGGCGCAGGCCGCCATCTCCGAGGTCATGGCGGCCAGGTACAGGGCGGCCCAGACCCGGCTCCGCCACTTTGAAGAGGCCGGCCCGCCGCCGGCACCGCCATCCGATCACGCGGTATCGATGCGGCTCGGGGGTGGGAGGACCGGGGTCAAGGCGCTCACCTGTGAGGGGCTAGAGCTGGCGGGCCTGATCAAGCCGTTCGACACGGAGCTCTACTTCGGCGAGCGCCTGGCGGTCCTGGGCGCCAACGGCACCGGCAAGTCCCGTTTCCTGGAACTGGTGGCCAGTGGCGGCACCGACCCTGATTCCCCGGCGCCGCCCAGAGCGTCCGCCGGGGCCCCCTGGACGGGCTCCTGCCGCCTCGGAGCACGGGTCGTTCCCGGATATTTCGCGCAGACGTACGAGCGCTCGTCGATCGATGCCCAGGGGACTCTGCTGGGAATCCTTCACGACCGGTTCTCGCTGGCCCGGGGACCGGCGACCTCCGCCCTCAGCCGGTACGAGCTCGATCGGCAGGCGGCCCAGGCCTTCGACACCCTGTCCGGGGGGCAGAAGGCCCGGTTCCAAATCCTTCTGGTCGAGCTGTCGGGGGCCACCCTGCTGGTCCTGGACGAGCCGACCGGCAATCTTGACCTGGTCAGCGCCCAGGCGTTGGAGGAGGGCCTGGCCGGATTCCAGGGGACCGTGGTGGCGGTCACTCACGATCGCTGGTTTGCCCGTTCCTTCTCCCGCTTTCTCGTGTTTGAGGCAGATGGGAGGGTTCGCGAGGCCACCGAGCCGACCTGGGAGGTGGCGAAGGCCAGTCGCCGTTAGGATGTCGGATGGAGTCCCGGCGTGGGCCCTGCCGCGTCGCGGCCCGCGCGGCGGGTTCGAAGCGGACAGGAGGGGTGAAGCTGGCCATCGCCAGCCAGTCCCAACCGAAGTGAGACCACAGTGCGGAAGGTCAGCTCCCAACTGTTAGAATTGGGTGTGGCTTCCGCAAGGTGTGACTACCCCGTCCGGGGCGAAAGAGGGGGGCCGCGTCACGCCGGCGTCGAACTGCCAGGTGCCGTCCTCCCAAGGGAGCGAGAGTGGTAGATCACGATAACGAACTGTGGCTGCCGATCGAGCCTGCCGAGGCCGACGGTCAGCAGCCGGCTGCCGCTGCGTCAGGTGGCGACGGCCGACCGGCGGCGGCTCCTCCCGAGCCTGTTCAGGCCGAAAATGGCAGGGCCAAGAGCGCCCCGGGCCAGAGCCCCAAGCCGAGCGCCGACGGCAACGGCTACGCCGCCGAGCAGATCCAGGTGCTGGAGGGGCTGGAGCCGGTGCGGCGGCGGCCGGGGATGTACATCGGCGACACCGATGTCAACGGGCTCCACCATCTGGTCTACGAGATCATCGACAACTCCGTCGACGAGGCGCTGGCGGGGGAGTGCAATGAGATCGAGGTGCGCCTCGGCACCGATGGCTCCTGCAGCGTGAGCGACAACGGGCGCGGCATCCCCGTGGACCTGCACCAGAGCGGCCGCCCCGCCCTCGAGGTGGTCATGACCAAGCTCCACGCCGGGGGCAAGTTCGGGGGTGGCGGCTACAAGGTCTCCGGCGGGCTCCATGGGGTGGGCCTCTCGGTGGTCAACGCGCTCTCGGAGCGGGTTGAGGTGGCGGTCTACCGCGACCGCAGGATCCACCGCCAGGAGTACGCCCGGGGGGTGCCCCTGGGTGATCTACGTTCTGAGCCGGCGGGCAAGTTGACCCGGCGCGGCACCACGGTCAAATTCTGGCCGGACCCCCAGGTCTTCAAGAACACCCAGGTGTTTCGGGCCGAGACCGTGGTCAACCGCCTGCGCGAGCTGGCCTTTCTCAACAAGCGGGTCCACTTTTGCCTCATTGACGAGCGCCAGCAGCCGTGGGCGGAGACCAACTTCTACTTCGAGGGGGGCATCGAGGCCTTCGTGCGCCACCTCAACCGGGGCAAGGGCACGGTCCAGAGCAGGCCCATGTACGTGGAGAGGGAGATCGAGGGCAGCACGGTGGAGGCCGCGATCCAGTACAACGGCACCTTCACCGAGCATGTCCTGGCCTACGCCAACAACATCAACACCATCGAAGGCGGCAGCCATCTGACCGGTCTTCGAGCCGCGCTCACGGCCACCCTCAACCGCTATGCGCGCAAGGCGGGGATCCTCAAGGAAGGGGATCAGAACCTGAGCGGGGACGACGTCCGTGAGGGGCTGACCGCGGTGCTCTCGGTGAAGTTGCAGGAGCCCCAGTTCGAGGGGCAGACCAAGACCAAGCTGGGCAACTCGGAGATCGCGGGACAGGTCTCCACGGTGGTCTCGGAGGCTCTCAACCAGTACCTGGAGGAGAATCCCGGCGACGCCAAGCGCATCGTGGAGAAGTCACTGACCGCCGCCAGGGCCCGGGCCGCCGCGGTCAGGGCCAGAGAGCTGGTGCAGCGCAAGTCGCTGTTGGAGTCGGCGACCCTGCCCGGCAAGCTGGCGGACTGCTCCGAGCGCGACCCCGACCTCTGCGAGATCTTCATCGTCGAGGGCGACTCCGCCGGCGGCACCGCCAAGGGCGGCCGCGACCGGCGCTACCAGGCCATCCTCCCCCTGCGCGGCAAGATCCTCAACGTGGAGAAGGCGCGGGAGGACAAGATCCTCCAGCACGAGGAGATCCGCAACCTGATCACCGCCTTGGGAACCGGGGTCGGAGAGCGATTCGACATCTCCCGCCTGCGCTATAACCGGGTGGTCCTGATGGCCGACGCGGACGAGGACGGATCCCACATCCGGACTCTGCTGCTCACCTTTTTCTGGCGCCACCTGCAGGCGGTCATCAACGAGGGTCACCTCTTCATCGCCCAGCCACCTCTGTTCCGGTTGACCCAGGGCAAGAGGGTGCGCTGGTGCTACAGCGAGGAGGAGTTCCGAGAAGCGGTCAAGGAGATGGGCTCCAAGGTCAAGGTGCAGCGCTACAAGGGCCTTGGGGAGATGACGGCCGAGCAGCTCTGGGACACCACCCTGGACCCCGAGCACCGGGTTCTGCTCAAGGTCGAGGTCGAGGACGCGATCCGGGCCGACGACATCTTCGACCGCCTCATGGGGGTGGCGGTGGAGCCGCGCAAGCGCTTCATCCAGGCCTACGCCAAGACCGTCAGGACGCTCGACGTTTGAGTGCGATCGATCCGGCGGTGGCGGTGGACGCCATGGGCGGCGACCGCGCTCCCGAGGAGTTGGTGGCGGGCAGCCTGCAGGCGCTGCGCCACGATGCCCATCTGCGGCTGGTGCTGGTGGGAGAGCGCTCCAGGCTCCAGGGGGCGCTGCAGGGCGCCGCGGAGTCTGAGCGGATATCGCTGGAGGAGGCGGACTCCACCATCCCCATGGACGCCCATCCCGCCCAGGCGGTGAGGGCCCAGCCGCGCAGCTCGATCAGCGTGGCGGTGGACCTGGTTGCGGACGGCCGTGCCGACGCCTGCTTCTCGGCAGGCAACAGCGGTGCCACCATGGCGGCCGCTCTGCTCCGGCTTAGGCGCCAGCCCGGGGTGGCCAGGCCGGCGATCGCGACCCCGCTGCCGACCCCGGCCGGGACCACGATGCTGGTGGATGCCGGCGCCCAGGTGGAGTGCCGCCCCGAATGGCTGGCGCAGTTCTCGGCGATGGGGAGCAGCTACGTGAGAGCGGTGCTGGGCATTGACCGGCCCCGGGTCGGGCTTTTAAGCAACGGCGAGGAGAGCTCCAAGGGCAACAGCCTGGTCCAGGCCGCCCACTCCCTGATCTCGCAGATGGACCTGAACTACGTGGGCCCGGTCGAGGGCGGTGACCTCCTGTCGGGAAGGGTCGACGTGGTCGTGTGCGACGGCTTCGTCGGCAACCTCGTCCTCAAGACCGCGGAGGGGGTGGCCGAGACGATCATGGCCGCCCTGCGCCGGGAGGCAGGGGCGGACTTGCGCTCCCGACTGGGGGCGGCCCTGCTGCTCCCGGGGCTCAGGAGGATGCGCGATCGGCTGGACTGGCGCCAGGTGGGGGGAGCTCCCCTTCTGGGGGTGCGCGGGCTGGTGTTCATAGGCCATGGCCGTTCCGATGCGGAGGCCGTGGCCAGCGCTCTGCGCGTGGCGGCCCAGGCGGTGCGGGCGGGGGCGAACTTGAGCGCGGGCCTTCTGCCCCCGGCGAAGGCCGAGTCACTGGAGGGCTGATCAGTGGCCATCAACATCGAGGGCGGCGGCGGCACCACCAGGGGCGTCGAGCTGGTCAGCGAGATGCGGGAGTCCTATTTGGTCTACGCCATGAGCGTGATCGTGGCGCGGGCCCTGCCCGACGTCAGGGACGGCCTCAAGCCGGTCCAGCGCCGGATTCTGTACGCGATGCAGGAGCAGGGGATGACCCCGGGCGCCTCCCATCAGAAGTGCGCCGCCATCGTCGGCGAGGTGCTGAAGAACTACCACCCTCACGGCGACATCTCCGTGTACGACACCCTGGTGCGCCTGGCCCAGCCCTGGGTGATGCGCTACCCGCTGGTCGACGGACAGGGCAACTTCGGCTCCCCAGAGGGTGACCCGGCGGCCGCCTACCGGTACACGGAAGCGCGCATGGCCCCGATCGCGGCGGAGATGGTAGCCGACATCGAGAAGGACACGGTCGACTTCATCGACAACTATTCCGCCAGCACCACCGAGCCGGCCGTATTGCCGGCGGCCCTGCCCAATCTGCTGGTCAATGGCGCGGCCGGGATCGCGGTCGGGATGGCGACCAGCATCCCGCCCCACAACCTGACCGAGGTCTGTGACGGGCTGGTGAGGCTGATCGACAATCCCGAGGCGGACACCGAGGAGCTGATGAAGCTCATCCCCGGGCCGGACTTCCCAACCGGGGGCATCGTGTATGGCAAGGACATCCCCCAGGTCTACGGCACCGGTCATGGGCGGGTGGTGCAGCGCGCCCGGGTCGCCTTCGAGGAGTCCAAGTCGGGCAGGGAGCAGATCATCGTCACCGAGCTGCCCTACCAGGTGAACCCCAGCCGGGTCCTGCAGACCATCGCGGAGTTGGTGAACGGACGCAAGCTGGAAGGGATAGCCGACATCCGCAATGAGACGGGAAGGCGCGAGGGCACCCGCCTGGTCATCGAGCTGAAGCGGGACGCGCGTCCCTACACCGTGCTCAACAACCTCTACAAGCACACCCAGCTGCAGTCGAGCTTCACCTGCATCCTGCTGGCGCTGGTGGATGGACGGCCCCAGGTGCTCTCCCTGCGGGCGATGCTGCTGCACTACCTGGAGTACCGCCGCGAGGTGGTTGAGCGGCGAACCCGCCACGACCTGGAGCGGGCCCGGGAGCGGGCGCACATCGTCGAGGGGCTGCGGATCTGCCTGCAGAACCTGGACGAGGTTATCCGCCTGATCCGGGCCGCGCCCGACGAGGCCACCGCCCAGCGCCAGATGGAGGAGCGGTTCAGCCTCAGCGAGCGTCAGAGCAAGGCCATCGTGGACATGCGGCTGGGCCGGCTGACCCGGCTGGAGCGCGACCGCCTGGAGGAGGAGCATGCCGACCTGATGCTGCGGATCGCGGCCCTGGAGGAGATCCTCTCAACTCGGGACAAGCTGATGGCGGTGGTGCGCGACGAGTTGGTGGCACTGCGCAAGAAGTACGGGGATGCCCGCCGGACCGAGATCAGCCACGGCGACATCGAGCTCAACGAGGAGGATCTCATCCCTCGCGAGCAGGTGGTGGTCACGCTCACCCACCGCGGCTACATCAAGCGCACCCCGACCACCGACTACCGCTCTCAGCGCCGCGGCGGCAAGGGGGTGATGGGGGCCAAGCGGGTCGGCGAGGAGGACTACGTCGAATTCCTGCGGGTGGCCTCAACCCACTCCGACATGCTCTTCTTCACCAACCGCGGCCGGGTGTTCCGTCTGCGCACCCACGAGATCCCGGACGTCAGCCGGCAGGCCAAGGGGACCGCCGCCATCAACCTGCTGGAGATGGACCAGGGGGAGCGGGTCACCTCCATGCTCTCGGTTGACGGGTACTCGGACGAGTCCTACATGGTCATGGCCACGCTCCACGGCCACATCAAGAAGACCCCAGCGGCGGCCTACGCGTCGGTCCGCCGCAACGGCCTGATCGCCATGAACCTGAGCGATGGGGACGAGCTCGACTGGGTGAAGGTCTCCACCGGCGGGGATGACATCCTGCTGGTCACCAGACAGGGCAAGGCGCTGCGCTTCAACGAGCGTGCGGTGCGCCCCATGGGCCGCGACACCCAGGGCGTCACCGCGGTCAGGCTGCGCCCGGGGGACCTGGTCGCGGGCATGGACATCGTCACCGAGGGTGGGCATGTGCTGGTGGTGACCGAGCGCGGCTTCGGCAAGCTCACCCCGACGCAGGAGTACCCGGTCAAGGGCCGGGCAATCCAGGGCGTGTACACCCTGGACCAGCACGCCATCGGCAAGGTCGGGGAGATCGTGGGTGCCAGGGTGGTCGACGACCTGACCGGCGAGCTCATGCTGATCAGCACCAAGGGCCAGATCATCCGGATCCCGCTGGAAGGCGTCCGCATCAGCAGCCGCCAGACCCGAGGCGTGATCCTGATGCGTCTCGACGAGGGCGATTCCATCGGCTCCATCGCCGGGGTGGCCCCTCCGGGGGATCTGGAGGAGAGCTGAGCAGGATCGCGAACGCCACCTGGTGACCGCGCGGGCCGGTAGCCTGCTGGGGCCGCCATGACCCACATCCTCTCCCAGCTGACCCACCTGCCGCCGCTGGGGGTGTACGCCTTCGTGCTGCTCTGGCTGGCCGGGGAGTCGGTGGGGCTGCCCCTGCCGGATGAGGCGATCCTGCTCACCCTCGGCTTCCTGGCGCATCGGGGCACTGTGTCGCTGGTCCCCCTCATCCTCTGCGCGACCGTGGGTTCCGCGATCGGGGCTACCGTTTCCTATCAGATCGGCTACGCGCTCGGGCGGCCGGTCGTGATCCGGCTGGCCTCCAAGGTGGGGGTGTCGGCGCAGCGCCTGGACGAGGCGGCCAGCTGGGTGCGCAAGCGGGGTGGGATCGGGGTCTTCCTGACCAGGGTGGTTCCGTTCGCCCGCAACGTCGCCTCCTACGCCGCCGGCATCGCGGCGATCCCCCCTCGGGTCTTCTATCCCGCGATGCTGCTGGGGGCCCTGGTCTGGTGCGCGACCGTGACCTCGGTGGGGGATGCCCTCGGGGCCAACTACCGGAACATCCTGCACCTGGGCTTCAAGGGGCTCCTGATCGGTCTGGGGCTGGTGGTGGTGGCGATCCTGGGATGGATCGCCTGGCGCTCGATCCGCCGCCGGCGCGGCTGAATCAGACGCGGCGAGCGCGGTGTTCCACTCGCGCTGCACGGGGCCGGGCCCCCGGCGCCGCCTGCGCCAGTCGCGGCACCTCGCTGGGGCCGGCGGGCGCGGGAGCCGCGCGGCTCGCGAGGGCGCGGGCGCGCGCAGGGGCCGTGCTAAATTCCTGTCAAGATTCTGCGTCGGTTGGTTAAGACTACGCCAAGCCGCTTGCCGTGCGGGTGGGGAGTGCGCTATCAGTAGTCCCGCGTGATCGAGGTTGGCCCGGCGGTTGTAGACAGGAGGTCCAGGTGACCTGGCAAGGAGTGGCCCAGATCTTTGTGCTGCTGGCCGCGGTCGCCGTGCTTGCCCGAGTCATGGGTGGGTACATGTTCCGAGTCTTTGAGGGTGGCCACACCTTTCTCGACCCCGTTCTGGTTCCCGTGGAGCGGACCGTATACCGACTCTGCGGCATGCGCGCCGACGAGGAGATGCGGTGGACCGTGTACCTGCGCAACCTCCTGATCGTCAACGCGGTCGGCTTCGTCCTGCTGTTCGCCCTCCTTGGCCTCCAGCAATTCCTGCCCTTGAATCCGGCGCATCAACCTCGTGTCCCCTTCTGGGTGAGCGTGAACACCGCCGTCAGTTTTGTCACCAACACCAATTGGCAGGTGTACGCGGGCGAGACGACCCTGAGCTACCTCTCCCAGATATGGCTGACCGTCCAGCAGTTCGTATCCCCCGTGACCGGCATCTGCCTGTTCCTGGTGATCGCCCGCGGTTTCGCGCGCCACCAGACCGGGACTCTCGGCAACTTCTGGCATGACTTCGTGCGCGCCCTGCTATGGGTGGCCCTGCCGCTGGCGATCCTGGGGGCGATCGTGCTGGTGGCTCTGGGCAGTCCCCAGAACTTCAGCGCCTATGTTCACGCCACCACGCTCCAAGGTGGCCATCAGCTGATCGCCCAGGGGCCGGTCGCCTCGATGACGTCCATCATGCAGCTGGGAGACAACGGGGGGGGCTTCTTCAACATGAACGCGGCCCAGCCCTATGCCGGCCCGAACGTCGTCGCCCTGGTGGTGCAGCTGCTCCTGGGCTTCGCGGTGCCGGCCGGGTGCATCTACCTGTTCGGCAAGATGATCGGGGATGTCCGGCAGAGCTGGGCGTTCTACGCGGTCATGGCGATCATGTTCCTGGCCGGTGCGCTGCTCCTCTACCACTCCGAAGCGGTCGGCAATCCGATCATCAACCATCTCGGAGCCGCGGGCCAGTCCAACTGGGTGGGCAAGGAAACCAGGTTCGGCATCGGCAGCACCTCGCTGTTTGAGAACTCGACCACCGCCATCTCGTGGGGCTCGGTGGCGGCCTCCAACGACAGCCTGACCCCACTGGGTGGGATGGTGACCCTGTTCAACATGATGACCGGTGAGGTCATCTTCGGATCCTGGGGCGTCGGCATGGTCGGGATGATCGCCTACGCGGTGCTCGCCGTGTTCCTGGCCGGGCTGATGGTGGGGCGCACCCCTGAGTACCTCGGCAAGAAGATCGAATCGTTCGAGGTCAAGATGTCCGTGCTGGCCATGATCGTGCCCAGTTTCGTGATCCTGATCCTGGCGGCCATCTCGGTGCTGTCCGGCGCCGGCCGGGCCGGGATATTCAATCCCGGGCCGCACGGGCTCTCGGAGGTCCTCTACGCTTTCAGCTCGGGGGTGGGGAACAACGGCTCGGCCTTTGGCGGGCTCAATTCCGCCAGCCCCTGGTACTCCGCCACGGTCGGCCTGGCCATGCTGCTGGGCAGATTTCCGATGTACATCCCCCTGGTGGCGATGGCGGGTGCGCTGGCACGCAAGCAGCGCATTCCCGTGACCGCGGGAACCTTCCCCACCCACACACCGCTCTTCGTGGGGCTGCTGACGGGGACCGTGGTGGTGGTGGGCGCGCTGCTCTTCTTCCCAGCCCTCGCTCTGGGCCCGCTGGCGGAGCAGTTCGTCATGCAGGCTGGCCATGTTTTCTAGTGAGCGTGCCGAAGACGGCATGTATACGGGGGCAGCCAGGTGAGCGTTGAATTGGACGCGCCTAACATGACCGCAGACCCGGCCAGCGGGGGCAGGCGGCCGCGCCGGCAATCCTTCTGGACCTCCGAGTCGGTTCGGCAAGGTCTGCGCCAGGCGTTCGTGAAGCTGGACCCGCGCACCCTGGTGCGCAATCCGGTCATGTTCGTGGTCGAGGTGGGGAGCGCATTCACCACGGCCGATGCGGTGCGCTATGCGGTCGCCGGCAACCTGGGACAGTTCTCGTTCGTGGCGCAGATCTCACTGTGGTTGTGGCTCACCGTTCTGTTCGCCAACTTCGCGGAGGCCATGGCGGAGGGAAGGGGCGAGGCGCATGCCCAGTTCCTGCGCCAGTCGCGGACCGAGACAAGTGCCCGCAGGCAGCTGCCCGACGGAACCGTGGAGGTGGTCGGCGCCTCTGACCTGAGAAAGGGCGACATCGTGCTGGTCAGCGCCGGCGACGTGATCCCGGGCGACGGGGATGTCATCGAGGGGATCGCCGCGGTGGACGAGTCGGCGATCACCGGGGAGTCGGCCCCTGTCATACGGGAGTCGGGCGGCGACCGGAGCGCCGTCACCGGGGGGACGCGGGTCATCTCCGACAGCCTGAAGGTACAGATCACCGCGTCCCCGGGGGAGTCCTTCCTGGACAAGATGATCAGCCTGATCGAGTCGGCGAAGCGTCAGAAGACCCCCAACGAGATCGCGCTCGCGCTCTTGCTGGCCGGTCTCACACTGATCTTTCTGGTGGTGGTGATCACGGTGGCCCCCTTCGCCGCCTATTCCCACGCCACCGTGTCGGTGACAGTGCTGATAGCGCTTCTCGTGGCGTTGGCACCGACCACGATCGGGGGGCTGCTCTCGGCCATCGGCATCTCGGGTGTCAACCGGCTGTTCGAGCGCAATGTTCTGGCGCTCTCGGGCCGGGCGGTAGAGGCGGCCGGCGATGCCAACGTGATCATGCTCGACAAGACTGGCACGCTGACGCTCGGCAACCGTCAGGCGACGGAGTTCCTGCCCGCTGTGGGGGTGAGCCAAGCCGTGCTGGCGAAAGCCGCGGAGCTCTCATCCTTGGCCGACGAGACTCCCGAGGGACGGTCCGTGGTCATCTTGGCGCAGACCAAGTACGGGCTGGAGGAGTCGCCATCAGATGCGGACGGAATGACGTTTGTGCCCTTTACGGCCGAGACCAGGATGAGTGGTGTGGATGTCGACGGGCGACAGATTCGCAAGGGGGCAGTGGACTCGGTCGTGGAGTGGTGCGGCCAGGCTCCGGACACCGCCCTGCGAGAGCAAGTGGGCCGGATAGCAGGTAGCGGGGGCACCCCGCTGCTCGTGGCCGAACCCGCGCGGATCCTCGGCGTCATCCATCTCAAGGACGTGGTGAAGCCAGGGATTCGGGAGAAGTTGGAGTCGCTACGGCAAGCAGGCATCAGGACGGTGATGGTGACGGGCGACAACCCGGTCACCGCGGCGGCCGTCGCCGCCGAGGTCGGGGTGGATGACTTCTTGGCGGAGGCAACCCCAGAGCGGAAGATGGAGTACGTCAAGTCCATGAAGGCAGAGGGCTACATGGTGGCCATGGTCGGGGACGGAACCAATGACGCCCCCGCGCTGGCCAGCGCCGACGTAGCCGTGGCCATGAACACCGGCACCATGGCGGCACGAGAAGCCGGCAATATGGTCGATCTTGATTCGCAGCCGACCAAGCTCATTGAGATCGTGGAGGTGGGCAAGCAGATCCTGATAACGCGCGGAGCCCTGACGACCTTCTCTGTCACCAACGACGTAGCGAAGTACTTTGCCATCATCCCGGCCATGTTCGTGGTGGCATACCCGGGCCTGAACGCTCTCAACATCATGCATCTGACTTCGCCGCAGACGGCAATCCTCTCGGCGATCATCTTCAACGCCCTGGTAATCCCGGCGTTGATTCCGTTGGCGCTGCGCGGGGTTCGTTATCGACCCGCCAGTGCGGCAGTGATTCTGCGCAAGAACCTGCTCATATACGGGCTGGGAGGACTGGTGGTTCCATTTGTCGGCATCAAGCTGATCGACCTCATCGTGACGGCCCTCCATCTGGTCTCGACGGTACGGTGATGAAGATTGCCTGCGACGTCCAGCTGCCGGGTTTGACGTCAGCCAACGGGCTGGCGGCGAAGCCGGAGCCGTGGTGCCGGGAGTCGGCGTCACGCCCAGTGGAAGTAGTGGAGGCGGGAAGTTGACCCTCCGGAGTATCTGGTCTGCGATCCGGCTGATGGTGCTCTCGTCACTGGTCCTGGGGCTGGCATACACCTTTCTGATCACGGGGATAGCCAGTGCGGTCTTTCCTCAGCAGGCGGCGGGCAGCCTGGTCACCCTTCACGGTCGGGTGGTGGGGTCACGGTTGATCGGTCAGGAGTTCACATCCCCCGGCTTCTTCTGGGGCAGGCCCAGCGCCACGTCTCCAGCCTACAATGGCGCCTCGTCCGCGGCGAGCAACCTGGGTCCGACCAACGCGGTGCTGATCGCCCACGTGAAGGCGCGTCTGCAGGCCTTTCTCAAGGCGAATCCCGGAGTGACGGCGAGTCAGGTGCCGCTCAGCCTATTGGAGAGTTCGGCTAGCGGCCTGGATCCCGACATCACACCAGCGGCCGCGTTGATCCAGGTGCCTCGGGTGGCCCGAGCGGACCACCTGAGCCCGGGTCGTTTGCGCAGTCTGATCCAGCAGTACACAAAGGGACGCTTCCTGGGGATCTTCGGCCACCCATACGTGAACGTGTTGGAACTGAACCTCGCGGTGCTGAGGCTCAGACGGCCCTGAGCACGGGAAGGAGGAGTGGCAAGGTGTTTGTCTTGACGTGGTTCATCGGGGGAGTCGTGGTCCTCGGCCTCTTCTGGCTATTCGACGTGTATGCGAGAGCTTGCGACCGGCTGTGAAACAGTTGGCACCGGTCGGCCGCTGGGTTGGAGGCTCCGGCTTATGAGCGTGATCGAATGGGTGGGCTTGGGCGTCAGCGTTGGCTTGGTGGTGTTCCTCTTTTACGCGATGCTATACCCTGATCGCTTGTAAGCCAGCCACGACTGGCGCAAGGCTGGCTTCATCCTGGCTGGAGGGGACGACCGCCACTCCGGGCACGAGTGACGGCGACGGGGATGTTGAACAAGAGGCGGCCGCAATCCCCGTCCGCAAGGGCGGGGTCACAGGAGCCCATCTGACATCGCTCGGGTGCGCCAGTGAGCTGCAACACGAACGCATGACCGAATCCCCGGCCAGGTGTGCCGGCCAGCGCACCGGGATCTGCCCGGTGACTCTGGCCGAGGCGGACCACCTCCGGGCCCACGATGCCTGCCATTCGGCCGCTGGCCTGCGGAACCAGACCATGGGCTGGGTGCGGTCGAGGTGGCAGGTGAGGCTCTCGCCCGGCAAGTACGACATTCAGTCATTGCTCACCGCGCTCCCGGGTGCCGAGCGGCCTCTGCACGCGCTCACGACCGAGATCGTGGCCCACGATCTCCAGGAAGCCACCGCCACCTCCTCCACCAACCGCAGAGGTTGGCCTTGAGAGTCCGCGCCCCATGGCGGAGGCAGAACCACCGGCCGCTCAGCCTCACCGTCAGCTTCGGTTGGTGGGTTGTGAACAGTTGAGCGCGCCGTTGGCCAGTATCGGCCAAGGGGCAGGCGGGCGCAGCATCATGAGGTTACCAGTGAGCACGAGGACAGCTCTCGCTGCGGGGAGGCCGATCACGTCCGGGACATGCCATAGGTGGTGATCAGCTTCCCGGAGCGCCTCTATGGCCATCGCTCAGCTCAGAGTCCCCAAGCTTGTGTTCCGGGTGGACTTAAGCAGCGTGAGTGACGAGGTCACGGCGGAGGAATGGATCGCGGACCCAGGGACCTTCCCGCTGCTCTGGGCTTTGGGGGAGGAGTGGTCCACCGCCATGCGTGAGGTTTACCGGCGGGTGGTGATCCGGGGCGAGCCGTGGTTCACCCAGGGCAAGGGCGGAGTCAGGAGCGAGCTGATCGCCCGCGGCTGGTCCCAGCGGGAGGCCACCTCGATGCTGGTGGCGGCCAGAGGCGCTCAGGATGCGGCGGTCGAGGCCACCAAGTTGTCCTTGGAGCGGTCCCGTGAACAGCTGGTGGAGACGGCCACGCAGCTGGCCAAAGCCCAGCGCGGCACCTCAAAGAAGGCGGTCGACAAGCGCCATGGCCTGGCCAGCAGGAGATCCCGTCTGATCTCCTGCTGCCAGAAGCTGGAGGAGCGGCTCAGTAGCGGTGGGGTTCGGGTCTGCTTCGGGAGTGCCCGGCTCGCCCGGGCCGGCTCCCGGCCCAAGTCCCACGACTACTTGAGCCACCAGGAATGGCGGGGGGTGTGGGAGAGGGCGCGGGCCGGCCAGTGGTTCTGCCAGGGCAACGTTGGCTTTCCAGGCGGGAACTCCTCTGCCCGGATCCTGGTCTCGAGTGATGGGAGAGCCGATGCTTTGCGCCTGCGCGTCCCGGCTGTCGGCAATCTTCGGAAACTCTCGAGCGGAGCCGAGTCTGTGGAGATCCGCCTCGATGGCTTCTGCTCAGGCCGGGAACGCAACCGCAACAAGGCAGGCCGAAGGGCGGGCCTCGCCAGAGTGCTCGAACCATCGGAGAGCGCGGCCGCGGCCAGGCTCCGATGGCAACTGGACACCTCGGCCTGGACCAGTGGCTCGGCAGCCTCCGTGAGGCGTCCACCGTCCACGCCCTACAAGGCAA
>JAJZJU010000116.1 GCA_021809895.1 bacterium
AGAAGGGCGTTCCGTCGCTCGGTCAGCGACACAGCCCTGGGTCAAATCCGACCCATGCTCGCCTACAAGGTCGAGCGAGCCGGGTCGAAGCTCGACTTAGCTGATCGCTGGTTTCCCTCCAGCCAGGTGCACCACGGCTGTGGTTGCCGGTTGGTCGCCAAGCACAAGCTCGACAAGATGCTGGTGTGTGCTGGCACCTGGGAGCTGGTCGACAGGGACGTCAACGCGGCCCAAAACCTCCGCGACTGGCCGGACCATGCCAGTTGTGGCTCAGTTGGAGCCACGGCCCCGTTCGTTCCCGGGCCGTCCTGGGACGGTACAGGCGGCGGCTCGGATACTCGGACGACCGGGCATCTGAGGAGTGGACGTAAGACCAGCGCTTCGGCGCGTGAGCGGTCCGCGGTGAGGCCAGAACCGAACCCAGTCATGGGGGAGGAACCCCGCGAGGGGTGCCACAGCAGTGGGCTTACTAGACTTCACTCAGTGGCAACGGCGCAAGGAGGATCGCGGCCATGAGCATGATGAAGGCGTCGCTCAACAGCTGGATGATGTTCGACCACGCCGGTCGATACTTCCCCGACACCGAGGTGGTGACCCAGGTGGGGCCGGGGGAGAGGCACCGCTACACCTACTTGGAGTTCACAAACAGGGCCATGCAGTTGATGAACGCCCTCGACGGCCTGGGGCTCCGGGACGGGGCCCATGTGGCGACGCTGGCGTGGAACGGTTACCGCCATCTGGAGTGTTACTTCGGGATTCCCTGCACCGGCCGGGTCCTGCACACCCTCAACCCCCGCCTCCCAACTCCGGATCTGGAGTTCATAATCCGGGATGCCGACGATGAGGTGATCTTCGTGGAAGAGAACCTCCTGCAGGTTCTGGAGCGCGTCAGGGACGCACTGACAGGGGTCAAGCACATCGTGGTCTTCTCGAAGGATGTGCCCACCACCGATCTGGCCAACGTGCTGAGCTACGAGCAGCTGCTGGCCGCCCAGCCCAGCAGCTATCCCCGCCAGGAGATCCCAGAGGACACGGTCCTGGGAATCTGCTACACGTCGGGCACGACCGGCAGGCCCAAGGGGGTCGAATACACCCACCGCTCCACCTACCTCCACGCCCTGACCACGACCTCGGGGGCCGCGACCGGAATGGGCCCCCGCGACTGCGGGCTGGCGATCGTGCCCATGTTCCACGTCAACGCCTGGGGATCGCCGTTCGCGGCCACCATGGTGGGCGCCAAGCAGGTTTACACCGGTCCCTACATGGATCCGGCCACGATCGTGAGCCTGATGGAGGAGGAGCAGGTGACCATGGCCACCGGGGTGCCGACCATTTGGGCCGGGGTGGCCGAGGAGTTGAGCCAGCGCAGGGTCCAGCTCCCCCACCTGCGGTTCGTGATGGCCGGAGGCAGCCAGCCGCCGATGGCTTTGATCGAGCGCTATGAGAAGGAGTTCGGCATCACCCTGGTCCAGGGCTGGGGGATGACCGAGACCTCGCCGGTGGCCGGCATGGCCTGGCCCAAGCACAAGATGCTGGGTTGGGGGCCCGATCAATTGCGCTCAGAAGTGCGGATCAAGGCGGGCCTGCCCCTGCCCGGGGTGGATGTCAAGATCGTGGACGAGGGCGGACAGGAGGTGCCCCACGACGGCACCGCCATCGGCGAGCTGTTGGTGAGGGGCCCGTGGGTGATCGACTCCTACCGCGGCGGCGCCACCCCGGAGCGGTTCACCGAGGACGGCTGGTTCCACACCGGCGATGTCGCCACCATGAGCGCCGAGGGCTACTTCGTGATCGTGGACAGGACCAAGGACCTCATCAAGTCGGGAGGGGAGTGGATCTCCTCGGTCGACATGGAGGGCGACATCATGGCCATGCCGGGGGTGCTGGAGGCAGCGGTGGTGGCCATCCCGGATGAGAAGTGGCAGGAGCGTCCGCTGGCGGCGGTGGTGCCTCGGCCGGGGGCGGAGGTCACTCTGGAACAGGTCAGAGCGCACCTCTCCGCCCGGGGCTGGGAGAGGTGGCAGCTACCGGACCGGATGGAGATCCTCGATGCAGTCCCCAAGACCGGCGTCGGCAAGTTCGACAAGAAGGTGATCCGCGCCCGCTATGGCGCGGCAGCGCCACCTCCGCAGTAGGCAGGCCCACACCGCAGGCGGCGGTGCGGCTGCCCAGGGTAAGATGGGCCTCCGATAAGGGCACTCGGGGCAGACGGTCAGCCCTGAGTGTGCTCTCGCCTAACCGGGAGCAGTCCTGGTGGAGGTTTCCCATGTCCGCCACTCCGGTCCGGGTGGAGCCGCTGCACGATCCATCACGGGCGAGCGTCGCCGTGCTGGCCGGGCTCGCCAAGAGCCTGCTGCTGCGGCTTGATGGGATAGCCGAGCGCACCGTCCAGGCGATCCTGGAGCGCGATCCCGGCTATCGCCAGGAGCGGTTCCTCTCTTTGGATGAGCTGCAAAGGTCGGTGAGGGACAGCCTGTCGGAGTACCTGGGCGCGCTGGCCAGGCTGCCCCAGGGGGGGCCCCCATCCAAGGAGCAAGCCTGGGCCACCGGCCGCAGCCGGGCGGAGCTGGGCGTTCCTTTGGAGAGCGTCCTACGCGCCTACCGCCTGGGTGGCAGCGTCATCTGGGAGGAACTTCTGGAGGAGGCGCGCGGGCGCCCGGATCGGCCCACCGATGACCTGATGGAGGCGGCCTACCTGGTCTGGCAGTTGACCGATGAGTTATCAGCCGCCGTCGGCACCGCCTACCGTCACTCGGAGGCCGGACTGGTGGGCCGAGATCAGACACGACGGCAGGGGATCCTGCGGGGTCTGCTCTCTGGGGTCCTGGTCGAGAAGGAACTGGTATTTGTCGCGGAGAGCCTGGGCCTGCCAGAGAGGGGGCCGTATCAGGTCGTCGTCGTCGAGCCGCAGGAATCCACGGCGGCGGAGTTCCTGGGAGGTCTTGGGATCAGGTCCGCGTGGGTGGTGCAGGAGGGTCGCCAGTGCGGTCTGCTGGCCCTGCCGACCGCTGGAGCGGAGATGGTCAGGGCGGGACTGGAGAGGATGATCCCACTTCGCGCCGGCTTGAGCCCGGAGTTTGCGGACCTGTCTGAGACGGGCGTGGCCTACCGGCAGGCGGAGCTGGCCGTGCGATCGATCCCGGCCCACCAGCACGCCATCGCCTCTCTGGACGATCGGCTGCCCTCGGCTCTGCTGGTGGCTTCCCCGGAGCTCGCGCGTCGGCTGGCGATCACGGTGTTGGGGAGGGTGCTTGCCCTGCCGTCGCAGGAGCGCCACACCCTGCTGCGCACGCTGGGTTTCTTCCTTAAGGGAGATGGCTCACCCGCCGCCGCGGCGCGCCGGGTGCCATGCCATCGCAACACCGTCCTCAACCGCCTCAATCGGATCCGCGAGCTGACCGGGTGTGACCCGGCCGTTCCTGGGGGCGCGAGCCGTCTGGGCCTAGCGCTGGAGGCCGCGGAGTTGCTCTCGCTGCTCGACTGACCCGCTCCCCGCACCGGGGTGGCCGGCGGGGAGCGCACCCTGGCCGATGTTGATCACGCGGGTCGGCGAGGCGAGGGTCCGGGCCTGCCCTGAGGGCGTCCCTGGCGCGATCCTCCCCAGTTGGCGCCGGGCCGCTGGCCCGGGCGTCGGCTGGGGTTCCGTTCCCCCTGGGAGCGTGGCCCGGAGGGCCTGGCCGCGACCAGATGGGGCACATCCGCGACGTAGTGCATCGACCCCGTCGAGAGGAGCCTGCCCGCGTCAACGAAGCGCAGTTCGGGTGCTCCCTCCCGCCGCAGCTTGCGCCACTTTTCGCTGTCGTCCTCGGACAGGAACGTGAGGGCCCTGCCCTTGGCCCCGTTGCGGGCGGTGCGTCCCACCCGGTGGGTGAGCCATTGGGCTGTGTCGGGAAGCTCGAAGTTGACCACCAGGTTCACATCCTTGACGTCGATCCCCCTGGCTGCGACATTGGTAGCCACTAGGACCCTGGCCTCCCGCTTGCGAAAGGCGGCGATGGATCGGTCCCGTGCGGCCTGGGACAGGTTGCCCTGAAGCTCAGCGGTGGAGTGTCCGAGCAGCGTCAGGTCGTGAGCGAGTTTGCGCGCTCCGTGCTTGGTGCGGTGGAACACGATGGTGGAGGTCGACTGCTGTAGCAGCTGGCTCAGGTAGGCCACCTTCTGCGCCTTGGGCAGCGAGATGAGCCCGTGCTCCAGGTCGGCCTCCTCGGGGGGGGCCACGGTGACCCGGCCGGGGCTGGTGAGGTGCTTCTGCGCCATCTTGGTTACCCAGTCCGGCATGGTGGCGGAGGCCAGCACTGTCTGCCTGGGCCCGGGGGTGAATCGATGATTCGTGCGTTCGACCAGGTCCTCCACGTCCTTGGCGAACCCGGCGTCGAGCATCTCGTCCGCCTCGTCCAGGACCAGGTACTGCACCGCTCCGAGGCGGGCCGCTCCCCGCTGGGCCATGTCCACCAGCCGACCCGGGCAGCCGATGATCACATCCGCTGTTCGCAGCTGGTTGATCTGTCCCTGGTAGCCAACGCCACCGAAGACCAACGAGACCCGAAGCCTGGGGTCCAGGCGGTTCAGAACCCCGCCAATCTGGGTGGCAAGCTCCCTGGTGGGGGTGATGATGAGAGCGCGGGGCGGGCTCTGCTGATGGCCTTCCAACTTCTCCGACAAAGGGATGAGGAAGGCGAGGGTCTTGCCCGATCCGGTCGGCGACTGGATCACACAGTCCTGGCCCGAGAGGAGCAGCGGCAGCGCCTCCTCCTGCACCGGAGTGGGGGTGAGCAGTCGCTGACGAGAGAGGTTCTCCAGGGTGCGCGCTCGCACACCCAAGTCTTGAAATGAGTTCAACTTGATGTCCCTGGGCCTGGGCCCGATTTCGCCCTCGCCGGCTTCGCTGTTGTCACGCTTCTCGAGGACGCCGCATGTCAGCGGGGCGAGGTATCACCAAGAGGCTGTAGTCGCCTTATTGCAACTACCTGCACAGGATATCAGACCGGGCCCTGTGGCGGTCTGGACCATGCCGGAAGGTGGGCCGCTGAGGCGTGTGCCCACGAACCCGATTTGGACCAGGCGAGCGCCACGGCTATGCCCAGTTTGGACCGTCTCGCCGTGGCACCGGCGCAGACTCGGGCTGAACAGCTCGGGCTTGGCGAAGGGCCGCCCGATCATCGCCTTGTAGCAGTAGAAGCAGATCAACGCCGTGGTCACCACCGTGGCGAGCGAGCAGTACTTCCGGCGTGGCTTGGCCCAGATGACCATCGCCAGCAGCAGGTGGACAACGCGCAAACCGGCGGCGCCGAGCCCCGAGTCCTCGGACAATCTCCTCTGGAGCTCAGGGCACATGCCCACGGTGACGAGCCGGACTAGCGACCCAGCTACCAGACGGCGAATGAGGTTCTGCGGCCGAAGCCCATCTCACCGCAGTTACCGGAGCGCCCTCACTCGATCAGGTGTGAAGACCCGATCACAGGGGCGACCGCTGCCCCGTTGTACGCGACCCCCGACGATGAGTTGGCGCCGCCCTGGAGGCGGATGGAGTCTGCTATGACCTGGCCGGAAGAGGAGCTGGCGTTGGCGTTCGAACTGAAGATTCCATGGGGCACGTAGATGGTCCCGTTGAATGCGAAGTTGCCCGGGGTGGAGAGAGAGACTACCGCCGACTTGCTGAGGCTGGTGGTTGGCCCCGTGGTGGAGGTTCCATTGCTGTAGATGACCGGAAAGTTGGCAGTGGTGGGACTTGACCCAGTGTCAACAAGGTAGGGAATCGGATCCAGTTGGCCGTTGACTCCGCTGGACAGGGAAAAAGTGCTGGAGCTGGGGTTGCTGCTGTCGGCGAAGAAGAAACTGCAGGGTGCGTAGGTGGAGTTTGGCGGAACGTAATCACAGTTGAGGGAGGATCCGCTGCCGGTGATGTTGAGCGAGGCTCCGTTCTCGAAGATAAAGACACACCCGTTGGGATACGTGTCAGAGGATCCATCGCTCATGCAGCTGAAGCTCTGGTTGTTCCTTATCGTGGGCAGCGCCGAGGACCCATCGAGCAGGTAGACGCCAGCCTGGAAAGCCCAGTTGCCGCCCGTGCTCGTGTACCCGGGGTTCCCCCCACCGGAACCCGCGACGGGGGTGATTCCCGACCCTGGGTTGCTCGGGATTACGAGATCTGGGGACAGTCCCTGAACCAGCTGCTCGGGGGTCTCGTACAGTGGAAATCCCGGGAACTGATATGGGTAGTACGAACCCTCCATGCTGCCCGTTGGCTCGGGCGGACTGGGGGTGGAGGGGCCGGTTCCGCACATCACCGGGGGCGCTGCGGAAGGCGTGACGGTCACCGCTTGACCCACCTGGTACGCATAGCTGCTGGTCCAGCCCACCGGCACCGTCCCCTTGCCGCCGGGGAGCTGCCAGCAGGAGTCCTGCCACGAGGCGTCTCCCTCCGGGTTGGACTGGCAGGGGTCGGGGAACCGCGCACCGGAGTACACCGCGCAGCCGGACTGGCCGGAGTTGAACCCGTAGGCGAAGTTGTAGTCGGAATCGGAATAGGTTGAGCTGAAGTGCACCAGATGAGAGAAGCCGGTGAAGTTGGATGCGCTGGAGTTGGCCGTTGACTGGCAGCTGGTGGACCCTGGATCCGCCGCCAGCACAGCCTCGGCATTGGCGTAGTAGTCCAGGGTGGAATTCGTGTAGTCGGCGCCGATCAGAAGGCTGGTGGTCCCGTTCTCATAGAGCCCTCCATTTGCTCCCCCACCGCTGGAGAAGTCGCCGGCGCCACTGTCGGAGCATTGGTCGACCAGGATCGA
>JAJZJU010000117.1 GCA_021809895.1 bacterium
GCAGGTGCACAACACCGCGGTGCTGCGGCGTTGGCTGTTCACGGTCCCGGCTCGGCTGGTGCGTAGCGGCCGCCGACTCTACTTGCGACTCGCAGAAGGCATGTTCCACAAGCGGGAGTTCTGGGCCTTGCACCACTATCTCCTGCGTTTGGCTCCCACCGGATAGCCCTGTACTGTCCTCCCGGCGACCGGCCTCTCGGCTACCGCTGATTCAACGCGCCTCCAAGCACTTGCGGGCGCCCCTCTACCCCCCAAAAGCTGCCGCCAGCGACCGCACCGTCGCCCTCCAGCTCCCTACCGGGCTCGCTTGCCCCTCAGCACCACCCTCGCTACCCCCTCCGCCAGTCGCTTGGAGGCTTACCCACTGATTCAGGTCTGAAAGAGCTTCGATCGCGCTTGGCGTCGGCGCAGTGAGAGTCCTGACAGAGACAGGATCACTGGGGGCCGTCCGGGTGGGGGTGTTCCGTCTCACTCTCTCTCCTTGTACGACAGCGTTCGAATCTTAGTTGCTCTTGCCCGTCGGGCAGTCACAGGCCACGTTTCTCCTGACGAAGACACGGAGCTTCGTCATGGCACTGTCCGTCAGCTGGTCCGCTTCCCGCAATTTCCGGATGAACTGCTCCGGCGAGTGTTTCCTGCCCTCCATGTGAGTTCCTGCTGGGTCCTCTCGGACCATGAAGGGCTCTCACTGAGCCTGGCTCACTTCTCGAGGGTCATGACACTGGTGCCGGCTGAGCTGGCTGCACGAACTATAAAGTTGCACTCCGTGCAGTGAACCGCCAAAATGACGACATGCCTGAGGAGATCCCGGCCATGGGCCGCCGTGACCGCAAGCGGCTCGCGACCCACCAGGCCCTTCAGTCGGCAGCGCTCCACCTGGTGGCGGAGCGGGGGCTGCACCAGGTCACTGTGGAGGAGATAGCCGAGGCGGCCGACGTCTCGGTGCGGACCTTCTTCAACCACTTTCCATCCAAGGAGGACGCTCTGGTCGGGCTGGACCGCGAGCGGGCCGAGGAGTTGACCCAGGCCCTGGCCTCAAGGCCGCTGGTGGAGACACCCCTGGAGTCTCTGCGAGCCGTGCTGACCGAGTTCGCGCTCGAGATGGTCGAGCGCAGCGACGAGTGGCCGTTGCGCATGGATGTCGTCAAGGCCTCTCCGGAGCTGCTGCCGCGCCTCCTGGGGTCTGTGAGTGCGTTGGAGCAGGCGTTGGTCGAAGCGATCGCCGCGCGGCAGGGGCAGGAGCCTGGCGCGGAGTTGTATCCGGCCCTGGTGGCCAGCGTGACCATGGCAGGAGTCAGGACCGCGATCTCCAGATGGCGCGAGTGCAATGCTGCCGAGCCTTTGACGCTGATGCTGGAATGTGTCTTCGACCAGATCGCGGCCGGACTACCCTCACCGCTGGCATCCAAGAGGCCCAGCAGTTCTCGCCACCCAAGGGTGGCGAGTTCCACTCCCGGGGCCGGAAACGCAAATTCGGGCGCGATCGACCGTTTGGGGCGAGCTCTGCCGCGCACGCTCAGCGGGGTTGGTGGATAGGTGGAGGCCGTAGCTCAGCCAGAGCTGGAACCCGTCACTGTCCCCGGGCTCGGCCAGCGCAGTGTGTTCCTGGTCATAGGGGCCCTGATGTTGGGCATGCTGCTGGCAGCCCTCGACCAGACCATCGTCGCCACTGCCCTGCCCACCATCGCTGGCGATCTTCATGGCCTCTCCCACCTGTCCTGGGTCGTCACTGGGTACCTGCTGCTCTCCACGGTGTCGACCCCCCTCTGGGGCAAGCTCGGGGACATGTACGGCCGCAAGAGCTTCTTCCAAGCCGCGATCGTCATCTTCTTGGTGGGCTCGGCCCTCTCCGGGCTCAGCTCCTCAATGATCGAGCTGATCATTTTCCGGGCGGTTCAGGGGCTTGGCGCGGGGGGGCTCATGGTTGGCGCCCAAGCCATCATCGGGGACGTGGTTCCGCCTCGGGAGCGGGGCAAGTACCAGGGGATCTTTGGGGCGGTCTTCGGGCTGGCCAGTGTAGTCGGACCCCTCTTGGGTGGATTCTTCGTCCAGAACCTCTCCTGGCACTGGATCTTCTACGTCAATATTCCAATCGGCCTGGTGGCCCTGGCGGTCACCGCCCGCTTTCTGCCGAGCGCGCTGCGGCGAGTGCAGCACGTGATCGACTACCTGGGGGCGGTGGTTCTGGCGGGTGGGGTCACCTGCCTGGTCCTGCTCACCACACTGGGCGGGACGACATATCCCTGGATCTCGCTTCCAATCGGGATCATGGCGGCCCTGGGGGTGGTGTTGCTGGCGTGGTTTGTGCTGATCGAGAGGCGTGCCGCCGAGCCCATCCTGCCCCTGCACCTCTTCCGCAACCGGGTCTTCTCGGCCACCAGTGCCATCGGCTTTATCGTCGGCTTCGCCATGTTTGGGGCCATCACCTACCTCCCCACCTACTTGCAGATAGTCAAGGGGGCCACTCCCACAGACTCAGGGTTGGAGCTGTTGCCGCTCATGGGTGGCCTTTTGGTCACCTCCATCGGCTCCGGGATCCTCATCAGCCGATGGGGGCGCTACAAGATTTTTCCGATCATGGGGACAGCTGTGATGACGGTCGGTCTCTTCCTCTTCTCCCTCCTGCAGGTGGGGACCAGCATGCTCACCATCTCTGTGTACATGGTGGTGTTGGGCCTGGGCCTGGGCTCGGTGATGCAGGTCCTGGTGATCGCGGTGCAGAACGCGGTCAGCCACTCCGAGCTGGGGGTCGCAACCTCTGGGGCGACCTTCTTCCGCTCCATTGGAGGCTCGTTCGGAACAGCCGTCTTCGGCGCCATCTTCGCCAACGTACTCACCGGAAACCTGCGCCACTACCTCGCCGGGGTCAGGCTGCCGGCCGACTTCGTGGGTGCGGCGGGTGCCAGTCCGGCGGTCCTGGCGCGTCTTCCGAGGCCGGTCCATCTGGGCTATATCCAGGCCGTGACCGCATCGTTGCATCCCGTCTTTCTCTGGGCGGTGCCCTTCGCGGTGCTCGCATTCGTGGTCACCTGGCTGCTGAAGGAGGTACCGCTGCGTCGCAGCGTGGGTCCGGGGGCACAGGTGACCGCGGCTCAGTCGATGGCGGGAGCCCCTAAGGCCTGACCGCTCCGGCGCGTTATCCCGGGCCCCAGTAGATGGCTTGGACAATACGGTCTGATCCAGGCGGGAAACGTGGCATTGCGGGCCAGCTGCCCAGGTGCGCTTCCTCCACCTCGGCGGTTTGGCGATCGCGGTCGCGCGGTCGCCTTCCCGCCGGCTCGGGGCGCCGGCCATCGCCGGGAACGGCGGAGTCTCACCTGCGTAGGATTGAAAGGTGCCGAAGGACATCGAGCGGTTGTTGAGCGCGCCCGTCTGGCGCGCCTTTGACGTCGATGACCAGGGCAGGATCCTGGCGGGCACGGATGAGTCCGGCAGCATTCAGCTGGTGGAGATCGAGCCAGGCGGCGGCAGAACTCCACTCACAGCGCTGCCCGGGGCTTGTTCTGGGCGCTATCTGCCGGGGCGGAGGATGGTCGTGGTGGAGCACGATCAGGGCGGTGACGAGATGCACCAGCTGTCGATGATGGCGCTGGATCCGATTCCCGATGCGCCTCTCTTGCTCGAGGGGCTCACCCCCTTGGCGCATGACCCTCAGTTCTTCCACAACCTCCTCACGGTCGGCCCGGATTGGGTCGCCTACTCCTGCAACCGCCGTAACTCGGTGGACTTCGACCTGCTGGTGGCGGACCCGGCCACCGGGTTGGAGCGCGTGCTCTATGACCAGGGAGGCGCACTGGAAGAGGCGGCCGTCGATGCTGGCGCACAGTCCGCGATCCTGGCCAGGTCGGGGCCGCGAGCCATGTCGCAACAGTTGCTGTTGGTGGGCCCTGACCGCGCGGAGGCGCTGGCTCTGACGGATGTGTCGGAGCCAGCTCAGCACTCTCGGGCCACCTTCTACCCGGACGGGAAAGCTCTGATGGTGACAACCGACCGGGAGCGGGACAACACGGTGGTGGCCAGGCTCGACCTGCCATCCCAGCGCTGGACCGAGCTGGTGGCAGACCCAGACTGGGACGTCACCGGCTGGCTCTCACCGGACGGGAGGTCAGTCTTGGTGATGACCAATCGGAACGGGAGTGCCCAGCTGGCTGTCCATGATGCCGTCAGCGGGGCCAGGGTTCGCGAGATCCCCCTGCCGGATGAGGGTTGGGTGGGTGCGCCGTCGACCTCTGACCCGGTCTGGTCGCCCAACTCCCGGTTCGTCGCGGTTTCCTTCACCAGCCCGCGGGTCCCAGGCGACATCCTGCTTATCCGGGTGGACTCGGGCCAGGTCACCCGAGTCACCGACAGCTCTGCTGCCCTGGCTGGGATGGCGCTCGTGAAGCCGACCGTTCACCGTGTATCAGGCGACGATGGGGAGGAGATCCCCTGCTTCCTCTATCGTCCTCACCAAAAGGGGACAGGTTCGGCGGTGGTGCACATTCACGGGGGGCCGGAATCCCAGGCGGTGATGGGCTTCAACCCGATTGTGCAGGGGCTGGCAGCAGCCGGCCATACGGTGCTGGTCCCCAACGTCCGAGGGTCGACCGGATACGGCAAGCGCTGGTATTCGGCTGATGACGTCCGTCTGCGCTTGAACTCCATCCACGACCTGGCGGCGTTGCACCGATGGCTGCCGGAGCTGGGGCTGGATCCTGCCCGGGCAGCGCTCTGGGGTGGCTCGTACGGTGGCTACATGGTGCTGGCCGGGCTCGCCTTTCAGCCTGAGCTCTGGGCGGCCGGGGTCGATGTCGTAGGCATCTCCTCGCTGGTCACCTTCTTGGAGAACACCTCTCCGTATCGCCGGGCCCCAAGGGAGCGCGAGTACGGCTCGCTCGAGGAGGACAGGGAGTTCCTGGAATCGATATCTCCCCTCAGCCGGGTCGGGGAGATCAGGGCCCCTCTGTTCGTGATCCACGGCGCCAACGATCCCCGGGTGCCTCTGACCGAGGCTGAGCAGCTGGTGGCGGCCCTGCGATCCAACGGGGTTGCGTGCGAGCTCCTGGTCTTCCAGGATGAGGGTCACGGACTGGCCAAACGAGCGAACAGGCTCCGAGCCTATCCTGCGGCCCTGGATTTTCTGGCCACCCACCTGCTCTGACAGATGCCCAACGTGCGGCCCGCGTTCGCAGGGCTGTCCAGGGGTCACCGCCGCTCGAGGATGTGCTGGCGGTCGCCTTCCTGAAGGGACAGCTGCTTCGGTGATCAACTCAGTTCCTGGCCGACACCGGGTCGAGAAGCAGGGGGGCGCACACGGCCGGCCCGATTGCGACCGGACGGGTTCGAGTACTCGCGACGGTCCCCAGGCCAAGGCGAGGCGGCGCCCACCCTGCCGCCACGTGTGCTAATAGACGGATCTACAGATGGTTCTTGGAGTGGGCTGATGAAGTATGACCTGGCGATAGTGGGTTCGGGCGCCGCCGGTTTCGCGGCCGCGATAGCGGCCAGGAGCCGGGGATTGCAGGTCCTCATGGTCGAGTCGGGGACAGTCGGCGGGACCTGCGTCAACGTCGGCTGTATCCCTTCAAAGGCGCTGCTGGCGGCCGCCGCCGCCCGCCAGGTCGCGCTCGAGAAGCGTTTTCCCGGAGTCGCGACCCAGGCTGGCCCGGTGAACATGGCGGCCCTGGTCGATGGCAAGAAGCAGATCGTGGAGTCCCTGCGCCAGGAGAAGTACCTGGATCTGTCCCGGAGCTATGGCTGGGAGATAAGAAGGGGGAGTGCCAGGTTTGTCTCCGGCCCGGCTCTGGAGGTGGCCGGCGAGACGATCGAGGCGGAGCATTACATGATCGCCACCGGAGCGTCGCCCTCCATGCCTCCGATTGCCGGCCTGGACGGTGGCCCGTACCTCACCTCCACAACCGCCATGGACCTGGATCGAGTGCCGGATTCGCTGCTGGTGGTGGGTGGCAACTACGTCGGCCTGGAGCTTGGCCAGCTCTTCGCTCGCCTGGGGAGCCAGGTCACCATGGTGGAGGCTCTGCCGCGCCTGGCGCCCGCGGAGGAGCCTGAGATCTCCCACGCGATCGCTCAAGTTTTGGCCGACGAGGGGATCGAGGTCTTGGTCTCCACCTCGATCGCGGCCGTCGGCTGGGATGGGACGCGCCCCCGAGTTCGACTGGAAGGAGGAGTGAAGCGGGAGGTGGGCGCCGAGATGCTCCTGTTCGCCACCGGCAGACACCCGAACACGTCAGGGCTGGGCCTGGAGGAGGTGGGAGTCGAGCTCGGGCCAAATGGCGAGGTCGTGGTGGACTCCGGACTGCGAACCACCAACCCCAGGGTCTGGGCCGGCGGCGACGTCACCGGGGCTGCCCAGTTTGTCTACGTGGCGGCTGCGCACGGCACCTCCATGGTGGAGAATGCGTTCTTCGCAGGGGTCAAGAAGATTGACTACCGATACCTGCCCCGGGTCACCTTCACGTCTCCAGCCATCGCCTCGGTGGGGCTGACGGACCAGGAGGCGGTCGGCTCCGGACTGCAGTGCATCTGCTCAGTGCTGCCGCTGGCGTAC
>JAJZJU010000118.1 GCA_021809895.1 bacterium
GTTGCATCATTGGACGGACATCGACGGCGGTGGCCAGCGCTGTGTGGAGATCGGTAGGGAGCAAGACTCTGGTCTTGGAGGCTCGGGACAGTGCATGCCCTCCGTGCCTGGGGGCGGCTTCCGCCAGGTCGCGTTCTCGACTGCGGAGAATCTCGTGAGGACTCCGGGTCGGCCTCTTCAGTCCAGTCTTGGTCGTCGGGTTCTTGCCAGGCATGGCGCACCTCGAGTCGGCTACCTATCCGACCCCAACGGTATCCGCCCCAGTGCCTACCCGATGCCTCCGGGCCACGCTCGTGACAGGATCTAAAGAGAGCCGCGACAGGCTTACCCGGAGCCGCCTCGATCGGAAGTCCCTGGCGAGCGTTAGTTCGAATGGGGTCGCAGCCATCAGGACCGTTATGACTACCAGGTGCTGCGCGGGCAGGGCGGGGACGGAGCACCGCGGCCGTGCGGTGGAATGGTCGAGCCCGGCGATGGTACGGTCGCTGCCGAGTGGCCGGAGCTGGCGACCAGTGATGGCGGCCATCTGGTCGAGCGGTCCGTGAACGTCGTAGACCTGTGTCTCGTGCGCTGAGCGGGGGCGTCTGTGCCGTTCCCCCTGGGTGGGTGAGCTCTGCGCCTTCGGTCAGGCCTGCCACCCTGCAGTCGGGGGGATGGAAGCCAGGGGCAAAGCCCTCCCACTCACCTGCGCCCTTTGGCTGGCGTCCACCGCACCCGATCGCCGCCGAACAGGAGAGCACATCCGCGGTCGTGGCCGAGGACCGTTGCGAATGGGGGAGGCTCCCCTCGCGCTCGGGGAAAACTGCTGGCACAGAGCCTGGGGGCTCTGCCTCAGTCGCGGAAGATCCGGTTCACCTCGCCGAGCCCCCGGACCAGGCAGTCCACCTCGTCCCTGGTGTTGTAGAGGCAGAAGCTGGCCCTGGTGGTGGCGGCGACCCCGAGCTGGCGCATCAGCGGCTGGCAGCAGTGGTGCCCGGCCCTCACCGCCACCCCCTCGCGGTCCAGGATCGTGCCCACGTCGTGCGGGTGCACCCCCTCCAGGTTGAAGGACACCATGCCGGTCCTGTCCTCGCCCCGGGGACCGTACTGGGTGAGCCCGGGGACCTCCGAGAGCGCCTCCTGAGCGTAGTCGGTGAGCTCGGCCGAGTGCTGGCGGATCCGTTCCATCCCCACCGCCTCCAGGTACCGGATCGCGGCGCTGAGCCCGGCCGCCCCCGCTATGTCCGGGGTCCCGGCCTCGAAACGGTGGGGGATCTCGTTCCAGGTGGTCTTCTCCAGGGTGACGACCGAGATCATGGAGCCGCCGGTCAGAAAGGGCGGCATCTTGTCCAGCAGCTCTGGCCTTCCGTAGAGGACCCCGGTCCCGGTGGGGCCAAGCATCTTGTGCCCCGAGAAGGAGTAGAAGTCAGCTCCCAGGTCCTTGAGGTCGACCGGCATGTGGGGGACCGCCTGTGCCCCATCGACACAGACCACGATCCCCTGCTCATGGGCTTGCTCCACCAGTTCGCGGATCGGGTTTATCGTCCCCAGGACGTTGCTGACGTGGGTCACCGCCAGGAGCCGGGTCGGGGGCCGCAGCAGGCCTTCCACCGAGTCCTGGTCCAGCCGGCCGTCCTCTGTCAGCTTGATGTAGGAGAGTTCGCAGCCCGTCTGGTCTCTCACCTGTTGCCAGGGGACCAGGTTGGAGTGGTGCTCCATCTCGGTCGCCACGATCCTATCGCCGGGTCCGAGCAGGGGACGGGCGAAGGCCTGGGCGACCAGGTTCAAACCCTCGGTGGTGTTGCGCACGAAGACGACCCCTCTGGGATCGGCATTCACGAAGCGGGCCACGTCCTCCCTGGCTCCCTCGAAGGCCTCGGTCGCCCGCTCGCCCAGAGCGTGCACCCCCCGGTGCACGTTGGCATTGGAGAAGCGGTAGTAGTCGGAGATCGCCTGGATCACTGACTCCGGCTTCTGGGAGGTGGCAGCGCTGTCGAGGTAGACCAGCGGCTTCCCGTTCACCACCTCCTGGAGGATCGGGAAGTCGGCCCGCAGCCGCGAGACGTCGAGCGGCTTGCTCGCCGCCTGCTGAGCGGGCTCTGCCACGCTCATCCCTCCTCCAGGCTCACCCAGAGCTCGCCGTCTCTGACCTCGATCGGGTGCACCCTCACCGCCTCCACCGCCGGGAAGGAGACCGGGTCCCCTGTGCGCAGGTCGAACTGGCTGCCATGCAGGGGGCACTCCACCGTGCAGAGGTCCTCATGCAGCTCTCCCTCCGACAGCGAGGCCAGGGCGTGGCTGCAGGTGTCGTCCAGGCAGTGGTACTCGCCGCCCACGTTGAACAGCGCCAGCGGCAGCTCGCCGACCTCGACCCGCGCGGCGTGGCCCTCCGGGATCGCCTCCGCCTGGCAGATCCTGACCCATTCGGCCATCAGCTCGGGCCGGGCCCGGCCGCCAACGCCCCGGACTGGGCGAGCTCCTCGAGGGCGGTCTGGACCGCTGCGTCCGCCGAGTCGCGAATGGGGCCCTCGGGAAAGGAATCCACCACGTCGGCGAAGAAGCCCTCCACCACCAGCCGCCTGGCCTGCTCCCGCGGGATGCCCCGGGACTCGCAGTAGAAGAGCTGGTTGTCATCGATGCGGCCCGCGGTCGAGCCGTGGGTGCAGCGCACATCGTTGGCGAGGATCTCCAGGGTGGGGTTGCTGTCCGCCTTGGCCTGCGGGCTGAGCAGAAGGTTGCGGTTCTGGACGTAGGCGTTGGTCTTCTGGGCCTGCTCCTCGACCCGGATCAGGCCCGCGAAAACCGACCTCGAGCGCTCCGCCACAGCCACCCGATAGAGCAGGTCGCTGATGGCGCCCCGGGCAACGTGGTCCTGGAGGGTCTGCACGTCGAAGTGCTGGTCGCGCCGGCCGACGCAGAGCCCGGTGGCCTTGGACTCCGATCCCTCGCCCAGCATCTCCACGTCGAAGTAGCTCTTCTGCCAGCGCCCCCCCAGCATCACCCAGTGGAGGTCGTAGCGGGAGTCGCGGGAGAGCCTGACCCTGACCGTGGACTGCACGACCGTCTTGCTGCCGCAGCGCTGCTCGACCACGTGGGTGAGGTGCGACCCCGCTCCCAGCAGAACCTCCACCACCGGCGCCATCAGGGTCTCATCCTCGTCGGGGGAGCTCCACTGTTCAACCAGGGTGAGGCTCGACCCCTCCTCCAGCAGGATCACGGCCCTGGGGAATGAGGCAGCCCCCTGATCGACGAAGTTGACGAGCCGGACGGGCTCGGCTTGCAGTCCCCGCCCGACCCGGATGGCGGCTCCGCCGCGCATGAGGGCAGTGTTCAAGGAGACGAACTTGCGCAGCCCCGGGTTGGCGATCCGGCCCAGGACCGGCTCCCAGATCCCCGGGTCGCGGGCGAGCCCGGCCTGAAGCGGCAGGGCACTCCCGCCGGCTCCTCCGTCGTCAGAGGTGTGCTCCATCTCCAGGTTGCCGTTCTGGTCCGTGGCCAGGGTGCGCCCCTTGAAGAGGGAGCTCGCCGGCTCCTCCAGCACCTTTCTCAGGTGTTCGGACATGGTGGAGCCGGGGTCTCCGCCCAGGGAATACCGCCCGGGGTCGAGCTTGTCCACCTGGGGGGTGCGGCGCCAGTCCTCGTCACGGGCGGACGAGGGCCAGGGGGCCTCCCGGTAGGCGGCCTGCGCCGCCTGCCGCAGCTGGCGCACGAAGTCGGGGTCGCCACCCTCGAACTCGGCGAGCGGCGCTGTCTCCCTGGTGAGCGGCTCCAGGCCGGCCACCTCGGTCACCGGGCGACTCCCGCGGGTGCAGGGCTCGGACAGTGGCCCGGAGCTGTCATCCGACGCTGCCTTCCATCTGCAGGGCGATCAGCCGGTTCAGCTCCAGCGCGTACTCCATCGGGAGCTCCTTCACGAAGGGCTCGATGAAGCCGTTCACGATCATGGCGGTCGCCTCGGCCTCGGTGATGCCGCGGGACTGCAGGTAGAAGAGCTGCTCGTCGCCCACCTTGCTCACGGTCGCCTCATGCCCGATCTGGACGTCCTCCGCCTCCACATCCATGTACGGGTAGGTGTCCGACCTGGAGGTGTCGTCCAGCAGGAGGGCGTCACAGCGCACGCTGGACTTGACCCCGTGGGCCTTGGGATACACCTTCAGGTGACCGCGGTAGGAGGTCCGGCCGGTCCCCTTGCTGACCGACTTGCTGACGATGGTCGAGGTGGTGTTGGGCGCCACGTGGATCACCTTGGCGCCGGCGTCCTGATGCTGGCCGTCACCGGCGAAGGCGACCGAGAGCACCTCGCCGTGGGCACCCTCACCCATCAGGTAGATGCTCGGATATTTCATCGTGACCTTGGAGCCCAAATTCCCGTCGATCCACTCGACCACCGCGTTCTCCCTGGCGATCGCCCGCTTGGTGACCAGGTTGTAGACGTTGTTGGACCAGTTCTGGATGGTGGTGTAGCGGACATGCGCGCCCGGCATGGCCAGGATCTCGACCACCGCCGAGTGCAGGGAGTCCTTGCTGTAGGTGGGGGCGGTGCAGCCCTCTATGTAGTGGACGAAGCTCCCCTCCTCGGCGATGATCAGGGTGCGCTCGAACTGGCCCATGCTCTCGGTGTTGATCCGAAAGTAGGCCTGCAGCGGGATCTCGACCCTGACCCCCTTGGGCACGTACACGAAGGATCCGCCCGACCACACCGCCGAGTTGAGGGCGGCGAACTTGTTGTCGTTGGGGGGGATGACGGTGCCGAAGTACTTGCGGAAGATCTCCGGATGCTCGCGCAGCCCGGTGTCGCAGTCGGAGAACAGGACCCCCAGCTTCTCCAGGTCCTTGCGGATGGAGTGGTAGACGACCTCCGACTCGTACTGGGCGGAGACTCCTCCCAGGAACTTGCGCTCCGCCTCGGGGATCCCCAGGCGGTCGAAGGTCCGCTTGATCCCCTCGGGGACATCCTCCCAGGTGCGTCCCTGCTCCTCGGCGGGGCGCACGTAGTAGTAGATGTCGTCGAAGTCGATGCCGGAGAGGTCTGCTCCCCAACTGGGCATGGCGCGCTGCTGGAAGTGCTCCAGCGCCTTGAGCCGGAACTCCAACATCCAGCTGGGCTCCTGCTTGCGGCGCGAGATGTCCTCGACGGTCTGCGTGGTCAACCCCTTGACCGCCCGGAAGACGAACTCGTCGCCGTCGTTGAAGCCGTACTTGTAATCCTTGGTCAGGTCCTTCGCGGCGACTGTCATAGCGGCTTGCCTCTCAACCCCACCGAGGGGAAAATCCGACTCAACTACTAAGTATTCTAAACCGCAACCGGCTCGGCCGCTTCGGCTTCGATCCCAGCCTGCCGCAGCATGGGGTCGTAACCCGACCTCTCGATCTCCTTGACCAGCTCCGCCCCGCCCGATGCGATGATCCTGCCCGCCGCCATCACATGGACCCGGTCGGGGGTGATGTAGTCCAGGATCCGCTGGTAGTGGGTGATGATGAGAACCCCCATGCCGTCCTGGCGGACCCGGTTCACGCCCTCGGCGACCGTGCGCAGGGCGTCCACGTCCAGTCCGCTGTCGGTTTCGTCCAGGATCGCCATCTCGGGCTTGAGGACCGCCATCTGGACGATCTCCATGCGCTTCTTCTCCCCGCCGGAGAAGTTGTCGTTGATGTAGCGCGACATGAACGCCTGGTCCATCTTCAGCGCCGCCACCTCCTCCCGGATCAGCTTCAGGAAGTCGCGGGCCGGTAGCTCCTTGCCCTGGCCCTTGAGGGCTGCGCGCAGGAAGTTGGTGGTGGTCACCCCGGGGATCGCGGTCGGGTACTGGAGGCTCAGGAACAGCCCCCGCCGGGAGCGCTCCTCTGGCAGCTTGCCGAGCACGCTCTCCCCGTCCCATATGATGTCGCCCTCGGTCACCTGGTACTTGGGGTGGCCCATGACGGCATAGCCGAGGCTGGTCTTGCCCGCCCCGTTTGGACCCATCAGCGCGTGCACCTCGCCCTTGGGCACCTCCAGGTCCACCCCGCGCAGGATTTCCTTGCCGTCGACCGCCACCTTCAGGTCGCGGATCTTAAGAGTCGGCGTCCTCGCCTCAGACATGCACTTCCTCCTTGAGTGAGACGGTCAGCCCCTCGCCCGGGCACCACGGCTCCGCGGCCATCGGGTCCAACAGCAGGTCCCGGAGGGTGGTCCCGCCCAGCACCTGCTTCACCGCCTGTTGCAGCCGGCCCCAGAGTGGCCGGCTAAGACATTCCGGCTCGCGCTGGCAGGTGCCGGAGCGGTATCCCTCCGCCAGGCACTCGACCGGCGCGACCGGGCCTTCCATCAACTCGACTATCTCCAGCACCGTGACCTCCTGGGGCGGCCGGCTGAGCTGGTAACCCCCGTGCAGCCCCCTGGTGCCCTCCACCAACCCCGCCTTGCGCAGGGGTGCCACAAGCTGCTCCAGATAGGCTAGGGGCAGAAGCTCGGTCCTGGCTATCTCGGCCAGGCTAAGAGGTGGTCCGCCGTGGGTCTTGGCGAGCTCCGTCATCATCCGCAGCCCGTAGTGGGCCCGGGATGAGATACGCAT
>JAJZJU010000017.1 GCA_021809895.1 bacterium
GAAGGGCCGCGGTGGGTATTGAGGTTGTCGACCACCGCATGGATAACCTGCCCGTGGGGGACTTCGGCGTCCAACCGGTCAAGGAAGGCGAGGAAGACCTCGGCAGGGCGGTTGGGAGTGACCAGCCCGAGCACCTTGCCAGTGTGCACCTCAAGCCCGGCGGTGAGGCAGCAGGTGCCATGTCGAATGTATTCGGCCTCGCGCTTGGCCAGCTCTCCGGGACGACGGAGCGGGAGCAGCGGGTAGCGACGCTCCAGCGCTTGAATGCTGGTCTTTTCGTCGATGCTCCAAACCGGCCCGTCATCCGGGGGGTTGAGATAGAGGTCGATGATGGGCGGCATCTTGGTGTCGAAGTCGGGATCCGTGCGGCGCTTCCAGTAGTCGCAGCGATGAGGCTTGAGAGAGGCGTTATTGAGGATTCGCTGCACGGAGCGGGCGCTAATGGCCTGGACTCGACCGCTGGTGGTCAACGCCTCCGCCAGCAGGCTGCCACTCCAGTTGGTGTACCCGGCCAGTCCGGACTGCTCTGGTTGGGTGCAGGCGACTGCAATCACGGTGCAGCGCTCGGGAGCGGTGATACGCCTTGGCCGACCGGGGCGTTGGGCGTCTTGGAGGCCGCTGAGGCGATGCTCAGCTACCCGTCGGGCCCACTTCCGTACGGTGCGGGGGCAGCAGCCGAGATGTCGGGCCGCTGCTCGCACGGGAGTTCCATCGGCGATCTGCAGAGCGATCCGTGCCCGCAGCGACGAGCGCTGTGAGCTGGTGGGTCGCTCGGCGACCCGGTGCAAAGCGGTGGCTTCCTCGGGGGAGAGCACGAGCGGGGTGTGATGCATGGTGGGGCAGCTCGTGAGGGTGGATACTTGCTGGTGAGAACGTCGGGACAGCCATGAGGGTTGCGGCCGGTGAAGATTCCCGAGAGCATCAAGGGATCCCTGGAACAGAAGCTGCGAACTCGGCAGCGGGAACGCTGGCCGCAGCTGCGCGAGATCCAGGTCCGCTATCGAGGGGAGTTTGCCTACGTCGACGCCGTGATGCCCGATGGGGAGGTGAACCCACTCTTTCGGCTCCGCTACGGTGGATATGCCAGCGTGTTCGGATTCGCCATCTATCTGTGGTCCAAGGAAGGCTATGAGGACTCCATCCTTCCCAATGGCTCCTTCGAGGCCACCCCTCAAGAAGCTCTCGACTGCGCCTGCGGTCTCTACCTCGACGGCCCCTCTGCCTGGGTCACGAATTAACGCCGGGGTCAACTAGGTGGTGGCGCGCTGGGCGACCCGTTCCAAGTTCTGGACGAGCACGTTCTGATCTGGCGTCTGCCGCTCGGCTTGGATCTCGCCCAAGCGCCGTCGGGATTCTTCTACAACCATCCCCAAGCCGGCTTCTGCATCGCCATCAACTCCCAGATGACTCTGGGCAGACAGGTGTTCACCTTGGCCCATGAGTTCGCCCATGCCTTCTTCCACTCCCAGACGTCCGATGTCATCGTCTCGATGCCAGGTGCGGACCGCGTTCGCGAGCGCTTCGCAGATGCCTTCGCGGGGGAGTTCCTGGTGCCTGGCGACGAGTTGCGCCGGGTGGTCGGTGAGCTTGAGCATTTCGATAACCTGGACAACCCGTCGCTGGTGGTGCACCTGCAACGACACTTCGGCGTGAGCTTCGCCACCATCCGCGTGCGTCTCCTGCATGAAAGGCTGCTCAGCCAGAGCGCCTACGACGCCCTGGCTGAGGCTTCACCCAGCCGGCTGGCGCGCGCGCTGGGCTACCGCGTCCATCCCGCGGACATGGGTAGCTACGATCTCCATCCCCTCGAATCCCAGCCGGCTCGGGTACTGCTGCTCGTGCGCCATGCCCTGGAGCGGTCCGCGATCACGACCGGCGATGCCGCGGAGATGCTTGGTACCAGCACAGAGGAGATCCGCCAACTCCTGGCCCAGCCGGTGGCCGGCGAAGGAGAGCGCCGCGCCCAGCAGGACCTCGAGGACGCCGCGTTCGCCAACCGAGAGCGGTGACCGGCTGCCGTCGTGCTGGTGGACTCCTCGGTCGCCCGAAGCTTCGCAGTGCTCGGCTGGACTCGGCACCTGCTGCTGCTGACCGGCGGGACAATCCTCCTGGCCGAGGGCGTGCACGGCGCCCACCCGGATGACCCCAGCGAACTCCGCGGGATCATACGCGCCCTTGAGCGTCAAGCCCACGAAGCCGGCCTGGGATCCGGCGAAGGAGGGCGCGCGTTGGCCGCCGTTCAGGGTCTTGAGGAGATGCTGGCCCTCGATCCGGGGAAGCTCGTAGTGTTGGTCCCAGAAGCCGATTTATTCCGATATCGGAATAAGTCCGCATAGCGGTCCTGCACGGTACTCCTAGCTGCTGCTCACCCTGTCCCAAGCCCGGACAAGTCCCAAGCCCTCATCGGCTCAGGCGCGAGGTAGAGTACCAGCCGCTCAATGGCCTATGAGCTCTTGGGCCGTCCGTGGCCCCCCCACCCGCCGCATCTGATCGGGGTCGGCGGGTGGGCGACCTCGACCCGGCCCAGCGGGGTCGGCGGCCGGAGCTGCCGAGTGATCTGCCATGCCCGAGATGGGGACAGATACCAAGGGACTCTGCCCGCAAGGGCTGGGTCGGCTCTGGCCCGGAGCCCAAGCGCCTGGCAACCCCGATCTCCGTGCGGCCGGATACTAGCGATGAATATGAACTCTCCGGTTGTGATATAATCGGATCATGAATGAACAACCTCCGTCCGCTCCGCAACGAGGAACTGGCCTGGCGTTCGTCCAGCACTGGGATTGGGTGGCAGAGAAGGGCCTGATGCCACAGGCCACGGCTCGCGCCTACCGAGCTGCCGTTTCCCAGATCCTCAAGATTGACGATGGTTGGGAGGACCGGGAAGTGCAAGGGCTCGATGTCGACGCCCTCATCTCGCGCTTCCGGAACCTATCGTCTCTCTCCCCCACCAGCCTAAGCACCTATGAGTCCCGATTCCGGTCGGCCCTAGCCTCGTACGTCAGCTATCTTGAGAATCCGGCATCCTACCAACCCCGGGGACGCAGGAACACCCCCGGCGGGGATGGCAAGAGGCCAAAGGACAAGGGGAAGAAGGAGCCAGAAGCTGGTCCTCGAGACGCCGCTGAGCCGTCCACTGAGGTGGCCACCCCCGCCGCCAGGTTGGTCGTGTACCCGTTCCCGGTCCGACAGGATCTGTTCGCCGAGCTCAAGCTCCCCGCGGATCTCTCCTTGGACGAGGCCCGCCGGCTCGGTAGGTTCCTGGAGGCCGTCGCCCTGAGCGACCCCGGAAGCAGTGGCACGTAGCTCCGCCGTGGAGGGGTCCGGGCGGACGCGAAGGCAATGGCGGTTCTACCGCACGGCCAGCGGACAGGAGCCGGTACGGGAGTTCCTCTGGGACCGACACCTACCCGATGAGGACGCGGCCGCCATCGCCGCGGTCATGACTGAGGTACGCAACGCCGGCCGGGCGCATCCCGATGTCAACCATCTTCGAGGTGACATCTGGCAGTTAGAGATCCGGGGCCGGTCCGCCATCTACCGGTTGCTCTTCGCGGAGGAGGGGCGGTACCAGCAGGTGCTCCTGGCGCTGGAGGTGGTCAATCAAAAGTGGCAGAAGGCGAAGGGCCGGCACATCGAGCTGGCGGAGAAACGGCTCGCAGATTGGCGCGAGCGAGGGACGCGGCGGACGCCGTCTAGGTCGACCACGGCACCGCTGCCCAAGTGATGGGCGAGCCCGAACCATCATATCGCGGGGGATATGGTAACATTGTCGCGCGATGGCCAAGCGAGACGACCTGGACGCCTTCATCGCTGCCCGCACGGCGATGAACCCCGACTTCCCCGAGCTGCTGCAAGCGGAGTTGGAGACCCGTCGATTGGTTCTTGAACTGGCTGCGGAGCGGGAACGGCAGGGCCTCAGCCAAGAGCGGGTGGCCGCTGCTCTAGGCACCAAGCAGCCAAACGTGGCTCGTCTTGAGCGTGGCGGTGTCGATCCCAAGCACAGCAGCTTGGTCCGGTACGCCAGCCTCCTCGGATGGCACATCACTCTGGAGCCGCTCAAACGAGCACCGACCAGGCCGGTTGGTGGCGAGCGCCGCAAACGGGGCGCACCAGTCCGCTGACCGCCCGGCTTGTGAGGCGGCCCAGCCCAGTCGCACGTCCAGATCCCATTTGGTCGACCGCCGCGCCCCAGGGGGTCTGCGAGGTCCGGTCGAAGTGGAAGCAGCGCGCCACCTACCTGGTATCTCGACGGCAGCATAGGACGGCCCGACCCCCATCCCCCACCCGCCGTAACTTATCGGGGACGGCGAGTGGGGGGACGAGCTTACTTCGCCACCGCCTGGCGCAGCCTCTCCATCTGCTCCGGCTCGAGATGGCGGCTTATGGGGACGTTGCCGCCAAAGCTGTTGGGATGGGGAACCACGACCAGGAGGCGCTTTTTGCCCGCCAACTCGACGGGACCCAGGAGGTGGTCGGGTGCTTCCAGGTGGAGATAGGTCTGGAACGCGAAGCGGGCTATGGCCCCGACTGCGACCACCACCTGCGCGGGTGAGGCCGCCAGCACCCGCTCCAGGTACCGGGAGGTGCAGGGCTCCAGTGCTGCCCATACCCCTTTCTCACTCCGGCTGCCACAGTGGACCACCTCGCTGAGGGCGTACCCCTGCCCGGGCACCACGGGCTGGGGCAGGATCTCCTTGGCGCACGTCTTAACCCAGCCCCAGTAGTGGACCCACTCCCCGCGCTTGCCCTGGCGGTCCACCAGGTGGGCCCCGTCAGCGACGCCGGGCAACTGGCCCTGGTCAAATGCGCCGTCCGCCCAGTCCAGGAGAGCATCATCTCGCGAGTCGACGCTTAGGTCCTCGGGATCCGTGATGGGGTCGCCGCCGGCGGGGTTGGAGCTCACGAAGAGCAGCGGCGCCTCGGTCAGGTGGCCGACCCAAGGTTCGGGAATCCAGCGCACGCGGTGCGGCCCTCCCGGACCGGCGGCAACCTCGTGACAGGGGAGTGCCTCTCCACCGTCTGCGACACACGCGGCCAGAACCGGGCAGCGCATTATCTCGACGGCCAGCTCTCGGGGTGCCCCGCTCAGATGGCTGGGCATGCCGGTCCCTCGAGCTTTGAGGATCTGCTCACGAAAACCATGTCGCGACCTCCGAGGCAAGCCTACGCCTGTTCCTGCGGTACTGGGCCAAGCGGCCCCCAAAGGCAGGGCTGGGGTGGGGGAATCCGAGCAGACAGCGGTCCTCCTCCAGGAGGTTCAGGTCGACGAGGAGTTCGACGGCGTCCTGGGCCGCCCTCCCCAGGGGGATGACCAGGGCATCACGCACCATCCCGAGCTGGGCTCCAAGACTGGCCACGACCAGAGATCGGAGCAGGGGGTGCCTGATGAGCGGCGGCCTATGGCCGGTGTAGTTCTGACCTCGGAAGAAGACCGGGTAGCTGATGGCAGAGACACAGGCGACGAGCCGATGCTCATCGGTGAAGAGCTGCTCAGTGGTGTCAAGGTCCAGCCCCCGGTCAAGACCGATGCCATCCAGCATGGAGGGTGGCAGGGACCGTTCCTCCACGCTCAGCGGAACCAAGTCCTGCGTTGCGGGTCGCCCCGAACGGTCGTGACCCACGTGGTCGCCCCGAGGTTCCCGCTGGGCCGGTTGGGTCCTCTGCCGCGGGTGCGGCTGCCCTCTGGCCTTGTGGGGTCGGAGTTCGCTCGTGGTCGAGGAGGGCTGCCGACCCCGCCGGCCCCTGCTTATTGGGGTTGGCGGGTGTGTGATGGTTCCGGCGGCTCGCTCACGAGGTGGGAGCGGCCAGGGCCGGTTGGCTGCCACCGAGCGCCCCCGCCCGGCCACCTCCGCCCGCCCCGGGAGATCGGCCGGCACATCTGCCTCCAGCTGCTCGTGCGGGGCGCCCTAGGCCCCGGCCCACTGCCGCCGGCGTTGAGGGCGGGTAGCGGAGGGCGGCGGTGTCCAACACGCTCCCGGAATGGTCACCGCCCCCCACGGATCCCCCCTCCCCAGGGACCGCCGCCCTCCCAATCCCCGGAGCCCGCCAAGGAAAGGGCGAAAGTGCTGCCAGGGGATGGGCCGGCCACTGTCGGCCGCTCTCACCCGCCGGACCACCTGCGGGAGCACTCGAATTAGAGGGAGGGTGCCTTAGCCGTCGCCCACAGCTCGCCCGCCAGCAAGGAGAGATTCGGCCCCGGTCGTGGCCGAGCCCCGGGGCCCTTTGGCACGCTCCTTGGCATGGGAACTAAGGTCGGCGTCACTTTCCGACCTCGTTCCCCGGTCAGGCAGGGAGCGCCAGCGGCAGGCGGAAGCGGGGCAACCAGCTGCTCTCGAAGCCGGTGACTGCGGAGACCTGTCCCCCACTGAGCTCGAGCACTAGGAGGCTGACGGCTGGCCGGGCGCCGCCGTGAAGGTAGGCACCAAACGCCAGCTGACCATTGGCTCGCATGGTGGGGACCAGTTCATACGCCCATCGGCCGCCAGCAAAGATGGCGGCGAAGAAGCTGGCGGCAGCCTCGCGGCCCTGGTACTGGAGGGGGACTGGGGGCATGGGTACCAGGACGTCGGTGGTGAGGAGGGAGATGAGGCCCTCGGCATCGCCGGCCTGATACGCGCTGACGAACCGGGCCGCCAGCGCCTGTTCGGCGGGCGAGCCGGGAAGCCGCCCTGGGTGGGGCAGCTCCCGCTCCCTCCCACCCTCGCGCGCTGGCTTACATGGCCCTGGCGACGAGCACGCCAACCCTCTGGTAGGTGCCCAGGGCGCGAGCGTCGCGGGTGGCCAGAGGAACCCCGTTGTCGGCCGCAGCCAGGGCGACCAGCGCATCGTAGACGGCGCCTCCTGCGATCCCAAGCTGGCTCAGCAGCTGTGGCAGCCGGCGGGCTGTCTCATCGCCCATGAGAAGCGGGGGGGCGAACCGCTCGGCCAGCAGCCCAGCCGCGTCGCTGGGATTCAGCCGCAGGTCACCGGGCAGGCGGGTCAGCACCGCGTAGGTCTCCGCCAGCGCATGTCCGGCCAGAGCAACCGCCCTTTTGTCCCACCAGCGCACCACCTCCAGGTGGGCGGCATGGGTCCTCACCAGCAGCGGCACCGCCACGCTGGTGTCGATTGCCAGGGCAGAGGTCACCGCCGTCCTTGGTCTATCAGCCCGAAAACGGTCTCGTCGTCAATCTTGGTCTTCCCGGTCACGACCCTGACCCCAGCGTCGTCGACCAGCCGGGCGGAGCGTGAGACAGGCACCAGCGTCAGCCCCTCCCCGTACCGGGAGATGTCCACCTTGGACCCTGGTCTCAGTCCCAGGCTGTCGCGCAGCGGCTTGGGGACGACGACCCGGCCGACGGCATCGATGGTGGCCTTCATGGGAAAAGGATACCAGCCAGCTCCCAGTTGCGGCCCCAAAGCGGGCTCCCGGCCGGGCCACCACGGTGCTCCTTCGTCCGGCTCCTGTGGCGGGCTGCTCCGCTCCCGAGCTGAGTGGTGGTAGAGGTATACCCTGCGCTGGTGCTGCGCAGACGGGGTCTCCCCCACCGAAGCTACAAGGCGCGAGTGAACAGGAACCGTCTCAAGGAGTTCCTAACTGCCCTTTGATTCAAGGCGCCCTGGCTGATTGTGACCGGGGACCAGTGGACGCTGCTCAGCAGCGACGACAACTGTGCCGGTGCCCTGACCGCGAGCCTGGTGGCCAGGTCATCGGCGTTGGGCCCGTGCGATCCGATTCCGCCGGACCAGATGGTCCACGCCCGGCGGGAAGGGTGGATTGCGGTGCCCCGAGCCGACGGTCTTTCCCAGCTCGGCGCGGTTCCGGACTGAGGCGGCTCGGCCGTCAGTCTCAAGGAAGCCAGTCGCGGGGCAATCTCACTCCAGCTCCGTCAGCAGCTGCTCCAGGCCCGGACCAACACCCGGGCAGTCAGGCTCAGCGGCGTCCAGCAAGTCCCCATCCAGGCTGGTCAGCTGGCCGCCTTGAAGAGTTGATAGCGCTCGCGCAGGAACTCGGCCCGGGGCCGGTCTGCCTCGGCCCGCGGCACCACCATAAGCAACCTGCCGTGGAGGTCCTGCAACCCGTGTCGCAGCATGGGCCCGTCGATCTCATCAAGGACATCGTGCCGAATCTCGAGGACGGAGTCCGGGCGGATCCCCACGATGTTGCGATCGAAGGCGGCGTGATGGAGCTTGCACAGGGCAAGCCCGTTGGCTGTGATCGGCTCACCTGAGGGGTGACCGTCAGGCAGGATGTGGGCGGCATCCAAGAGGTCCGCATGGTGGAGACGACACATCGCACATGACTCTCGATAGGCACGAAGGACTCGATGGCGGAAGGCGACCTGATGAAGCCGCTGGCGGGCCAGGCGAGTCACGTACGCCCGCCGCGCCACATCGGGTAATTCGTAGGCAGGGTCAACATCGCTGGCCAAGGGGTCATCCACCGCCACGGTGAACGTAAGTCTTAGAGGGTCATCCCCAACAATGAAGACCGGCCATTCGGGGAGGTACTGCCCAGGTTCGACGCCGTGGAAGTAGATGAGCGGCAGCTGGAGCCGCATAATCTCGCGGAGGCCGCGATTGTCGCGATGGTCGGGGTCAGATCCCCGGTATCTGTATTGCAGCAGACCGTCTCCGCCGAGTTCGTCCTGATATGGCCTGGCCTTGCCGGCAACCATAGGTACGGAGGTGATACTCAGTGGGAGTTCGAGCACTGCCGGCTTGAAGATCCCCTGGGGGCCCATCAGCGGGACGCGGCGGCCCTCATAAGAGAAGCCCGCACTGAGCTCGGTCGAGGGCAGAACCTCGCCGTAGCGGAGCGTGAGCCGCCCAAGAAACTCGAAGGCAGCTGCGCGGATCCGGCTATCGGTCGAATCTCCAGCCATGGTGGAGATTCTGCACCTGCGTCAATCACCAGTGCCAGGCTGGACCCAGCTGCGGATGGACGATCTCTCCGGTCTCTGGCCTCGCCGGGATTTACCGGGACGGCTCGGCGACACAGCAATAGCCGACGCGCCAACGCTCAGCGCGCCAGCATCGCTCCCAGGCCACCTATCTGGCAGCCGCCACGCCGAGCCATCCCCGCGGATCGCGGAGGACGTGAAGATCCCCGGGCTGGACCCGAAGCGACCGGGGATCCGCTTTGCCGCTCGAGTCGCAAGGCAGTCAATTGGCCGTCAGTCGAAACAGTACTGCAGGCGCGGAAACGCGGCACGCAGCGCCCGCGCCCGATCCGCCAGCCCCTCCGGGGCCCGCCGCTCCACCAGGACCGCAGCGATGACATCGGCAATCTCCATCATCTCGGCACGACCCATCCCGTAGCGGGTTACCTCGGTGGTTCCAATACGCAGCCCCGAGGGACGTTCCCAGTTCTCGCGGCGATCCCAGGGAAGCAGGTTCTTGTTGGTGATCACGTTGGCCCGGGCCAGAAGTTGAGCGGACTCCAGCCCGCCGCCCAGGGTAGAGACGTCGGCGATCACCTGGTGCGTGTCGGTGTAGCCTCGGTGTCCGCCGAGAACGGGCACTCCGCACGCCTCCAGCGCCGCCGCCAAGGCCCTCGCGTTAGCCACGATCTCTGCCATCAGCGGCCGGCCGAAGGCCAGCAGCTCGCAGGCCGCCGCAGCCAGCGCCGCCACTCGATTCACCTGGTGGGTCGCCGCCAGGGTCGGAAACACCGCCTCGGCCAGGGGCCCGGTCAACCGGTCATCGTTCCACACCATGACCCCGCTCTGCGGCCCGCAGAAGGTCTTCCCCCCCGACCCCGTCACCACCGCCGCTCCCTCCTTGAGAGGGTCCTGGAACTGGCCGCCGGCGATCAGCCCCAACTGGTGCGCGCCGTCGAAAAACACCCTCCCACCCCACTCACCCACCACTGTCGCCATCTCAGAGACCGGATATGGGAAGAGCGTCATCGAAGCGCCCAGCGCGACCAAGACCGGGCGTTCGCGACGGGCGACCTCGGCGAAGGACTCCAGATCGACCGACAGATCCTCGGGGTCGACTGGGATGTCGACTATGCGCAGCCCGCGCACCCCAGCCGGGCCATCCGACCGGTTGCTGGAGTGGCCGCCAACCGGCTGGGCCAGGCTCATGATCGTCTCGCCAGGCCGGGCCAGGGCCGTATAGACCGCCAGGTTGCCGATCATGGATGCGCAGAGGCGGTGCTCGGCGTAGTCGCAGTCGAACAGTCGCTTCAGCAATTCCATGCAAAGCGACTCCACCTCGTCGATGTGGCGAGTCCCGGCGAACCAGCGGTTGACCGGGCCGATATGCCCCTCAGCAGCCCGGGTGCCAATCTCCGAGCCGAGCAGCGCTCTCACCGTAGAGCTCGTCGGTGCCTCGGGAGCCAGCAGGTTCAGGCACTGCTCCCCCCTCCAGAGCTCGTTGCGCCGGACAGCGGCGACCACCTCCGCCTGCATGGCGGCGGGGTTGGAGCACCTCTCGATCACGGACCGCGCCGCTCGCAGGACCTCCCGATCATGCACCTCCACCCGTCCCTCATAATCGCTGCGGTCGCCTGTCTCAGTCACGCTGCACCTCCACGAGCCCAGGAAACACCACCTCTCTCCGCCCGGTCCGGCCAACCAACACCGAATGGCTCACCGTGCCACCGCGTCCGGCGGCGCCAGCCGTCTTCGGGCCGAGGACCATTGTGCCGCCCCTGATCTCATGGGTCCAGGAAGTCGGTGCCGACTCACCAGCGCGCCAATCACATCTGGATCAGGCGCATGGGCGCGCCGACACCATCCCCTGCCCGCGTCCGAGATCCTGAGGCAGATCAGAGCCAGCCACCGCAAGCAGGCGTGCCCAGCCTTGGAAGTGACACCCCTTCACCGCCCTGGAGCGGCCCGCTCGCCATCCCCAGGGGAACCTCCGCCAGTCCCGGCAGAGGGTGCTGGGTGCGCGCTGGGCGGCAGTTCGCGGCCCGGTGCCGAACTCTTCGCATGGACTTGACCGGCGCCAGCCGCAAGTAGTCGGGGACAGGCGCCGAAGATGCTCCTGACGCTGCCCATTTGCCGCCATCGCGCGTGCGGGGCTGCTGGCCATCCCCGCATTCCAGCGAGATCGCCCTCCAGATCACCGGCGCCGTGCCGGCGACAAGGGCACCACGGGCAAGAGAGCATGGGCCGACTGCGGGCCCCTCACCCACCGGAGCAGAGGCAGCCACGCTCGAAGTCGAACGGCGTAGCGGCTGCACTCCTCCACAGTTCGCCAGCCTGCGCGCTGAACTCAGGGTCGATCACGTGGCCCACCACCCTGGTCATCACCAACTGGTTGGCGTAGGCCGCCGGCAGAGGTACATTTGGGCTATGGGAACCGAGATAGCAACCGATCCAGCAGGCGAATCAGGATCAGCAACGGCGCCGACCATGGCCGCGGTCGATGCCCCGCCCATGCTTCCTGCGGGGCTGCCGCACCCGGTCGGTCCCCGGCTCATGGTCGAAAAGGGGCCCTTCTCGACCAAGACGGTGGCGGTTTACCCAGGCGGCACGCAAGCCCATGAGGCCGGCCCCAGCGACTGAGCGCTGAGCCGGGCGGCCAGGCCAGCCTTGGTCGAGGCCAGGCAAGCGATCGGTTCCAGACCCGCCACCGCCCCAACTTTCTTGGTGGCGCTGGTGGGATAGAAGTCGGGAGCCGGCCGGCACCACGACCAGCCTCAGCACCTACGAGTCCCGATTCCGCTCGGCCCTGCCCTCATACGCCAGCTATCTTGAAAACCCGGCCTCGTACGAACCCCGGGGACGCAGGAATACCTCACGCGGGGATCGGACACGGCCAAAGGGCAACGGGATGGAAGAGACAGAGACTGGTCCTGAAGAGGCCGCTGGGCCATCCCCTGACCCGCCCGCCGCTGCTGCCAGATTGGTCGTGTATCCGTTCCCGGTGCGACAGGACCTGTTCGCCGAGCTCAAGTTGCTGGCTGACCCCTCCTTTGAGGAGGCGCGCCGACTGGGTCGGTTCCTGGAGGCCGTCGCCCTGACCGACGCCGCAAGTAGTGGCGAGTAGCTCCTCCAGCCAACACTCCCGTCAGGCCCGAAGGCAGTGGCCCTTCTACCGCACGGCCAGCGGAAACGAGCCGATCCGGGACTTCCTCTGGGACCGGCACATGCCCGACGAGGATGCGGCCGCAATCACCTCGGTCATGACCGAGGTACGCCATGCGGGCCGAGGACATCCCGGCGTCAACCACCTTTTGAACGGCCCTGCCGCCCTGGCTCGACGGCGGGGACGGCAGGCCCGAGGTAGCCCCAACCAATCAAAGCAGGCGGCGGACCTCGTCGACAAACATCGGCACGCTGGCGCGCCGCAGACGGTTGAGCAGATCGTCAACCGAGAGGGCGGGATTGCGAGTGTCGCCAGCCTGCTCTTGGATCACGTTGACAACCACCTGCGGCGCCAGGTCCAACTGATCCAGCAAGAAGGCGTCCGCATCACTCACCTCGATGTCAAACTCCGCGACCGCGGTGGCCGGGAAATCTTCCCGGTTGTTGGTGACAATGATGCCGGCTGAGCCGCGGATCGCAGATGCGAGCACATGCCGATCATCTGGATCGGGCAGGACCAGGCCGGGCTCAAACCGCTCCCAACCCACCACCAGGGCGTCCTCAAAGGCGGCCGCCATGGCAGCGAATCTGTCCAGGAATTGCTCGGAAGGTATTTCTGGGTGCACCACCTGCAAGGCCGCCACCGCCTCGTCCACGATCCGCTGCGACCACAGGGGGCGATAGAGGTTGCACTCGGCGATACGCAGCAGAGTATCGGCCAGCGAGATCGGGACCAGAACACAAGCATCGAGAAGGGCCGCGTATGGCGCGGTGCTCAAGTTAGGTTCGGGCACGGCCTGACAACTTACGGCGGGCCTCTTGCAGGGCGGCCTCGTAGTCCTCGGCCGACCTCTCGTACAAACCGAGCTCGCTCGCCTCGGTGGTGAGGCGCCCGAGCGCATCCTTGCGATCTGAGCGCCGGCTCGACTGATAGGACAGAAGGTCCAGAAGGCCCACGCGCCGATGCCGCCCGGGTCGGTCGAAGGGGATCTCGCCGGCTTCCAGAAGCTTCACCAGGGTAGGCCTGCTGATACCGAGAAAGTTGGCCGCCTGCTGGGTGGTGAGTCGCTGGGTAGTCGGTGCCAGACTGATCGCCTTGCCGCCGCGCATGGCATCCACCACCTGAACCAGCACTTGGTAGACCTCGGGGGGCAGCAGCACCCGCTCCCCGTTGGGGCCGACCAGACGGGCTGGCTCGCCGTGGGTCTCCACGAAACGCGCCAGCTGACCCAGGGACTGGAGATCCTGGGGCGGAAAGATTACGTCGCGCCGGACGGTCGTGTCGGTGGTCATCTCCCAGTCCTCCTGCAAGCCTGGTGGCTCTTCCACTGCCAGGTTAGCAGGGTATCGCAATAATCGCAAATATCGCAATCGGCGAAAGCTAGGTCCGGTCGAGCGTGCACCGACCACCCTAATCTCGCTGATCTCGCCCGTCGGCCTCGGCTGAAACCACGGGCCACCGTCCGATGTAGGTATCTCGCGCAAGATGTCAGCAAGCGCGGAACGAGGGAACGAACCGGACCCGCCGGTCCGGGCAGCAGGAGGATCATCGGCCAACGGCCGATGGTGCTACACCGTCATACGAGGTCGGACAGAGCCTCACATTCCGTACCCGGCCGAACGTCCTGGAACAGCTCCAAGAGCAGGCCAAGCACGTTCACCTGCCCAAGATTGTCCTGGCCGAGCGCTACGTCTAGGAGGGACTGGCGGTGGACCAATTCCCGGGATGTGTTCCGGGGCGGCGCTCTGGGACGCCGGCCCGGCCTCAGCTGCGGACCCGATGTGTGGGAGGTAGTAGAGATCTTCCGGGCCGAGTCCCGAGACCTTGCCGCGACCGCCCAGAAGCGGGGGCGCCCCCAAGCCGATCCTCGTGACCGGGTGCCGGCCAGGTTGCACATACAGATGGCCAAGCTCGAGCCGGAACTGGACCCGGCCAAGAAGTTGATCGAGATCCAGTCAGAACTTGCCGCGGCCTTGGGGGCTCGTTAGCGAGAGCGCGGAGAGTGGGCAGCCATGATGGTCTACAGCACCGCCACGGAGTTGGCGCCGCTTGGTGGGCACCGAGGGAGCGCGCCAGGCGGTGGGCCGAGCCCGAGCCACCTAATGCCGCCGCACCCGGCCTCCTGATCCCAGGCCCCTGGGAAACCCGCCGCCTGTCGGCGTGAGAGCTGGCGCCAGGTGGTAACGAGGCGACGTGGCTCCGGGTCTGGGGCCTCAGGACGACCCTGGACCACACTCCCCTTCCGGGAGGCGGCTCCCCGGCCCCTGGTCACAACCCCGGTGGTGGCAGCTCGCTTGGGGAGGCGATCTGCGGGATCCGCGGATCGACCACCACTGTCCCGACATCATCGAAGTCGCGCACATTGCGGGTCGCCATCGCGGCGCCCCGGGCCCGGCCGGTCGCAGCGATCTGACCGTCGGCGATGCCCATCGGACGGCCGGTGCAGGAGCGACCGGCCACGATCTCCGCGTGGTGCGAGGCCGCGGTGCTGTCAAAGGCGATCACCTGTCCCCCCAGCTCATCGTTGATGATCGCTCGGATGCCCTCGGCGAGCCGGGACCTACGGGCACCATCGGGCAGTCTGGCGCGCCAGTTCCGAGATGACATTGGTGTCCAGGATGATCATTTTTCGAAATCAGCCGCGCGCGTCAGCTCGGTCCGGGGCGGGAACCTGATCTCGTCCAGGCCCAGACCGACCAGACGCTGGTGGATTCGACTGCCGACACCACGCGGCCGCGCCGACGCCAGCGACCCACGCAGGATTTCACGAGCCTCGGCCTCCATCGAGCGTCCGTGCTGCGCCGCTCTGATCGGAAGCCGCTCCTTGGTGTCGTCGACGAGCTTGCGTACGGTTAGGGTCGACATCGATCGCCTCCTGGAACTGACGGCAGCGCTGTCACTGCTAGCATCGCAGGAAGTTTCCTCTACGGCTCTTCCCCCGGGAAGGCCGGGGCATGGAGGGTGGCAGGGACCGTTCCTCCACACTGAGCGTAACCAAGGACCGCGTTGCAGGTCGCCGCGAGGTTCCCGCTGGACCGGTTGGGTCCTCTGCCGCGGGTGCGGCTGCCCTCTGGCGGTGTGGGGTTGGCGTTCGCTCGTGGGCGAGGCGGCCTGCCGACCCCGACCTCGCCAGCCCCTGCCAATTGGGGTTGGCGGGTGGGTGGCGGAGGGCGGCGGTCTCCAACACGCTCCACTGAATAGTCACGGCCCCCACGGGTCCCCCCTCCCCAGGGACCGCCGCCCTCCCAATCCCCGGAGCCGGCCAAGGAAAGGGCGACGGTGCTGCCGGGGGCTGAGCCGGCCACTGTCGGCCGCTCTCACCCGCCCGACCACCTGCGGGAGCACTCGAATTAGAAGGAGGGTGCCTTAGCCCTCGCCCACAGCTCGCCCGCCAGCAAGGAGAGATTCGGCCCCGGTGCTGGCCGAGCCCCGGGGCCCTTTGGCACGCTCCATGGCCCGGGAACTAAGGTCGGCGTCACTTTCCGAGCTCATCCCCGGTCAGGCAGGGAGCGCGAGCGGCAGGCCGAAGCGGGGCAGCCAGCTGCTCTCGAAGCCGGTGACAGCGGAGACCTGTCCCCCGCTGAGCTCGAGCACGAGGAGGCTGACGGCGGGCCTGGCGCCGCCGTGAAGGTAGGCGCCAAACGCCAGCTGACCATTGGCTCGCACGGTGGGGACCAGTTCATACTTCCATCGGTCCCCGGCAAAGATGGCGGCGAAGAAGCTGGCGGCGGCCTCGCGGCCCTGGTACTGGAGGGGGATTGGGGGCATGGATACCAGGACGTCGGTGGTGAGCAGGGAGATGAGACCCTCGACATCGCCGGCCTGATATGCCCTGACGAACCGGGACGCCAGCGCCTGTTCGGCGGGCGAGCCCGCGGGTGGCGCGACCTCGCGGTCTCCCGGACGCAGCTGGAGGTGCAGACGGGCACGCGCCCGCTTGAGGGCGCTGTTGACCGACGCGATGGTCGAGTCGAGGAGGTCGGCCACCTCCCCGGCGTGATACCCAAGGACATCGCAGAGGATGAGCGCGGCGCGCTGGCGCGCAGGCAGCCGCTGCAGCGCCGTCACGAACGCCAGCGAGATGGCTTCGGTCTGTTCGTAGCGAGCCTCCGGCCCGAGCTGGAGGTCGATCACGCCCTCGAAGAGCGCTTGCGGGTAGGGCTCCAGCCAGACGACCTCCCCGAGCCAGGTCGGCGGGGGCGGGTCGATCTCGGGCATCTGCCATTGGGCAGCCGGGCGCCGCTTGGCAGAACGCAGCGCGTTGAGGCACCGGTTGGTGGCGATGCGGTAGAGCCAGGTGCGGATCGAGGCCCGCCCGGTAAAACCATCCAACCCCTGCCAGGCGGCCAACAGGGTCTCCTGGAGCACGTCCTCAGCGTCCTGCAGGGAGCCCAGCATTCTGTAGCAATGGGCCCGCAGCTCCCCAAGGTGCGGCTCGGTGAGGTCTCGGAAAGCGTCGCCGTCCCCGAAGCGCGCTCTGGTCAGCAGCTCGGCCGCCACCTCAGCTCACCCCCGACGCTGGCTGCCGCACCACTCCGACTGCTCGCCTGCCTCCACGCTTGCACATGCAAAGCAGCAGACCGCCCAGTTTCCGCACCGTCCGGTGTCTATACCCTCGATGGCCCGGTCGCTCCGGGCACCGCGGGGCCTGACTGCCCAGTAAATCTGACCCAAGGAGGGAGAATCATGGATGACCAGAGTTATACCACCTCATTTACGGTGGACCAGAGTCCGGAGGAGGTCTTCTCCGCCATCAACAATGTCCGCGGATGGTGGGCAGGAGAGTTCGAAGGCGACACCGAGGAGCTGGGCAGTGAGTTCACCTATCGGTACGAGGACGTCCATTGGTCCAAGCAGCGGATCAGCGAGTCCGTCCCGGGTCAACGGGTCGTCTGGCACGTCCTGGATGGCGAGCTCAGTTTCGTCGCCCAGAAGGACGAGTGGCGGGACACCGACATCGTCTTCGACATCACCAGGAGGGGCGCCCAGACCGAACTTCGCTTCACCCATGAGGGCCTGACTCCCCAGCGCGAGTGCTTCCACAGCTGTACAGACGCCTGGGGCTTTTTGGTCAACCAGAGCCTGAGGAGCCTGATCACCACCGGCAAGGGCCAGAGGCCTGATTGGTAGCGGCCGGTGTGCATCTTGGAGTGCTTTCGCGCCGCTCGCTGCTCGCGCCGGCAGCCGTCGTCCCCCGGCGGGCTCCCGCTCGCCCAGCAGCGGCTGCGAGCCTCCCACCTACAGCCGCGCATGCCCGTGGCGCAGGCCCAGTCCAGCTCGGTGCTATCATGTCGCACTATGAAGGTCGGAGTGCGTGAGCTGCGCAATCGCACCAACCAGGTGATAGAGGCCGTCCGCAGCGGTGAGCGCGTTACGCTCACGGTCCGAGGCGATCCCGTGGCCGACATCGTGCCCCACGGCCAGCGCTACCGATGGCTGGCTGGCAATCGGCTGAGAAGCCAACTGGTACATCTGGCGGCGGACCCTGGCCTGCAGGCCGACCTGGATGAGATCGTCGGCCAGACCCTGGGAGACCTTTGAGCGCGGGGTCTGCGGGTCTCCTGGACACCTCGGTCTTCATAGCCCGAGAGTCTGGTCGGCCCCTGGGGCCTCTCCCGGAGCGGGTGGCAGTGTCGGTGGTCACGATCGGCGAGCTGCAGCTGGGCGTCCTCAACGCTGGGGACTCAGCGGTTAGAGAGCGCCGGGCGGCCACCCTGGCGCTGGCTCGAACCGCCGACCCGCTGCCGGTCAGCGAGGCGATCATGGTCAGCTGGGCGCGCCTGGTGGCAGACTGTAGGGCCGCCGGAGTCCACAAGATGGTCAAGCTCACCGACTCTCTCATCGCCGCCACCGCCGTCGAGCATGGCCTCCCGGTCGTAACCCAGGACTCCGACTACGACCAGATCTCAAGAGCCCACCCGTCCGTGACCGTGGTGAAGGTGTAGCCGACATCGGGGAGCGGGCCACTTGGCGGCCCTCATCAGCTTGGGTACGCCCGACGTGGTCGACCGGTTCGCCGGTTGGGACGGCAGCCGGGGATCGTGGTTAGCCGCGCTAACCGGTCTGAGGAGACGAACGGACGATCAGGTGTTCACAGCTCCAGCGGTCGCCGCACTGTCGCGGCTGCGCGCTAGGCTGGGGCGGCGACCTCGTCTCATCCCGACCCAACTCCTGGAAGGAGCGGGCTCCCGAGTCCAATTGGGTCCTGAGCAAGGACATCCTGGAGGAGATGAACTCACCGCCAAGTGCTGCGGCCAGGACCTTTGGACCGGACCATCGCCGGGCTACCCAAGCGGTTCCCTGGCCGAAGGCGAGCAAAGACTGCTCTCCCACCGCCCCGTCTCTACGATTTGTCCAATGTTAGAGTCGGCCGACCGGTGTGACGTGATGGACGGGATGCCCGGACCGTTGCGGGCGGACCTGGAGCACCTCGGCACGGCGTTGGACCAGGTGCTGGCCGAGTCCGGGGGATCGGACCTGGTGACAGACGTGGCGGACCTACGCCGGGCCACCATCCGACTGCGCCAGGCCAGGGGCTCCGCCGCGGCGCTGGCCACCCAACGAGTGGTCGACCTGGTGGCGAGCTTGGACCTGGATCGAGCGGAACGAGTGGCGCAAGACCCGAACCGGCGACGGCAAGCTTGGCAGAGCTCAGGTCGAGAAGGACCGCTCGTCCCGACCGGGTGTTACTTATGGGCACTCGGTAGCAACGGTTCCCCATTCAAGTCCGCAAATACGCTCATCTGAGTGGAGCCGAAGGGGAGGCGCTCAGCGCTCTGGTCCTTGAGGCGTGGCCGGCCGCGGGCCCGATGTAGTGCCTAGCGCCTTGGCCTGGTGAGCGGCGGGACCCTTGAACAACGAAAGGGATCGAAAGTCGCCAGTTCGGCCTCCTCCGAGATCGGAGGTAGCGGCGAGAGGGGTGGGCGGATGCACCGCCAAGGTCTGAGGAGCCAGCTGCTACCAGGATGCTACCTCTAGTAGTATTTGAGTATGAAGGTGAGCGTCAGCCTGCCCGAGGAGGACGTCGAGTTCCTGGACTCGTACGCCCAGTCGCAGAGCTTCCCCTCGCGGTCGGCGGTTCTGCACAAGGCAGTGCGACTGTTGCGCGGAGCAGAACTTAGCCCGGCATATGAGGACGCCTTCCTCGAATGGGAGCGTTCCGGGGAGGCGGCCGCCTGGGATGTGACCGCCTGGGATGTGACCGCCGACGAAGGTCTCAAGGCCGATGCTCCGGGGTGACATCCGGTTGGTCGATCTGGAACCGGTAAGGGGTGCGGAAGCCAACAAGCGCCGTCCGGCTGTGGTCGTGAGCAACGACGGCGCCAACGCCTCGGCCGTGCAGCTGGGACGGGGAGTGGTGACGGTTGTGCCGGTGACCTCGAGCATTGAGATGGTCCACCCGTTCCAGGTGCTCCTGCCGGCCCGGGCCACCGGCCTGCGCCAGGACTCCAAGGCGCAGGCGGAGCAGGTGCGCTCGGTCGCGGTGCAGCGCCTCGGGCCGCGGATCGGGAGCGTGCCGCCCGCCATCATGGAGAAGCTGGACGAGGCGCTTCGCCTCCATCTGTCCCTGTAGCCTCCCCCCTCCCCAACCCGCCGCACCTAATCCCAGGCCCCCGGGAACCCGCCGCCTGTCGGCGTGAGACCTGGCGCCAGGTGGTAACGAGGCGCCGTGGCGCCGGGTATGGGGCCTCAGGACGGTCCGGGACCACACTCCTTTTCCGGGAGGCGGCTCCCCCGCCTCTGGTCACAACCCCGGTGGTGGCGGCTCGCTTGGGGAGGCGATCTGCGGGCTCCACGGATCGACCACCACTATCCCGACATCCTCGAAGTCGCGCACATTGCGGGTCGCCAGCGCGGCGCCCCAGGCCCGGCAGGTCGCAGCGATCTGACCGTCGGTGATGCCCATCGGACGGCCGGTGCGGGAGCGACCGGCCACGATCTCCGCGTAGTGCGAGGCCGCAGTGCTGTCAAAGGCGATCACCTGTCCCCCCAGCTCATCGTTGATGATCGCTCGGATGCCCTCGGCGAGCCGGGACCTACTGGCGCCATCGGGCAGCCTGGCGACTCCGTAGAGCAACTCGGCGAGCGTCGTGGCGGTCACCGCCACCTCTTCCCGGTCATCGACAGAGGCCAGAACCTGCTGGTCGGGGGTCTGGCGCGCCAGTTCCGAGATGACATTGGTGTCCAGGATGATCACTTTTCGAAGTCAGCCGCGCGCGTCAGCTCGGTCCGGGGCGGGAACTTGATCTCGTCCAGGCCCAGACCGACCAGACGCTGGTGGATTCGACTGCCGACACCACGCGGCCGCGCCGGCGCCAGCGACCCACGCAGGATTTCGCGGGCCTCGGCCTCCATCGAGCGTCCGTGCTGTGCTGCTCTGATCCGAAGCCGCTCCTTGGTGTCGTCGTCGAGCTTGCGTACGGTTAGGGTCGACATCGATCGCCTCCTGGACCTGACGGCAGCGCTGTCAATGCTACGCATCGCAGGCAGTATCGTCTGCGGCTCTTTCCCCGGCAAGGCTGGGGCCGGGGCATGGAGGGTGGCAGGGACCGTTCCTCCGCGCTCAGCGGAACCAAGTCCTGCGTTCCGGGTCGCCCCGAACGGTCGTGAGCCACGTGGTCGCCCCGAGGTTCCCGCTGGGCCGGTCGGGTCCTCTGCCGCGGGTGCGGCTGCCCTCTGGCCTTGTGGGGTGGCAACTGGTGGCGGAGGAGTGAGCGGTAGTGCCGACAAGAGTGGTTGAGTGAACCTGGAAGAGGTTGCCGAGTAGGACTGGCGAGGTCAGGCTGTGGGTGATTGCCTTTGAGGGCACCCGCCGGCTAGTGCAAGACATCCCATGGCTGTAACTTGTCAAGTCCGAGCGGTCAACACGTACTGTTGTGCGCATATGTCAAGCCGCCCGAGCCGTGCCGTCCGGGGCATTTCCAGCCCGATGTCCCCAGGCCTTGGCCTCGTCGTAGGCCTCGCGGTGGGCCAGACAGCCGTGCAAGATTCCCACCCAGCGGTTGGCCAGAGCGCGGAGGGCGCAGTTGTGCCCGTCCCCCTTTGCCCGGCGAAAGTCGTAGTAGGCTCTGGCGCCTGGAGAGCTGGTGAGGGATGCAAAGGCCCATAGGTAGGTCGCGTCGCCCAGGTGACGGTTACGCACGAAGCGTGCCAGCACTACCTTCTTGGTTCCCGACGCCCTGGTAATGGGAGCTGTCCCGGCATAGTTCTTGCGGGACCTGGCATCCTGGTACCGGTTCGGGTCGTCCCCGAATTCGCCCAACACCCGGGCGCCGAGGATTGTACCGAGCCCTGGCAAGCTGGTGATGATGTCGGCGTCCGGGTGACTCTCAAAAGACTCTGTCAGCTCGGCCTCCAGGGCCTTAATCTGGCGGGTCATCTCGGCGATCACTGCGATAGTGGAGGCGCCCACCCCGCTGTAGGCGCGGGTCACCGTCGCTGGTGCCTCGAGCTGGGGGGTCCGCAGCGCCTGCTGGACCTCGTGAGCCCGCCGTTCCAGGTTCCGCTGGCGCCCGCCCCGGCGCAGGGTCGCCTGCAGGGCCGAAAGCGAGAGCGCCCGGCCCTGCTCAGGCCGGGGGGCACGCTCCAGCACCGCCAGGGCGTCGTGGTGAGCCAGATCCCCGCCGAAGGCTGCCAGGGCTCCCGGATAGTACTCCCTGAGCTGGGCTCGCAGGCCATTCAGCTGCCGCTGGCGCGACCAGAGCAGGCGCTGATGGGAGCGAGCCAGCAGCTGCACCGCTGTCACCTCCTCCGAGTCGCCCGCCACCTGACGATGCAGGTGGCGATCGGTGCGCACCAGGTCGGCCAGCATCTTGGCGTCGGCGCGGTCGGACTTGGCTCCGGAGTTGGATTGCCGCTCCCGGTAGCGGGACGCCACCTTGGGGTTCACCGCGTACACCTGGTAGCCGGCAGCCACCAGGGAGGCCACCCACAGACCCCGGTCCGTCTCGATGCCCACCGCCACCTGGGCTGGATCCTGGGCATGCTCGGCCACCAAGCAGTGGAGGAGACCGACCCCCTCCACTCCCTCAGGCAAGCGCCGGTAGGCCAGGGTCGCGCCCGCCTCGTCCATGACCACCACGTCGTGGTGATCATCCGCCCAGTCGTCGCCCACAAAGATCATCTCGTCCTCCTACTTCGACCACCGCCATCCAGATGAGCCGGAGGGGATTCGCTCACGCGCTAATGGATCAGTGCTCAGTGGCACGTCATCCCATCTGTGGTCTTCATCCCCTCGCCAATCAGCGGGGGCACGGTCTTGCAGCAGGGCTCTCAGGCCCAGCGCTGAATAGTGCTCACCCACTGACGGCTCGGAGCCCCCAGCCTGACCGTTCAGGCCGGGCTGGGGCAAGTGGAGCGAGAGATTCATTGGCCGAGGCTCCCCTCGACCAACTCGGCCACGGCGACGGGCTCCTCGCAGCAGGGGCAGAGCCCGCCCACGCCTGCCGCCCGCATGAACCGGTTGCAATTGCTGCAGAGCTGCTCTCCCAGCGCGCGCGTATCACAGTCATCGCACACGTAGACGGTGACCGTGCGGCGCTGACCGCGGGGAGGCAATGGCGCCACCGGGCCCTTGGGAGCATGACGCTGGCGCCACGCCGCGACCCGGCACACTGCCGAGCACCACAGCTGGCGGCCGATGGGGACGAAGCCCCGCCCACACCTCTGGCAGGTCGTAATGCCTTCGTTACGGGACGGGGTCTCGGGCACCCCGTCCCCACCCATCCGGCCGAGCACGACCGTCGCGTCCGCGGCGAGGCCGGGAGAATCCACAGCCCGGGCGAGTTGTTCACCCCCTCTCCCCGGACCCCTCTCCCCAGCTTCTACTACTACTTTTTCACTCGCCTTCGGCTCCCGCATGCCCCCATTAGCGGGACGTTCCCGGTGTGAAATATCGGATCTCCACGGCGCCCCAACTCCCGCCCATTGCCACCCGCTCAATCTTCGACTCTCGGACCCAAATCCGGCAGATCTCGGGGCCATTGCTCAGCGCCGCCGGGACCGCGTCTGGCTCCCGCCAGGAAAGGTTCTCGAAAGCATGGAGGGGAGCTTTGAGTTCAAGGCCAACGGGGGCACCTTGGGGGCGCCGAGTTCCCTGGTCGGTTCTCTCCGGCGATCCCGCTGCTGGCAATTGGGTGGTTCCAGTCGTGATCAGCCCAGCCAGGGATGTGGCTAGGATGCGGCCCGGAAGCCACCACCGACTGAGACGAGCGGCTGCTCCATCAGGCTTCATCAGGACCAGGTGTGCGCCTGCATCATGATGTATGATGCCGTGATGCGGACTACAGTGAACCTTCCCGAAGACCTTCACCGGGTTGCCATGTCGCTGGCCCGCGACCGCGATCAGAGCCTGAGTCAGACCGTGAGTGACCTGCTGCGAAAGGCACTCGGCCCCGAGATCGAGGGCGAGCAGGTAACCCAAGACCCAGCCACTGGTTTGCCTATGGTGCGGCTCGGCCACCTGGTGACCACCGAGATGGTGCGCGCCGCGGCCGACGAGGAGTGACTCACCTCCTGGACAGCAATGTCCTGGTGGCGCTGGCAGTCCTTGACCACGTCCATCACGGCGCCGCTGCCCGGTGGTGGGGTGCCTCGGACGAGCCGTTCGCAACCTGTCCCATTACCCAGGGTGCCCTGATCCGCCTGCTCATGCGTGAAGGACTGGACGCCGGCGCGGCCAAGAGAGTCCTCGGCCTGCTGACCGGCCATGTGCGCCACACCTTCTGGCCCGACGACATCGGTTACGACTCGATCGACCTGACTCGGGTGCTCGGCCACGCTCACGTCACCGACTCCTACTTGGCCGCCTTGGCCCGGCACCGGCAGGCGAAACTCGCCACCTTCGACCGGGGTCTGGCCAGGGAGGCACCCGGTGTGGTTACGCTGATCCCGGTCACCTGATCGCAGCACTCACCCGGTGTGGCGCCGGTAGGTGGTCACGGCCCCGACTTGTCTCCGGCCGGCCCCAGGCGCGGCTCCCACACTTTCAGCAGCGCTAGTTGCTGGCCTCCTCCTGAGACCTGTGCTTCCGGGCACCTGCTCTGCTTCACCCGCGGCCGATATCGGCAACCTGGGGGCCGAGTGCTGACTCAGAGGGGGCAAAAGGGGGACCATGCCTGGGCTGCTACCGCCTCCCTGCCGGGCGGCGCTTGTCTCGTACCGCCGCCCTCGAGGCGGGCTCGACGCCACCTCGAGGCTGCTAGCCAGCCGTCAGGGACGGCTCTCGAGACAGCGGGCACTGGAGAGCTCTGACCGGTGCTGCGAGCTGACCGGAATCCCTCGGGTCACACGCAACCTGCTCAGTCACTCTTGTGCCGGCCGCTGGATGAGCTCAGGGGTGCCCCTGGGTTCGAATGTCAAGCCCTTGGACATCGCGGTCCTCGACTGGTACGGGGAGCACCTGAGGGGGAATGAGGGGTTAGTAGCAGCAGGGAGGGGAAAGTGGGTTGGGGAATGGGTTGAACAACCAGCAGAATGGGGACGGCGGCCTGTGACGCCACACCCAGGCTGGAGAAGGAGGACGTAGACACGATGCACCTCGAACATGAAGTTGAGATCCAAGCCCCGCGCGACCGGGCTTGGGAAGCTCTGATCGGGGTCGAGCGATGGCCGCTTTGGACTGAGTCGATGCGGCTGGTGAGATGGCTCGACGGCTGCCGCATGAGCCCCGGCGCCCGGGCTCTGATCCAGCAGCCGGGACTGCCGGCCACGGTCTGGACCGTCACCGCCGTCCTTCAGGGGTTCTCCTTTACTTGGAAGAGTGCCCGGCCCGGCCTAACGACTGTCGCCAGCCACGTCCTGGCCGATTCCGCGGGCGCTGCCGTGACCTTGACCATCTCCATCGACCAGAGCGGTCCGCTGTCGCCACTGGCAAGCTGGTTGATGCAGAAGAGGACGCGGCGCTACCTCCGCTTGGAGGCCGAAGGACTGGGGCGCGCCGCGGAGGATCTCAGCTCGAGAGCGGCCTCCGCTGAGCCTGGTTGACCCGCAGCCACCCACTCCCGCAAAAGCCGGCCCGCCACCAACGTGGCGCAGCACCGGCGTCCCATGCATGAAACCACCATCTCTCTCCGCCCGATCGGCCCCAAGAGCTCACGAGGGTGCGCGATTGTGGCAGCTTCGGCCCGGCCGACCTGGTGCTGAGGTCGATGGCTCATCTCCTGATCTCATGAGGCCAGGAAGCCACATCCGCATGAGCGGCGCCCCAATCCCATGCGGAGCAAACGCCTGGTAGGGCCGGCCAGCAGGTCCCTCTTCGCCTGGCAACTGCAAGACGTCTTCGGCCAAGCGGATGACAGCGCCCGACTGATGGGGAGAAGTTGCTCGCAGGAACTGTGGCGCGCAGCCCCGATGAACCTGACTGGGCGGTGACCGCTTCACAAGATCTCCCTCACTGGCTGGAAGCAGCACGTGAGAACGGTGTGGTTGACGTCGAGGCCACCGCCAGCCGCACCCGCTGGCCTCGTGTCAGACTCCCGCTCCGACTTGTGGCGCGTAGAAGCTCGCCGGAGCGGACGGCGGCAGGTCCATGACCTCACAGGCGGCTGGCCGGGTCCGGTCCTCGGCTCACGCGCGGCCCCTTGCCAAGATCCGCCATCGAGTGCGCTTGCCCGAGGGCCCCGGGCGGCCGTGAATCGGATTGTGACCAGCCAACCAGGGCGTCGGACCAGCCATCCAACCAGCCTTCAGCGGCCGCGGGCGCCCCCGCAGACAGGCGCCGATCCCACCGCGGGCAGGAGGATGGAGGCCCGGAAACAGAACCGGGTGCCCCCTCTCCTACAGGAGCTCACGGCCGCCTTGGCCCATGGGCAGAGCGCTCGCCATGGCTTGCCTGGTCGACGCCAGACCGTACGGCGCAGGTCGCGCAATCGAGCCGTCCGTGACAAGACCCGACCCGCTAACGCCAGGTCCGAGCGACACAGCGACCCTGGCCTCATCCCTCAACCACAACGCTGGATCCCGCCCTAAACCCAGGCACGCAGGTCGAGCCAGAGCAGGCAGGTTGCCTGCGGCGAGCGCAGGCAACCCGTCCCCGCGATGCTCATGGTCAGTTCGTAAAGTGCCAGCTCTCCGGGTAGATGTTGAGGACCGGGTCCTGGGGATAGGCGCCGACCAGGGTGTCCTTCACCGCTGACACCTGCTGGGCCGCGACCGGCTGCCAGAGGACCGGGAGCTGGGAGGCCATGAAGTTCTCGTAGGCATACAGGGCGGACACCGACGATGAGGTGTGTGTCGTCCCGATCAGGGCGTCCAGAGTCTCGTTGCTGTAGCTGCCGACGTTGAAGCCCGCTCCAGTCTGGAACATCTCGCCTCCGGTCGGGTAGTTGTCATTTCCGTAGAACCAGCTCGGCGACCCGAAGGTTCCGATCTGCCAGGTGCAACTGGCCTGCCCGGCGGTGCAGGGCCCGATGGCTCCCAGAATGTTGGCCGACCCCTTGGCCGCCAGCGTCACTCCGGCCTTGGCGAAGTCGCTCACCAAGAACTGGGCCTCAAGGGTCTGCGAGAGCAGACCCGTCTGGTACACGTAGGTGAAGCTCAGCGGGGTGCCCGCTGCAATCCCGGCGCCGCACTCCCCCGCCCCGGTGCCCGGATGGGCGCAGGTATCGGTACCGTGCGGGACCACCTTCCACCCGTGGGACCGAAGCAGGGAGATGGCCGAGTTGACGCTGAAGGGGTATGGCACGGACTTCACATAGGACGACACCAGGGAGGTCGCCGGGGTCATCGGTACCGGCCCGTAGTCCACCGCCGCCGCTCCGCCGAAGGCGGCCTTGATCAGCGCCGGCTGATCGATGAGGTGCTGCATCGCCTGGCGCACGTACAACTGGGAGAAGATCGGCCCTGCGCTGGGGTTGTGGTAGTTAAGGAACACCAGGGCGGTTTCCCAGCCGTACCAAGGTTCGATCTTGTACCCGGGGACCGACTGCCCGATGTCGGCGGGCGGCACATATCCGTAAGTGACCCCGCCCCCGCGGAGAGCGGTGTACTCGGCGGTGTCACTGGAGAACGGCAGCTCCTCGAAGGCGCTGATGGTGGGCTTCGGCGTCCCCGAGTATCGCGTGTTGGGGACCATCTTGACGAACCCGCTGGAGTTGAACTGGGCCAGCTTGAACGGACCGTCCACTATCTGCCAGAGCGGATTGGTCGCGTAGGTGCCCAGCGACTTCGACTGTCCCGCCAGGAAGGTGTACACGGCGGCACAGTCGGCGATGGTGGTGTCACAGTGGCTGGCAACTCCCGGTGCGGTCTCATCCCAGGCCGCCGGCAATGGGGTGATCTGAGAGAGCTCATTGTGAAGGAACCACTGGTGACTGAAGGCCTTAGAGAGCGTGAAGGTGATGGTGCGGGTCCCCTGGAGGGACATGGCCACGATGTTGTCAGGAAAGGCACCCGGAACATACGCGAACCAGTTGGCCCTCTCCGCTTTGACCATGTTGACCCATAGCGCCACATCAGCATTGGTGACCGGAGTGCCGTTCGACCACTGGTAGGGCTTCAGGGTGACGGTGACGGTGGTGCCGCCGTTGGAGAAGACGGGCCGACTGGCCAGGCTGACCTGGGGGTTGTAGTGGGGCTGGCCCTTGTACCCGAACCAATAGAGAGGACGATACATGAGGAACTGGAAGTCCGAGATATTGGCACTGTTGGCGTACGTCCCCGGCATCAGCGGAAAGATGTAGTTGGGAGCCCCCAGCGGCTGCTCGGCGAAGGTGACCGTCCCACCCTTGGCGCTCTTCACCGGCGTGGTGCTGGAGCAGGCTGCCAACAACAGCGAAGCGCCCGCCGCCACTGCGGCAGCGCGCCAAAACGACATCAAGCGGAAGCTACGCATCTTTTTCACCCAAGTTTGGCCAATCTTGACAAGCGGCGGACTCCCCTTGTTCCTGGCCGCATTGCCGACCTCTGGGACCGCCACAGGTCCGCGCGATGGTACCAGATGGTAAGGCCGTGGGTCCCGGCGCGATCGAGCGCGTCGAGCCCGGCGCAAGAAGGGCCGAAGCTGGCACTTGACCGGGCCAGGTCTGTCTGGTCGCGCCCGGGGATGCAAAGCGCTGGGCGAGATCAAGGTCGCCCACCACACCCTCGGGTTCCGGACCGTGGTCGGGGAGTCGCATAAGCCGGTAGCGGGGCAAGGCGCCAGCCTGCTCGCTGTCGTGGGCTACGGATCGGAGGCGTTGACCATGATCCACAGTCCGTTCGATGACCTCCGGTAGACCCAGGTGCTGGGCCAGAGTGCCGGAGAGCAGCAGCCGGGCGCCGGCGACCGCGTGGAGGTCATCGAACGCCCCCCATGACAGTCCAGAGCGAAGGCTGATGTCGGCACCGACAGGGCGCTGCTCTGGTAGCGGCGATGGACGTGTGGGCGCCATCAATTCCCCCAGCGCCAATTACATTTTCGTTGTGTACCGCCCCTCCCCTACCTCGACCCCATCGCTGTCTCTACGCTACCTCACCAGCAGTATTCCAACGTCCAAGGCCGTCCCGGACACATCGTCGCCAGCGGTGTTCACAACTCTCCACGCCCCAGCGAAGCACTCGGCGATCAGGAGTTCTTCCCCAAAGATTGGCGCGCGAGCTCGGCGCGGGCCAGGGCGTTCTCGTGCACCTCGTCGGGACCGTCAGCAAACCTCAGGGTGCGGATCCCAGCGAACGACGCCGCCAGGGGAAAGTCCTGGCTCAGGCCACCCGCGCCATGGACCTGGATCGCCCTATCGAGAATCCACTCCACCGTCCTCGGGGTCGCAATCTTGATGGCCTGAATTTCCGCATGGGCACCCCTGTTGCCGACTGTGTCCATCAGCCAGGCGGTCTTGAGCACCAGCAGTCGCAGCTGCTCCAGCCGCACCCGGGACTGGGCGATCCACTCGCGCACCACGCCCTGCTCAGCCAGGGGCTTTCCGAAAGCGACTCGCTCCGAGGCGCGCGCACACATCAGCTCGATGGCCCGCTCCGCCACGCCGATGGAGCGCATGCAGTGGTGGATGCGCCCGGGACCAAGCCGGGCCTGCGCGATCGCGAACCCGTCGCCCTCGCCTCCAATCAGATTTTCGACCGGCACCCGGACGTCGTTGAACTCGAGCTCGGCGTGGCCGCCATGGTGATGGTCGTCGTAGCCGAAGACCTCCATGCCGCGCTTGACCACCACGCCTTTGGTGTGGCGCGGGACCAGGATCTGGCTCTGCTGCCAGTGGCGGTCCGCGGATGGGTCGGTCTTGCCCATCACGATGAAGATTTCGGCGTGCGGGTTCATCGCGCCGGTGATCCACCATTTGCGCCCATTGATGAGGTAGCTGTCGCCCGCGCGCTCGATGCGGGTGGAGATATTGGTGGCATCGGAGGAGGCGACATCAGGCTCGGTCATCGCAAATGCGGACCGGATCTTGCCTGCCAGCAGTGGTTCCAGCCACCGCGCCTTCTGCTGCTCGGTGCCGAACGCCGCGAGGACCTCCATGTTGCCGCTGTCAGGGGCGGCGCAGTTGAGGGCGGCGGGCGCCAGCTGCCCGCTGCGGCCCGTGATCTCCGCCAACGGCGCGTACTGCAGATTCGTGAGGCCAGCCCCCCCTTCGCCGGGCAGGAAGAGGTTCCAGAGCCCGCGCGCTCGCGCCTCATCCTGGAGCTCGGCAAGGATGGGGACCTCGGTCCAAGCCCAGCGGTTCTCAAGTGCCTCGAGCTGCTCCGCGAAGGCCGCTTCCGCTGGCTCCACCTTCTCCTCCATGAAGGCCAACAGCCTGCGTCGGAACTCCTCGGTCTTGGCGTCATACGCGAAATCCATCAGATCCCTCCCTCAATACGGACAGTCCCGCTGCAATCAGCGGTTCGACGACATCGCCGACGGTGTCGAACCCAGCCCCCACCGTCTGCCCGTGACTGTAGCGGTAGTGGATACCCTCAAGAATCACGGCGATCTTGAAATAGGCCAACCCCAGATAGAACCGTATGGCGGATAGGTCCCGCGCGCTCTGCTCCGCGTATCGGCTGAGAATCCCCTCCGCAGTGAGGAACCCAGGAGCCCTGGGGGCGTCCGCGACCAGGTAGCCGGTCGCCATCTCGGACATGCGCCGATAAACCACCAACAGCGCCAGATCGGTGAGCGGATCGCCCACCGTCGCCAGCTCCCAGTCGATCACCGCCGCCACCATATCCTGGTCATCCACCAGCAGGTTGTCGAGCCTGAAATCACCGTGGACGACCGCCGGAGGTGACTCCACTGGCAAACTGGTCTGCAGCAGCGCCTGCAACTCCGGCGCGCCCACCAGCTCCCGGCTGGAGGATGCGTCGAGCTGCTTCATGAACCGCCGCACCTGACGACCAAGAAATCCCTGAGGTCGCCCGAAGTCCTCCAGGCCCACCGCTACCGGGTCCACACGATGCAGCTCCGCCAGGGTATCGACCATACGGGTCGAGATCGCCATGGTGCGGTGCGGCCCGAGCGGTTCAAGCTGCGACGCCAGCCGGTATGGCGTCCCCGCCACCATTTCCATGACATAGAACGCAGCTCCGATCACGTCCGGGTCCTCGCAGAGGGCATACGTCACCGGCACCGGAATGTCCGTGTCGCGCAGAGCGGTCATCACCCTGTACTCACGGGCCATGTCGTGAGCAGTCGCCAGCACGTGACCCAGCGGCGGCCGACGAACGATCCAGGAGGTCGCCCCATCTGAGACCCTGTAGGTCAGGTTGGACTTGCCCCCCATCAGCATCTCCGCTCGTAATCGTCCGCGCACAGCCCCCGGGCAAGCCCACTCGAAGAACTTGCGGAACCTCTCGAGGTCCAGCCCCGGGGTCTCCCCCGGCTCGCCGAGGGCATCCGGTCGGTCGCTGGTCACGGCACCCACACCAACCCGGCGGCGGAGCGGCGCCTAAGGGCACGGCCTTGCGGGCGCGGGGCCCGGCCCCGATTGGTCTGGGACCTGCGCCACTGAACGCCGTGGCTCTCCCAGCGTCTCGCAAACCGACACGCATCCATCAACTGCCCACCCTGGCGGATCACAGCGCCGGGGCCCAGGCTCGGAGGCCGATCGCAGTCATGGACTCTGCTCGCCTTGTCGGTACTCGCTCACCAGGCCGGGCACCAATTCGGTGAGCGCCAGGCTGGTGGTGACGCTGTCCGTGTGAAGGATGGTGTGGAGGCCCAGGCGGCGCGCTCCCTCGGTGTTGGGCTCGGCATCGTCGACGAACACCACCCGGTCCGCTGTAGTGCCGAGCAGGTTCAGGGTGTGCCTGAAGATGTCGGCGTTGGGTTTGCGCATCCCGACCTCGCTGGAGATCACCACCGGACTGAAGAGGGCGTCGAGACGGTCTCTCGGGTAAGAGTTGCCCCAGCTATTGGACAGCAGGGCCACCTTCAACCCGCACCGCTTTAGGGCTTCAGCCAGGCCGAACATGGCCGGGTCGGGCCGTAAGTCGGCGAACAGGCCCCGCACCAACCCGAACGGCGCCACCGCACCACCGGTGTTGGACAGCAACTGCCCAGCCAGCAGGCGATCAAACTCAGGGACACTGAGCTCTCCGGTCTCGAGGCGGTGGATTGGGGTGCCCTGGGGCGCGGACCGTGACAACCAGGCCTTCAGTGTCCTGGAGAATGAGGTGGGATCGATCCCATCACGCTTGAGCCAGGACCCGATGGAGTCACGAACTGGGGTTGTGAGCACCCCGCCATAGTCGAACACCACGGCGCCGACGGCTCCCGGCCGGGCTGACACCGCAGGACCGCTCTCTTCCCTGGCCCCATGGGTCACACTGCTGGATGTCTCCACAGGACCACCGAACATTCACCGCATCGTCGGGCAAAGGGCCCGACCGGGTCAACCATGCCGACCACATGGCCCGCTTGACCATTTGAGATGGGACCGTGACCGCCCCGAAGTCGACCGCCGGATAACTGGCACTACTGTTGTTTGAATGGGTCGTGAGCGGTCCGGGAGGGCGGGCGGAGCCCGCCGAGACAGAGCTTGACCAACTGACCCGCCTTCCTGGAAGCAATTCAGAGGGGCCTTGACAAGACCTCGCGGCCGGCGGCGGTGACACCACTCGGCTTACGACACTGCGGGGACAGCGCTCCGAGCCAACCGCAGAGTCGGGCAGTCCCGGGGTCGCCCATACTGGAGCCATGCGGGTTGCGATCTATGTCCGCCCGGGTGCATCGAGGCCCGCCGTGGGCGGACACCACGATGGCGCCCTGGTCGTGCGCGTCGCCGAGCCCGCCGAGGGGGGCAGAGCCACCGACGCTGCACTTCGGGCGGTCGCCGAAGCGCTCGCGCTGCCCCGCCGATCGGTGACGCTGTTGCGAGGAGCAAGCAGCCACCGCAAGCTGATCGACATCGAGGTCAAAGCCCCACGGGCTGCCCTCCTCGACGCCGCGGTGGCACGTCTGCGCGGCCAAGCCGAGCAGTGATCGGGCCCCGCTGTTGCGGGGGTTCCAAACAGTTGCTCGTAAGGCGTGCTTTCCTGCGTTCCGCAGGTCGGGCGCAGGGTCCGCAGCAGTGACCGCTTTTGCTAAGCAGGCATGAGTGATATGTAATACCTGGTGACGTGGCATTGTTGCGACTCAAGGCGGCGGCGGAGGTGCTGGGGGTGCACCCGGTGACGTTGAGGCGTTGGGCTGACGAGGGCCGAGTGCCGGTGGTGCGCCCGGTCCGGGAACGGAGGTTCCGTAGCGAGGACTTGGACCGGTTCTTGGGCCAGGCGCCAAAGGACATACCCCGCCGCGAGGCGCTGTACGTGCGGGTGTCGGGCACGACCGGTCAGGAGTCGTCCCTGGCCGCTCAAGAGGAGGAGCTGCGCGCCAGCTCAACTGGTGAGGTGGTGGGGGTGTTCCGGGACAGAGCTTCGGGTTTGCGAGAGCACC